>NZ_JAMYQD010000003.1:0-340588 GCF_040320665.1 Mesorhizobium sp. M0626 | reverse complement strand
CCAACCTTGCCAAGGCAGTAAGCCAGTGTCAGGCGCAACAGGTCGCTCGCCGACCTGACGCCGCGCGGGCGCAGGAACGCCTTCGTCTCGCGGGCGCTCTGCGTGAGCAAATCTTCGCCGCCCAGAAGCTCAATCGTCTCGGCCCAGCCGTCATCAACAAGCGATTCGTGTGTCATCGCAGTGTAGAATCACACCCGATTCCGCAGGGCAATACCTATCTTAGCGCCTATGCCCACAAGGGGGAGGTAGGGGAGCGCGCACTTTACCCTCCCCCCTTGTGGGGAGGGTCGCGAATGTAGTGAGCGGGGTGGGGTCCTGGTTCGCGAAGCGAACCAGCTCTCTCCTCAGGCCGCGTAGCGGGCAGCAGGCTTGTCGGCGTGCAGGCTGCCGTAGAAGACTTGCCTTGCGCCGAGGAAGGTGTCGAGCTTGGTCGCATCGGCAAGTGCCGGCACGGTGACGGCTTCGCCCCTGGATAGGCCCACAAGCGCGGCATCGACCATATCGTCGGCGGACATGATGATCTCCTTCGGCAGATTGTCGATGTCGCCGCCGGCAAGCTCCCAGAAATCGGTGCGGGTCGCGCCCGGCAGCACCGCCTGCACCTTCACATTGGTGCCGGCGACTTCGCGGTGCAGCGCCTCGGTGAAGTTGACGACATAGGCCTTGGTGCCGCTGTAGATGCCGCCGAACGAGGTATCATAGGCGAGCACAGAGGCGATGTTGACGATGGCGCCGCGGTTGCGCGCAAGAAGCCCCGGCAGAACGGCGCGGGTCAGGCGGGTCAAGGCGATGACGTTGACCTTGATCATGCGCTCGGCCTCGTCGGCGTCGGCCGTTGCTACCACGGCCTGGCCGCCAATGCCGGCATTGTTGACCAGGAACGTGGTGCTATCGTCGGCTGCGATCGCCTGCTCGACGCGGCGCACATCATTGTCGTCGGCAAGATCGGCTGATATCACGCTGACCTTGCGCTTGTAAGCATATCGCAGCTTTTCAGCCAGTTCCTGCAGCCGGTCGGCGCGCCGCGCCACCAGCACCAGATCGTAGCCCTGCCCGGCCAGCCGGTCGGCATAGACAGCACCTATGCCGGCCGATGCGCCGGTGACGACTGCGGTACCCTTGTTGTCCTGTCCACTCATTGTCCTGTTCCTTTTTTCTGCCCGGCGAGACAGGTCGATGAACCCTCGTCCCGCCCTGGTCTCCAATTAGTGGCATATACCACTTTCAGGAAGTAGGCATATACCACCATCTTGTCAACGGAGGCGGCAGAAACTATTTCTGCGACAGGCCGGCAGCGGTTTTGCCGGCAAGGAGTCGTGATGAGCAAGACCGTGCTGCCGGGATTCAGCCTTTGCAACAACGCCACGCTGCGGCGCGCCGCGCGCAAGCTCGGCCGCTTCTATGACGATGTAATCTCGCCTTCGGGTCTGAAGGGCACGCAGTACGGCC
Source organism: Mesorhizobium sp. M0626 (assembly GCF_040320665.1). NCBI lineage: Bacteria > Pseudomonadati > Pseudomonadota > Alphaproteobacteria > Hyphomicrobiales > Phyllobacteriaceae > Mesorhizobium > Mesorhizobium sp. M0626. The sequence goes on along the minus strand of NZ_JAMYQD010000003.1, from coordinate 339,139 downwards.
TGCTCTACCAGATCCATGTCAGCAACGAGCCGGCGATGGGCACGATAGCCGAAGCGATGGTCATGGATCTCTCGGCGCTCGGCCACACGCTGAAGCCGCTGATCCGCGACGGCTATGTCGACACCTTCGCCGACAAGGACGATCGCCGCGTCAAGCGGGTGCGGCTGACGCCGCAAGGCCAGACCAAGCTCGAGGAGACAACGCAATTGTGGAGCACTGCTCAGCAGCGCTTCGAGACGCTGTTCGGCCCGCAACGAGCGGCAGATCTGCGCGCTATGCTGGATGAAGTCGCGGCGCTGGACTACGACGTGCCGGCGGCCGCCCCTTCAAGCTGAAAGAACGGCCGCCGGTCCTTTGCAAAGATCTATTCCGCCGGCATGGCGACCGGCCGGGCCGCCCAGCGGCCGGCCAGCACCACGCCAAGCCCGATCAGCGGGAAGATGGCGGCGACCAGGCCGAGGTCGGCCGGCACGCCGTAGCGAAGCACGGCGCCGCCGGCCACAGCGCCCAGCGCCACGCCGAGATAGAGGGCCGAAGCGTTGAGCGACAGCACGATCGGGGCGGCGTCGGGCGCCAGCTTGATGATGCGGCTGGCCTGCGCCGGCGGAAATGCCCAGCCGACCATGCCCCACGGCACCATCATGGCCATCAATGCCGGCCCGGCGAGATGCTGCGGCAGGAAGGTCGGGATGACCGAGAGCATCACCAGCATGACGGCGCTCAGCGCCAGCGACCAGCCGACGGTGCGCGTCGCACCAAAACGGTCGGCCGCCTGGCCGCCGGCTATGTTGCCGATGACGGCGCCCACACCGAAGGCGAGCAGCATGCCGGGCAGCGCAATCGGGCTGAGGCCGCCGCTCTGGATGGCCAGCGGCGCGATATAGGAAAACACCGAGAAGGCGCCGATCAGGGCAAGAGCGGTGGTCAGCAGGATCGGCATGACGCCGGGGCGCAGCGCCGCAGCCAGCCGCCGCCTGAGCGGCAGCTTGGTGCCGACAATTCCGCGCGGCAGCCGGTACCACAGAATGGCGCCGACCAGCGCGCCGAGCCCGGCAATGGCAAAGAAGGTCCCGCGCCAGCCGGCTATCGTGGCAACCAGCGCGCCGAGCGGTGCACCCAGCGCAACCGCCACCGTGGTTCCGCCGACGACGACTGCAATGGCCCGCGCCCGGTGGTGGTCATCGACCAGCGCCACCGCCGTGCCTTGAGCGGTCGCGGCAAACAGGCCTGACGACAGCGCCATGATGATGCGGGCAATGAGCAGCAGCTCGAAGGACGAGCTCAGCGCCGCCACCACATTGCCGATGACGAAGAACGCCAGCGTCCACAAGATGACGCGGCGCCGGTCCCATTCGCCGGTCAGCGTTGCCAGGATCGGCGTGCCGATGGCGTAAGCCAGCGCGAAGGCGGTGATCAGCGTGCCGGCGAGCGGAATGGAAATGCGGGCGTCGGTGGCGATATCAGGCAGCAGGCTGGAGATGACGAAGCCTTCGGTCGAGATCGTGAACGATCCGAGCGCAAGCCAGAAGAGGCGCTTGTCCATAGGGCGTGTCCTTAGTTCAAAACTTATTGAACAATTGGACATAACAGGACATGATGTCAATGAAGCCAGGTGAAAATAGCTGAAGCCTGCTGACAGCCCTGTGTCAGGACAGCCATTGGGCCAATCGCGAAACGGACCGTGCATGCCCGCGAAAGATCGACGCGTTGAAATCGCCACCGACTGTGCTTAGTTTCGGGCCATGACTTTGCCGCACCCCAATACAGACCAGATCAGCCTGCCGGTTGTGCTCGGCGTGCTTGGCGACCCGACCCGGCTCGCCATCGTGCGCTATCTCGCCTGCAAGGAAGGCGTGCCGCTGAACTGCAGCCGGTTCCTCGACCTCGGCTCCAAGACCAATCTCAGCTATCACCTGGCCAAACTGCGCGAGGCCGGCGTCACCCGCGCCGAAGTGGCCGGCACCAACCGGATGATCACGCTGCGCCGCGCCGACCTCGACGCCCGCTTCCCCGGCCTGCTCGACAGCGTGATTGCGGCGGCCGGAGATGACCCGGCTCTACCCATCGTCGGCGGCCACGACATCGAAATGCCGGCGTAGCTGGTGCCGAAGTCAGGCCGCTCCTAGCGCTGCCAAAAACCGATATGCGGGGCGAGGAGTTCCTCGTCCATCTCGGGGAAAGGGCCGTGGACCTCGACCGGCTTCTGCCCGGAGCCGAGGACTGTGCGCGACGAGAGGTTCATCGTCGGGTTCTCTGCGTGATTGCCGGTCAGCGCGAGAAGCTTGGTTTCCTCGAAGCCGTAGACCAGCCGGCCGATATTCGCCCAGTACAGCGTTCCCGTGCACATCGCACAGGGCTCGCCGGTTGTGACCAGCGTGCAGGACCAGAGGAAATCCGGCGGATAGGTGTCGGCGGCACGCCGGGAGAGCTCGGTTTCGGCGTGGCGCACGGTGTTGATGTTGCCTTGCCGCATCAGGATGCGATCGTCGGGGCCGACGAGCACGCAGCCGAAAGGATGGTGCCCGTGCGCGGCAGTCTCGCGCGCGACGTCATTGGCGGCGCGAAGGTGGGCAACCATCTGGTCGCGGGTCATCGCCTGTCCTCCCCCGGATGAACTCTGGAGCGGCGTGGACGCTAGCAGATGGAGTGCTTCCGCGATAGGCGGGGCTCCCGGCTGTCTCGAACGATCTCAAGGGCTTGATAATGAAGGCAGGGGCTTGATAACGAAGACGGGCCGCAAGCCTCAACGGGCTGCACCAAGGAGCCCGCCGCATGCGCATTGCCGTTCTCGCCGACATCCATGGCAATGTGCTGGCGCTGGATGCCGTGCTCGCCGATCTAGCGCGGCGCGGCGGCGCCGATCTCACCGTCAACCTTGGCGACTGTGTCTCCGGCCCGCTCTGGCCGCGCGAGACGTTCGAGCGGCTCGAAGCGCTCGACCTGCCGACGGTGCGCGGCAACCATGACCGCCGGGTCGCGGTCGATCCGGCCGACGATATGATGTGGGCTTCAGACCGCTATGCGCAGGAACGGCTGACATCAGCGCAGCGCGAAGCCCTGCTCGCCCTGCCCTTCACGCTGGAGATTGTTCCCGGCGTGGTCGCTTTCCATGCGCGGCCCGACCATGACGAGAAATACCTGCTCGACGCGATCGTCGATGGCCAACTGGTGCGCGCGCCGCTTGCCGCTATTCAGCGGCGGTTGCAGGCGCTGGACCCGGCCTGCCGCATCGTGCTGTGCGGCCACAGCCACCGCGCGGAACTGGTCCGTATCCCCGGCGGCCCCTTGCTCTTCAATCCCGGCAGCGTCGGCGCCCCCGCCTATGAAGATGACACGCCCCCGGCGCATGTTTCGGAGCAAGGCAGCCCGCATGCGCGCTACGGCATCCTCACCTTGGATGGCGATGGTCCAGACCGTTTCGAGACCATCGCCGTCGACTACGACCACGAAGCGGCGGCGAGACAGGCCGCACAGGCGGGCCGACCGGAATGGGCGCATGCGCTGAGGACCGGCTTCATGCCCAAACCCTCTTGGCAAGGCTCCGCTTGACCGCACGGCTGCGCCCTGCTTCCGCCTCGCGGCACCAAACATCGGACGCATTTTCAGACTTACATGGCCGCGTATCGTCCCTTATAAAACCGCCTTGGCATACGGCAGGACTGCTGCCGCAAGGGTAATCGGCGCACGGCCAAATGATGAGGCGCACAATCCGAACCATTTTGCATCGACTGACTGGCGCTCCGCTCCTGCGGGCAGCCCGGTTGTTGGCGGGTCCGTTGGTGGTGGGCCCGTTGTTGGTGAGCTTGCCGGCCAATGCCGAGGACGCGCCTGCCGACATCGTTTCCATAGTGACCGAGCTCGGCCCAGGCGATCTCCTCAACATCCGCGCCACGCCGTCGCCGGTCGGCAGAACCCAGGCGCGCCTGCCGATCGGCTCGAGCGTCAGGAATTTCGGCTGCAGCGAAGTGGACGGCCACCGCTGGTGCAAGGTCGAGGAGATCGACAATCCACTGGTCAAAGGCTGGGCGCCCGCGCGCTATCTTATCCCCGACAATCCGACCGTGGTCGAAGTTGACGCCGCGCCGCCCCAGGCGACCGCCAGCGCTGAAGCCGGCGGCCCGACGCTCGCGCCCGACATGCCGACGCAGCCGGCCGACGTGGCCGCAGCGCCCCGGACGACTGCACCCGCCGCCTCTGCCGCTCCGCCTGTACCCACTCAGGCTCCACCCACCCCGGCTGCACCCGCGCCGGCTCCACTCGACCTGACGGAGCGCCTTGGCAGCACGGATCCGGGCGCGCCGAAGTCCGCCGCCGAGATCGGCAGGACCGCCATGCAGGATGCTTATGGCCTCGCCTTCGCAGCCAATGAAAGCCCGAGGACGGGCGAGATCCCCGCCACGGAGGCTCCGGCGACGGAGGCCACGGGGACGCCGGTACAGGATTCCGCCGCGTCTGCGGGAGCAGCGCCGGATACGGCGTCCGCGCCGGGGGTACCATCCCCGACGCCACGGCCAGACCAGGCCAAAGCTGCGACCGCTACGCAAACCGTTGCACGGCTGGAACCCCCGCCCGCCCTCGGCGCCACCGCCGAGATCCCCTGCGCCCGCTATGTCGGACAACCGATGACCCGCTGCGCCGTCAACATCGTCCACAATGGCGCCGACAAGGCAGACATCACCGTGACCTGGCCCGACGGCGGCACCCGCGTCATCTCCTTCTATGCCGGCATGCCGGCCAACTCGGATTCGCCCAGCGACTTCCGCTTCACAAGGGAAGGCAGCCTCAACATGATCCGCGTCGGGGTATCAGAGCGGTTTGAGATTACGGATCAGCTCGCGCTGGGGGATTAGGTGTCAGGCAGTAGGGAATGGGCAATAGGCGCCTTAACCTCGCTCCTGCCTAATCCCCACTGCCTGATCCCTACTGCCTAATCCCTACTGCCTAGCCTCATTTTCGGGGTTACATCTCCCAAAACTCTTCCCTATAAGGCCCTCCTAGCCTGATACCAGAATCGCAAGCACAACCGGCCGGGTCTTCCCGTCCCGGTTTTTCGTGCAAGCCGCTCGCCGAACGGAACTCACAACGATGCCAAGACGCACCGACATCAAGTCGATCCTGATCATCGGGGCCGGCCCCATCGTCATCGGCCAGGCCTGTGAGTTCGATTATTCCGGCACACAGGCCTGCAAGGCGCTGAAGGAAGAGGGCTTTCGCGTAATCCTGGTCAATTCCAACCCGGCCACCATAATGACCGACCCGGAACTGGCCGACGCCACCTATATCGAGCCGATCACGCCTGAAGTCGTCGCCAAGATCATCGCCAAGGAGCGGCCCGACGCGCTGCTGCCGACCATGGGCGGCCAGACCGCGCTCAATACTGCTCTGTCGCTGCGCCGCATGGGCGTGCTCGAACGCTACAATGTCGAGATGATCGGCGCCGACGCCACGGCGATCGACAAGGCCGAGGACCGGGCGCTGTTTCGCGAGGCGATGAAGAAGATCGGCCTGGAAACGCCGAAGTCGATGCTTGCCAATGCCACCGATGTCAAGAACGCCGACCGCAAGACGCACGAGGCCGAGCGCGCCGCCGTAAAGGCCGAGGCGCCTGCCGACCTCGATGCCGCGCTCGACGCGCTGGAAACCCGCTGGAACCTCGGCGAAGGCGACCGCAAGCAGCGCTACATCAGCCATGGCATGGCGATTGCCGCCCAGGCGCTCGACCATGTCGGCCTGCCCGCCATCATCCGCCCGTCTTTCACCATGGGCGGCACCGGCGGCGGCATCGCCTACAACCGCGCCGAATTCTACGACATTGTCCAGTCCGGCCTCGACGCCTCGCCGACCACCGAAGTGCTGATCGAGGAAAGCGTGCTCGGCTGGAAGGAATATGAGATGGAGGTCGTCCGCGACAAGGCGGACAATTGCATCATCGTCTGCTCGATCGAGAATATCGACCCGATGGGCGTACACACCGGTGACTCGATCACCGTCGCGCCCGCGCTGACCTTGACCGACAAGGAATACCAGATGATGCGCAACGCCTCGATCGCGGTGCTGCGCGAGATCGGCGTCGAGACCGGCGGCTCCAACGTGCAGTTCGCCGTCAACCCGGCCGATGGCCGCCTCGTCGTCATCGAGATGAACCCGCGCGTCTCGCGCAGTTCCGCCTTGGCTTCGAAGGCGACCGGCTTCCCCATCGCCAAGATCGCGGCAAAACTCGCCGTCGGCTACACGCTGGACGAGCTGGAGAACGACATCACCGGCGGCGCCACGCCCGCCTCCTTCGAGCCGAGCATCGATTACGTCGTCACCAAAATCCCGCGCTTTGCCTTCGAGAAATTCCCCGGCGCCGAGCCGGTGCTGACCACCGCCATGAAGTCGGTCGGCGAAGTCATGGCCATCGGCCGCACCTTCCAGGAGTCCCTGCAGAAGGCTTTGCGTGGATTGGAAACCGGCCTCACCGGCCTAGACGAGATCGAGATCCCCGGCCTCGGCCACGGTGCCGTGGCTGCCAACCACGCCGACGACCGCAACGCCATCCGCGCCGCGCTCGGCACGCCGACGCCCGACCGGCTGCGCATGGTGGCGCAGGCGATCCGCATGGGCACCTCGCTGGAAGACGTGCACGCCATGTGCAAGATCGACCCGTGGTTCCTCGAACAGATCGCCGGCATCGTTTCCATGGAAGCCCGCATCCGCGAGCACGGCATTCCGCAAGACGCCGTCAATCTGCGCATGCTGAAGGCGATGGGCTTCTCCGATGCCCGCCTCGCCTCGCTGACGAAGACCGACGCCGAAGTGATTGCGAAGATTCGTGAAAAGCTCGACGTTCATCCGGTTTATAAGCGCATCGACACTTGCGCGGCCGAGTTCGCCTCGCCCACCGCCTACATGTACTCGACCTACGAAGTGCCCTTCGCCGGCGCGCTGGCCAATGAAGCGCAAGTGTCAGCGCGGAAAAAAGTCGTCATCCTTGGCGGCGGTCCGAACCGCATCGGCCAGGGCATCGAGTTCGACTATTGCTGCTGCCATGCCGCCTTCGCGCTGCGCGACGCCGGCTATGAAGCGATCATGATCAACTGCAACCCCGAGACCGTCTCGACCGACTACGACACCTCCGACCGGCTCTACTTCGAACCGCTGACGGCGGAGGACGTGCTGGAGATCCTGCGCGCCGAACAGGCCTCGGGCGAACTGGTCGGCGTTATCGTCCAGTTCGGCGGCCAGACGCCGCTGAAGTTGGCCGATGCGCTGGAGAAGGCCGGCATCCCGATCCTCGGTACGTCGCCCGACATGATCGATCTCGCCGAAGACCGCGACCGCTTCCAGAAGCTGCTTCATAAGCTCAACCTGACCCAGCCGAAGAACGGCATCGCCTATTCGGTCGAGCAGGCGCGCCTAGTCGCCGGCGAGCTCGGCTTCCCGCTGGTGGTGCGCCCCTCCTATGTGCTCGGCGGCCGCGCCATGCAGATCATCCATGACGAAGGCATGCTGCAGAGCTACCTGCTCGACACCGTGCCCGGCCTGGTGCCGGAGGACATCAAGCAGAAATACCCCAACGACAAGACAGGCCAGATCAACACGCTGCTGGGCAAGAACCCGCTTCTGTTCGACACCTATCTCTCCGGCGCCATCGAGGTCGATGTCGACTGCCTCTGCGACGGCAAGTCGACATTCGTCTCAGGCATTCTGGAACACATCGAGGAGGCCGGCATCCACTCCGGCGACAGCGCCTGCTCGCTCCCCGTTCACTCGCTGCCTTCCGAGCTGGTCGACGAGCTGGAGCGCCAGACGGCGGCCCTTGCCCGCGCGCTCAATGTCGGCGGCCTGATGAACGTGCAGTATGCGATCAAGGACGGCACGGTCTATGTGCTGGAGGTCAATCCGCGGGCATCGCGCACCGTGCCCTTCGTCGCCAAGACCATCGGCCGTCCCATCGCCAAGATCGCCGCCCGCATCATGGCCGGCGAGACACTTGAAGATGCCTTCGCCCATTACGGCGCCATGCCCGACCCCAGGAACCCCGGCCACATAGCGGTCAAGGAAGCCGTCTTCCCCTTCGCCCGCTTCCCCGGCGTCGACATATTGCTTGGCCCGGAAATGCGCTCGACCGGCGAAGTCATGGGCCTCGACCGCGACTTCGCGCTCGCCTTCGCCAAGAGCCAGCTCGGCGCCGGCGTTGATCTCCCCCGCTCCGGTACGCTGTTCGTCTCGGTGCGCGACGAGGACAAGGCCGGCATCCTGCCGGCGGTCAAGCGCCTCGCCGGCCAGGGCTTCAAGGTGTTGGCGACATCCGGCACGGCCCGCTTCCTCGCCGAAAACGGCGTCGACGCCCAGAAGATCAACAAGGTGCTGGAGGGCCGCCCCCACATCGAAGACGCCATCCGCAACCGCCAGGTCCAGATCGTCTTCAACACGACGGACGGCCAGAAGGCGGTGTCGGACTCCAAGTCGCTGCGCCGCGCAACGCTGATGCAGAAGGTGCCGTATTACACGACGCTGTCGGGCGCCGCGGCGGTGGCCGAGGCGATTGCGGCGCTGAAGGCGGGGAGCCTGGAGGTTCGGCCGCTGCAGGAGTATTTTGCTTGACGCAATTGGCGCTCTCACCACATCTTTCGGAGATGGCAAGCAGTTTCCATTTTCTCTATAAGGATTTTGGACAACCGAAATTGACCAGAAAAACACAAAATGATAGCTCCGGCAATTGCTGTGAATGGGTCGCGAAATAACTTCTCAGAAACTCAACTTTATGTAGAATGGTACTTTGGATTTTCCGAAAGTGATATTCTATGGCCACGGACAAAGCCCCTATAACGCCTGCAGTGGACCTCCCAGCGCCACCGACCCAGCTCGATTTATCTGGAATCCAAGAGCTAGCTAGCGCGTCAACTATTCCTCCTACAAAGGAAATTGACATTTCATTCTTTTCGCATCGATCGCGAAAATCCACTCAGCTGGTTGGTAACAAGAATACAGTAAATCTCCTCAAAGCAAAGAGAGAGTGGCTCAGTTTCGACCTTGTCGATACCGTATATATAACTTCGATAAAAGTTTTTGCGACCGGTTATGAAGAACACCATGAAATGGAGATTAGCTTCGTAGACGGGTCGAACGGTGGCAGAACCGAAGAGTCGAAACGATATGACGGATCATCTTTTAATTTTGAGCCGAATAGATTTGTAAACGGCTTCGGAATTAGGCCGAGTGAACGATTCTGGAAATCGGCAACCATAACAAGAATCGAAATTAAGGGAGTTGAGCAGAAATACTTTTCCGCGATCGTAAAACTTTTTGACGATATTGCAGGCGAGCGGGAAAAAATCGAAAACTCTCTTAGGGCCTATCTTGAAGAAGCCAAAGTCTCGTTTAACAAAATTGAAGAAAACAGCTTAGAAATCTCCAACCAAAATGACGCGATTGAGGCAGGAGAATCCGAAATCAAAGACCTCAACGCGAAGGTGCAGGAATTAGCCGACACAGCTGACGAGGTTGAAAGACGAATTGCGATTGGTGTTTCGGTTGAGAACGAGCGCAACGAGCGCGTGACGGCGATAGAACTAAACATTGACAAGCTAAATGCCGACAGGAAAGCACTTAGCTCCGAAATATCCAGCAAAGAGGCGATACTTAGGGAGTTAAAGAATAACATAAATTTATTTCCAACCGAAATTGCCGGTTATGTCAAACAAGGAACAAACAACATTAAGCTATATACTGGAATTTGCGCTGTGCCAATTTTAATAATTGGACTAGTAACAGCTAGATTATTTTTAAACTCTGAGCGACTATTGGATTTCTTCCTTCAGAATAATCAAATGGGAATCATCGAGTTCCTGATCTCACGAGCACCGTATGTGATCATATCGGCATCAGTCCTAGCTGTGTGCTATTCAATTCTATATCGTCTAATATCGGAAATTATAAATATCAACCGCAAGAGACAGGACCTCTACAAAATAAGCATCATTGCCACTGACGTCTCTTACGCTTCCCAAGACGAAATGGAATTAACCAATGATGAGCGATATGAACTCCGAACACAGACTAAGATCGAGATGTTAAAGGAGCATCTTAAGCATCATATGAGCGAGGATTATTTATATGCTCCAAGCAAAAGCTACGCGAGTACACTTCTATCGATGCTAGCTAGGCGGGGTAGCAAGGCGGACAACGATGAGACTGATAAGGCGGCCGCATAGAAAATAGCACGGCCGGATTGGAACGCCAGAGACGGCGGCTGCCACCGCTCCTCACGCCATCGCCACGCACTCGATCTCGATATCGAACTCCATCGGCCATGATGCCACCGGCACAAAACTGCGCGCCGGCGGGTTGACGCTGAAATACCTGGCATAGACCCGGTTGATGGCGTTGTAGAAGCCGGAATTGACGGCGTAGATGCGCACCATCACCACGTTTTCCAGCGAGGTGCCGGCCGCTTCCAGGCAGTGTTTCAGCGCCTTCAGCGACGCCTCGGTCTGCACCTCGATGTCGCCGCGCACCATCTCGCCGGTCACCATGTCCACCGGCGGCGTCGCCGAGATGAACACGAAGCCGTTGGCCCTCACCGCCGTCGAGCAGGGCAGCCCGAGCGCCCGCACCTTGGCCGACATCACGGGCACTTCGATGACTTCTTTTTTCACGGTGATGCTCCCTTTGTTTGCCAAGCTGGCGCCAAGGCCCCCTCACCCAGCCTCCGCTTCGCTCGGCTGACCTCTCCCCGAGGGGAGAGGAGCCGGTCAGCGCCAGCGCTTCCCTCTTCTCCCCAGCGGGGAGAAGGTGGCCGCGAAGCGGTCGGATGAGGGGGCCGGCGCCACCTTTAATCGTGAGGAACTTATCCCCCCACCCAGCGAACACCAGCGCCGAAGCATGGTCCAGCCCTCACCCCTGCCCCGGATACAGCGTCCCATCCTTGTGCAGGAACCGGCCATCTGAACTCGGGCTCATCATATCGATATCGGAGCAGGTGATGACATCGTCGGGATTGCGCGAGCCGACTTCGAGATAGCGCGCCGTTGCCGACGAGCGGTTGATCATGTGATGGCCGTTGCCGCTGTTCTTGGCGAACGTCGCGCAGTCGCCGGCTTTGAGCACCGTCTCGCCGCCATCCTCGACCAGCACCAGTTCGCCTTCCAGCACATAGACGAGCTCATCCTCATGGCTGTGCCAGTGGCGCTGGCTCGACCAGCCACCGGGCGGGAGGGTCATCAGATTGACGCCGAAATCGCTGAGCCCGCCGGCATCGCCGAGGCGGCGGCGCGTGCGCTCGGCGCAAGGGGCGTCGAAGGGTGCGGGGTAGCCGGAGCCCTTGCGGACAGGCACGGTGGACAGGTCGATCTTGGGCATGGGAGCTCCATTGAATTGGTGGCGGCAGTGTATGTCACTGCCGGCGCACCCACAGAGCCACTTTGCCGCAATGCCTTGCCAACGGCAGGCATCGGCCGTCGCACTCTACGGCGCCCCCCTCTGTCCTGCCGGACATTTCCCCCACAAGCAGGGAGATTGGCTGTCGCCTCAGCCTTCGCCAATTTTCACCGTCGGTAGAAAAGCACGGCGCCGACGCTGCTGATCTCCCCACTCGTGGGGGAGATGTCCGGCAGGACAGAGGGGGCGCCGTAGAATGCTATTGCTGGCCAGTCACCAACCCTCAACCCTGATGCGCGGCCGCGAGTTCCTTCACGTGCTTCTCGTGCATCTGCAGCGTCGGCAGCGTCTTCTTGGCGAATTCCTTCATCGCCGGGTCGTCGCCCGAGTTGGCATAGGTGCTGAACAGGGCAACGGCCTCCTTGTGCGCGTCCGTCTGCATCTGGATGTACTTGGCGTCAAAATCCTTGCCGCTTGCGCTCTTCAACTCGTCGAGCATTGCCTGCTCCTTCGGCTGCAGGGCCGGTCCCGCGGCTTTGGTCGAACCGGTGGTCTGGCCCTGGCTCAGCGCCGCCTTGAACTCCTTGCCGGCTTTGGTGTGGTCCTTGACCATCTGCTTGGCGAATTTCTTCACGTCAGCCGCCTTGGATTTCTCCTCCGCGAGCTTGCTCGACTGGATTTCGAATTCGTTGGAGCTAGGCACGGTCTTGACGAAGGTTGGGGTATCGACCTTGCTGGCGGCCAAGGCAGGCGCGACCGCAGTCGAGTTGGCCGCAAAGGCGGCAGGGGCACCGGCGAACAAGGCGACGGCGGCAATGGTGAGAAGCGTTTTCATCTGAGGTCTCCGATTTGAAAATTTCCCTCGGCTAATCAAACGCGGCATTGGCGGCAGGGTTGCGTCCGGAGAACTATTCGTCAGCGACCATCTGCCGAAGAGCCGTCCCGAGCCCCTGGCGGACAAACCTCAGGACAGCACGCCTCGCCATATTGCAGCTGTTCGTTCCAGTTCGGTCGACCCTCAGGCGTGAAATCCATAAGGTTCCACAGGATCTCGCAGATGCCGATGGCGCGCTGATCCTAATGGACGGCGCTGCATTGGGAGCCGGTTGCACTTCCCTGTATTGCGTCTGCAGGTTAGATTTCCGGAGCTGGGGAGACACATGCAAGAGGATGAAGAGATCGATCTGCGCTGCCCGCAAGTGGTGGCCGACAATGCCGCCAAGGGGTTGAGGCTGCGAAGAGAATTCGGCCGGGGCGGCACCGAGATCGGCGTGGCGCGGGCGACGGAACTCAAGAACCGCGAAAAGCTGGCGCCATCCACTATCCGCCGCATGGTCAGCTACTTCGCCCGCCACGAGGTCGACAAGCGCGGCAAGAATTACGGCAATGAAGACAATCCATCGGCCGGCCATATCGCCTGGCTGTTGTGGGGCGGCGACGAGGGCCGCGCCTGGGCGCTTGAGCTCAAAAAGAAGATCGGCAATGCGCCCGATATCTGAGGGCTGCCGTAAAACGACTGGCGGGCCCCAAACCCCCGCCTGGGACCCGCCAAGGAGCGGCTGAACACATGCCGGTGCAGCCCCTCCACATCTGCCAGTCGTCGATCCGCCATCGGTCGAAAGGCATGGATGGTGAGGTAGCATCCGGTTGCGGCGGCCAATGTGAAGCAGTTCACAATCCGGAGGTTTTCAACAGCGCTCGAGCAATTCCAGGAAAGGTGGGAACCGGTTTTCCCGGGAAAAGCGGGTAGCGTTTTCCCCAGGGAATTGCGGCAAGAAAAAAGCCCTTACCCTTCCCAGGCGACAGGCATCATTCCCAACCGCTCGTAGAGCCTGAGCGCGGCGGCGTTCTCGACCGTGTTGGTCTTGAGGTCGACATGGGCCGCGCCCCGATCGCGAAAGGCGTTGAAAGCCTGCCACATTAGCGCTTCGCCAATTCCTTTGCCGCGCGCTTCGGGATGGACCGCGAGGTCCTTGACGAAGGCCCTCGTCCAGCACAGCGCTGCCGCCGCCAGCCGTCCCTTGGCGTCGATGACCAGGAAACACAGCGCCGGGTCCAATTCGGCATCGCTGGATATGCGCGGCCACCATTCGTCGAACGGGCCGTCGGTGCCGTCGTCGAACACCTCGGTCAAAAGCGCATGCAAGGGCTGCGCGTCACCATGTTCGAAGCAGCGCATGGCAAAGCCGGCCGGCCAGTGCGGTGCAACGAGCGTCTCGTCGAGGATCTTGCGCAGCCGGATGTCGTTTGGAGCCGGCGGGCGCGGTTCAGGCATCGCGCTCAGGCGTCGGGCTGCAGCCGGCGGCGCTTGCGGTCGACACCGAGGCCGGTGGCCTCGAGCAGGCCTTTGCGCTTGGCGTCGAAATAATAGCCGGTCTGGTAGAGCCAATCGGCCTTCTTGGCGTTGCCACCCGCCACCAGCCAGGCGCCACGCAGATATTTGACCGCGTATTTCAGATTGGTCTCGGCGTCGAACAGGCCCTTGGCCGGCCCGTCATAGCCCATGCCGCGCGCCGTCGCGTGCTTGATCTGCATCAGCCCCCAATGGCCGTTATTGTAAGCCTTGGGATTGTAGGTGCTTTCGCGGTTGACGACGTGGCGCACCAGATCGACCGGCACCTCGTAGAGAGCAGCGTATTTCTGGATCAGCCGGTCGACGTCGCCGCGCATGCCGGTCGCATGCTCTTCTTCCGGGAGACCGAGGGGCGCGGCGGGGAACTGGCCCAGGAAAGCAGGGTTCTGCGGCACGACATAGGCTACCTGCTGCACGCCGGGCATGGCGTTCTGGCCGCCCTTGGCGGTCGCCGGCATGACAAGGCTGGCGGTCGTATATTGCGCCGCGACCGGCTGTCCGGCCTTGGCAGGCGCAGGCGCCTGCCAAGCGTTGGCGGCCATCACCGCAGGCAGGGCCGGGGCCGTGGGCGTCGCGCCGGCAAAGGCCGCGGTCGCGGCAGCCGGCTGCGGGGCGGCGGCAAGTGCTGGTGTGGCGGGAGTTGCTTCGGCCGCCTGGACGGGTGTTATGCCCGAGGATTGCGGCAGCACCGAAACCGTATCAGGCAGCGGCACGGTGAAGCCGGCATCGCTGCCGGCAGCGGTCGCGGTTTCGGTCAGCGCAGGCGTAGCCTTCATTTGCGAGGTCGATTGGCAGCCGCTGAGGGCAGCTGCGCCGACGATCACAGAGATTGCGATAAGGTTGAACTTTGCTGGCAAGCCGCGCGGGTCCGATTTGTCGGTTGTTAAGAAGTCCTTACACCAGCGATTCCTGGTGGGCAATCGGGACCATCTGGTGGTTTTCGGGTGGCGAGAGCCGGGATCAGATGCCATATTGTTCTGCATATGTACCGGTTGGTATCCCGGTTTTCGCCGCTTTGCGGAAAGGAGCGCATCATGGAAACGGCATCTTCGATCACAGCCGGCCACGCAGTGTTAGAAACAGTGATCGGCTTCATGGGCATCGCCTGGAGCGAAAAGGGCCTGATCCGGCTCTGCCTGCCCGAAAGGAGCCGCGAAGCAGTGGAGCGCCGGCTGATGCGGCATGCCGGTGTTGCCGCCAATACCACTGCGAACACTGGGCAGCCGCAATGGGTGGTCGAGCTGATCGCCTCGATCAAGGCGTATGCCACAGGCGAGGACGTCGATTTCTCCGGCGTGCCGGTCGATCTCGACGGCGTCGACGACTTCCGTCTCGCCATCTACGACGCGGCGCGAAAACTGCATTACGGCGAAACCACCACGTATGGCGAACTGGCCAAGCGCGCCGGCCAAGCCGGCCTGCCGCGCGAAACCGGGGCAGCGCTGGGCGCCAACCCGGTGCCGCTGGTCATCCCCTGCCATCGGATTCTAGCCGCGGGCGGCAAGATCGGCGGCTTCTCGGCGCCCGGCGGCTCGGCCACCAAGGAAAAGATGCTGGCCATGGAAGGCGTGCGCGTCGGCCCGCCGCCGGCGGCGCAGGTCTCGTTCGGGTTCTAAGAGCTTGAATGGTATGCCGGCTGGGTATGTTGAGATTCAGGTCAGGCCGCACCGAGAACTATGGTCTTCGAGAACCGGAGCGGAGCGTGCTTAATGTACGTGGGCACCGGACGCGCAGAAGACCATCGTTCGCAGGCCGGCCTCACCTGAATATCAATATGCCTAATGACGGCGCAGGAAGCGGCGGTGAAAATGGTCGTTCTCGATCCGCTTGCAGAGATAGACCGGGCAGGATTCGGTATCGGCGCTCGGTACATAGGCGCGCTTTCTGATCTCGCCGACATTGCAGAATTGCTGGCTCTGCACATAGCGGTCGAAGAGCGGCAGCCCCGGCACACGCCTGGACTGATAGCGCAGGATGACCGCGCCCTGGCGCGCGATCGTGCCTTGCACCCTGTCGCAGCTCATACGAGTGGGGTCGTAGCGCGAGATCGCCTGCGCCTCGGCGGCCGCCAGCGTCAGGCAGGCAGCAAGCAGAATGGTTTTCACAACCGTTTTCATGACAGTCTCCCAAAACCGGACTAACGCCGTCGGGCGTCCCGATCTTCCCGATTGCTGGACGCTTTCATGCGATTGGGGCGGCCTTTGGGCGGCGCCACCGCAACGCCATTTTTCGAGCCATCTTGTTTTTGGTGCGAAACCCGCCTATATCAGCTCCATTGATATTTCGGCCGATCGATCCGGGCCTCGCGATCTTCGCGTTTGCTGACGTCTATCTCCAAAATCTCGATACAAACCGGCTGAACCTCGGTTCGGTCAAACCAAAGCAAATGCGAGGACTATTCATATGGCAACTGGTACGGTCAAGTGGTTCAATGCCACCAAGGGCTTCGGCTTCATTCAGCCTGATTCGGGCGGTGCGGACGTTTTCGTTCACATCTCCGCTGTCGAGCGCGCTGGACTGTCGACCCTGGTCGAAGGCCAGAAAATCAACTTCGAGATCGAGCAGGACCGCCGCACAGGCAAGTCGTCCGCTGGTTCTCTGAGCAAGGCAGCCTGATTTTGCGATAGCGCGCGCCGGACGAGAGTTCGGGGCGCGCGGCAAGTCACGGATGTACTGACGGTCGCGCGAGAAGCGCGCTGGAGCGGAAAGACCCGACAAGCTGGATCAGCAGATAGCTGCCGGCCCGGACTTAAAGCTCCGATCAGGCTAGCGAAAATGGGAAGGCGGGATTTATCCCGCCTTTTTGTTTGTCTGGAATTGGACGATGGCCATGCTAGTATCGCCCCATGACCAAGCTCGAACAGATTGAAAGATCCATCGCAGCCCTGAACACCAAAGAACTAAAGGCCTTTACCAAATGGTTCGCAGCGTATCAGGCAGAGGTGTGGGATATGCAGATCGAGGCGGACGCCAAGGCTGGCCGGCTGGATAAGTTTGCCGAGCAGGCTTTGGCTGAACTTCACGCGGGCCGAGTTCGCCCTCTTTGAATGCGCGCTACGGCCGAAGGCCGCAAGCCCAACCGGGCATCGCGCCCGTTGGCGTCCGGTCCGGAACGAGCCGCGAAGCGGCGGCAAGCGCGAGCACAAATCAGCGCCGCAGATGCAGCGGCACCACCTTGTTGTCGGCGCCAAGCAGCGCCTCGATCGACAGCGGCTCCCGGTTGAAGATCGTGCCGGCCAGCGCCGGGCGGCCGAGATGGAACCCCTGTAGCAGGTCGACGCCGCCATCCAGCGCGACGCGCAGATGCACGGATTGCTCGATGCCTTCCACCAGCACCTTGGCGCCGCGATCGTGCAGCGACGAGACGAGCGGCCGGAAGAAGCGCTCGGCGGCAGCGTGGCGGCAGAATTCGGCGAACCAGCCGCCGTCGATCTTCACGATATCCGGCTGGAGCAGGCTCATCCGCTCCGCGGTCGAGTGGCCGGTGCCGAAATCGTCGATGGCGATGCGGATGCCGTGGCGCCGCATCTCTCGCACCAGCGGGGCCAGCACATTATCGTCGGCCGCCTGTTCGGTGATCTCGCAGACCAGCATGGCGGCATGCAGGTCGAGATCGCCGAGATGCCGCGTCATCAGCCGGATCTCGGCCAGCGCCCGCCCGAGATGATCGTTGATCATCGGATTGTAATTGAAGAACAGGTCGAGCCCGTCGACGCCGATGTTGCGGAAGTTTTTCAGATGCAGCATCCGGCACATCGTCTCGACAAACAGGCGGTCGCCCGGCGCAACACTGTCGAAGAACATGGCCGGTGCAACCGGCATGGAGGCGCGCTGCGGTTCGATCAGCGCCTCGACGGCAACCGCGGCCAACGCGCCACCGCGTGGCGCAAAGATCGGCTGGTAGGCGCTCTTCAGCCGGAACGCGCCGTAGACGCCGTATTCGATGCCGACCTCGTCGGCAAAGATCGCTTCGCCGATATCGCGACGCCTCTCGCGCTGCCCGGTCATGGCCCGGTCCTGCGCCCGAACACCCTGCCCGGCCGCGCCGGAGGCGCTGCAGTCGGGCCGGCAGGCGTCTTGCCAGGCTCGGCCGCCGCGACAGATGGCTGCCCATCCTTGCCGAAAGCGCGAAAGCTGGTCGGCGCCAGTTCCGGCTTCGCCAGCACGAAGCCCTGCACCATCGATGCGCCGGATTTCTCGGCCAATTCAAGCTGCCAGCCTTCCTCGATGCCTTCGAACACCGTGCGGATGCCCTGTAGTTCGAAGTTCGTCACCATGGCAGTCAGCAGGGCAAAGCCGGCGCCGGATTCCATGAGCTGCGTGATCCAGTGCGCATCGAATTTGACGATGTCGGGCTTGAGCTCCTTGATGCGGTTGATGTCGGATTCATCGGCGCCGTAATCGTCGACGGCAATGCGAAAGCCATTGGCCCGCAGCGCCTCGACAAAGCTGTAGAGCGTTTCCTGCGACGCCGACTTCTGCTCGGTCACCTCGCACACGATGCGGCGCGGATCGATCCCGGCTTCGTGCAGCACCAGCCGCATGTCGCGCAGCGCGTTATCGGCGATGGAGCGCTCGGTAAACACCGACGGATCGAAATTGACGAAGATCGAAGCCTCTTGCGGCAGGCAGGCGCCGGCATTGAGCAAATGCAGCGTGCGCGTCAGCGCCTCGATATGCAGGCGGTCGCCGGCCGGACAGGTGCGGAAGAAGTTCATCGGCGATTGCGGCTCGCCGTCACGAAACGGCCGGATCAGCCCCTCGAACGCTGCGATCGAGAGCTTGCTCTCCTTGAAGGCGAAGATCGGCTGAAAGGCGCTCTGCAGCGTGTAGGGACCCCAGACACCTGAAGCGGTGCCGTCATCGTGACGGATGATGTGGGCAAGCCCGGTGCTGCGCGACAAGGGTCCCTCGCTCCGCGAGACAGGCGAAATGGCTGGCGATCCTGCCGTCAAAGGTTTTAGCGGCCGTTGATGAATTTAGTCTTGCCGGGGATAGGCGTCGATTGCAGAGCCCGCAACGCAGAGTGAAACCGTCATGCACGCGCTCCAAAAAGCCGATCTCCACGGGTCCTTGACCCTGGCTCATCCGACAATGCTTGCACTTGCCGGGTCGATGCGACATGAGAGGCGCCGCAGCTGTTTGCGGTTGCGCCGACCCCTCTGGAGATATCTGGCCATGGCCTTTCTTGCCGACGCCCTTGCCCGCGTAAAGCCTTCCGCCACCATCGCGGTGACGCAGAAAGCCCGCGAGCTGAAAAATGCCGGCCGCGACATTATCGGCCTCGGCGCCGGCGAACCGGATTTCGACACGCCCGACAACATCAAGAATGCGGCGATCGAGGCGATCCGCCGCGGCGAGACCAAGTACCCGCCGGTTTCGGGCATCGCGCCGCTGCGCGAGGCGATCGCGAAAAAATTCAAGCGCGAGAACAATCTCGACTACAAGCCCGAGCAGACCATTGTCGGCACCGGCGGCAAGCAGATCCTGTTCAACGCCTTCATGGCGACGCTGAACCCAGGCGACGAGGTCATCATCCCCCGCCCCTATTGGGTCAGCTATCCCGAAATGGTGGCGATCTGCGGCGGCACCTCGGTGTTCGCCGATACTTCGATCGACAATGGTTTCAAGCTGACTCCCGCCGTGCTGGAAAAGGCGATCACGCCGAAGACCAAATGGCTGTTGATGAACTCGCCGTCGAACCCGTCCGGCGCCGCATACACGGAAGCCGAGCTGCGCGCGCTGGCCGACGTGCTCTTGAAGCATCTGCATGTCTGGACACTGACCGACGACATGTACGAACACCTGACCTATGGCGACTTCGTCTTCAGGACGATCGCCGAGGTCGAGCCGAAACTCTACGAGCGCACGCTGACCATGAACGGCGTCTCGAAAGCCTACGCCATGACCGGCTGGCGCATCGGCTATGCCGCGGGTCCCGTCCAGCTGATCAAGGCGATGGACATGATCCAGGGCCAGCAGACCTCGGGCGCCTGCACCATCGCGCAATGGGCCTCGGTCGAGGCGCTCAACGGCCCGCAGGATTTCGTCGCCAGGAACAAGGCGATCTTTCAGGGCCGTCGCGACCTCGTCGTGTCGATGCTCAACCAGGCGCGCGGCATAACCTGCCCGTCGCCGGAAGGCGCCTTCTATGTCTACCCGTCCTGTGCCCAGCTGATTGGCAAGAAGACCAAAGCCGGCAAGATAATCGACACCGACGAGACTTTCTGCTCCGAATTGCTCGAAGGCGAGGGTGTCGCAGTGGTGTTCGGCTCGGCCTTCGGCCTCGGCCCCAACTTCCGGATCTCCTACGCCACGTCGGAGACGCTGCTGGAGGAAGCCTGCACCCGCATCCAGCGGTTCACGGCATCGCTGACCTGAACTGGCGGCACCGAGACATGAAACCCGGCTTCGAGCCGGGTTTTTGTCAGGAGCAGACCTCAGCCGCCATACTGCTCGCTGGTGACCGCTTCCATCCAATCTGCGTGGACGCCGTCCAGCGCTTCCTGCATGGCGACGTGGGTCATTGTCGTCTTTGGACCCGCGCCGTGCCAGTGCTTCTCGCCCGGCTCGAACGAGATCACGTCGCCCGCCTTGATCTGCTGGATCGGCCCGCCCCATGTCTGCGCAAGGCCGGCGCCCGACGTGACATAGAGCGTTTGGCCGAGCGGATGCGTGTGCCAGTGGGTACGCGCGCCAGGCTCGAAGCTGACCAGCGTGGCCCGCAGCCGCGCCGGCGCTTCCTTCTCGATGATGGGCGTCTGCAGCACGCGGCCAGTGAAATACTTCTCCGGTGCGATGAGGGTCGGCACGCTGCCGCAGGCAATGATCTTCATCTCTGGTGACCCCTAAGTTTGGCAGAACCTACCCTGCCCCGGTGCCGGCTACCACCCCAGCCGGGGCCAGAACAGGCCGGCACGTACGCGATAGTCCGCGTAGGCTCCGGCCAGCGGCGTGCGCGAAAATTTCTTCTCTTCGTCCAGCGCCGCAAACACATAGAGGATAGCGATCCCGGCGACCGGCACCACCGCCCAGACCGACCAGATCGCGATCCCCCACCCGATCCAGAAGACGATGTAGGACGTATAGAAGGGGTGGCGGACATGGCCGTAGGGGCCGTCGGTCAGCAGGCTGTGCGGATCGTCGGGTGCGAAGGCGAAGCGCAACCGCGCCTTGCGCGACGTGACAATCGCCCACCAGAACAGGGCAGAGCTCGCCAGTTCGACGGCAAGTCCGGTGAGCTTTGCCGAACCCGGCTGCGATTGGATCCAAAGGATGGCGAGAAAGAACAGCGCCGTGGCGATGACCGCCGCCGAAATCACCATGGCGCCTGGAGACATCGCCTGCGATTGGAAATGCGCCCGCATCGACCAGACATACTGGCCAAGCGTCGCGATGCTGCAGATCGAGACAAGAAGATCGAGGACTGGTTCCATTGTCGGGATTCCGCGGGTGGTTGCCATGGAGCCGGAGGTTCGTGCCGGCTATCTCTTTAGAAATCGTTTCTTAACCACATGTTTAAAGAACATATAGAGCCAGCGATGCGATGTTGGCGGTCAGGCAAATCTCAAGGTCTAATCCAGCATGAGCATCACTCACCGCACCATCCGCACGCCGCAGGCCGACTTGCGCCTCAGCCAGTCGTCTGGGTCCGGCATGCCCATCGTCATGATCCATGGCTCGGGCAGTTCGCGCGCCGTGTTTGCCCGTCAGTTCGATAGCCCGCTTGCCGACGGCCATCGGCTGATCGCCTTCGACCTTCCCGGCCACGGCGAGTCCTCCGATGCCCGCGACCCGGCGACCGCCTATACGATTACCGGCCTTGCCCAGACCACAGCCCGGCTTCTCGACGCTTTGGGCATCGGCCACGCCATCATCTTCGGCTGGTCGCTCGGCGGCCATGTGGCGGTCGAACTGGCCAGCTTTCACCATGCGGTCAGCGGCCTGGTGCTGACCGGAGCGCCGCCGGTGTCGCGAGGGCCGCTTGGCATGCTGCGCGGCTTTCACGCCAACTGGGACATGCTGCTCGCCTCCAAGAAGGTCTACTCCGAACGCGACATCGAGCGTTTTGAGGCTCTGTGCTACGGCGACACCGCCAGTCCGTCTTTCCGCGAAGCCATCAGGCGCACCGACGGTCGGCTTCGCGCCGGCGTGGCGCGCTCCATGTTTGCGGGCAAGGGCGCCGACCAGAAACAGGTGGTCGAGCACGCTCCGTTCCCCGTCGCGGTGATCAATGGCGAGCATGATCCGCTGGTGCGGCTAAGCTATTTCGAGACCGTCGCCTACAGCTCGCTGTGGGAACAGTGCCATGTCATACCAGGCGCCGGCCATGCGCCCTTCTGGGAACGTCCGGACCTGTTCAACCCGTTGCTGTCGCGCTACGCCGAGATGGTGGTGAAGCAGAGTGCAGCCGCCACGCCCACGCGCCGCACTCAGGCAAGCTGAAATCGCCCGACGGTTCTGATCCCCGGGTCTTGCCTCGGCCGCCTGACGGCGGCGCGATTTCTATTTTCCTTGCCCTCCCGGCTAACCCGTGGGACGATGGGTTGGGCAGGTGGCTAAATGAAAACAACCCCGCCCGCGACGGTCGAACAGGCCGGCCGCCGCTCACGACAGGGTGCGATCGGCGCAAAACCGTTTCCACTTTTGCTGATCGCACTCCAAGGGCAACGCCTGAGTGGAGGTCAGCCATGGGTACTCGCGCCGGAGGACGACGCACGGGACCGAAATGCATTGCCATAGTCGGTCCCTTTGCAAGCGGTAAGACGACACTTCTCGAAGCCATCCTCGCCCGTACGGGCGCCATCCCCCGCCAAAATCCCGTTTCATCGGGAAGCACCGTTTCCGATCATTCGCCCGAGGCGCGGGCGCACGCCATGAGCGTCGAGGCGACCTTTGCCACCACCGAATTCATGGGCGAGCAGATCACCTTCGTCGACTGTCCCGGATCGATCGAATTCTCCTTCGAGGCCGAGCCGGTGCTGGCAGCCTGCGATCTCGCGGTGGTCGTCGCCGAGGCCGACGAGAAGAAGATCCCAGCCTTGCAGCTCATCATGCGCAAGCTCGACGATCTCGGCGTGCCGCGCATCCTGTTCCTCAACAAGGTCGACAAGGCAATCGCCGGCGTACGCGATACGCTGAAGATGCTGCAGCCGACGAGCGCGGCGCCGCTGTTGCTGCGCCAGATTCCGCTGCGCAAGGACAATGTGGTGATCGGTTCGATCGACCTGGCGCTGGAGCGCGCCTACATCTACCGCGAATATGCCGAAAGCCAGGTTGCCGAAATTCCAACTGACGACAAGGCGCGCGAACTGGAGGCTCGCTTCTCCATGCTGGAGACGCTTGCCGACCATGACGACCAGTTGATGGAGCAGTTGCTGGAGGAGATCGAGCCGCCGAAAGACGCGGTCTTCGACGATCTGTCCGCCGACCTGCGCGCCGGCGCCATAACGCCGGTGCTGATCGGCACCGCCGAAAAAGGCAACGGCGTGCTGCGCCTTTTGAAGGCGATCCGCCATGACGCACCGGATGTCGAGGCGACGCGCAAACGGCTCGGCGTCCCCGACGGCAATCACACCGTGGTCCAGGTGATGAAGACCATCCACACCGCGCATGGCGGCAAGCTGTCCGTGTCGCGCGTACTCTCCGGCCAGATCGCCGATGCAGCCGAACTCTATTTGTCGAATGGCGAGACGGCGAAGGTCTCCGGCATCTACAAGATGCTCGGAAAGGACCAGTCCAAGCTCACCGCTGCCAAGGCCGGCGACACGGTGGCGTTGGGCAAGCTGGACGAGGTCAAGACCGGCCAGACGTTGAGCTCCACGAAGGGCGGTATCAAGCCGCTGGTCACGCTGACGCCGCCGCAGCCGGTCTTTGCCTTTGCCCTGCGGCCGAAGGAGCGCAAGGACGAGGTCAAAATGTCGGCGGCCATCCAGCGCCTGGCCGAGGAAGATCCCTCGCTCACCTTGCGCCACAATCAGGACTCGGCCGAGACCGTGCTGTCCGGCCATGGCGAGATGCATCTGCGGGTCGTGCGCGAGCGGCTGGAAGGCAAGAATCAGATTCCGGTCGAAGGCCATGCGCCTGCCGTCCCCTATCGCGAGACGATCCGAAAGACGGTGCAGCAGCGCGGCCGCCACAAGAAGCAGTCCGGCGGCCATGGCCAGTTCGGCGATGTGGTGATCGAGATCAAGCCGCTGCCGCGCGGCTCCGGCTTTCAGTTCTCGGACACCATCACCGGCGGCGTCGTGCCCAAGACCTACATCCAGTCGGTCGAAACCGGCGTGCGCGATTATCTGAAATCCGGCCCGCTCGGCTTCCCTGTGGTCGATGTCGCCGTCAACCTCTCCGACGGCTCCTACCACGCCGTCGATTCCTCCGACATGGCTTTCCAGATGGCGGCCAAGCTGGCCATGAAGGAAGGCATGGCGGCCTGCTCGCCGGTGCTGCTCGAGCCGGTCATGAAGGTCGAGATCGTCACGCCGTACGAAGCCACTTCGAAGATCATCGCGCTGATCCCGCAACGGCGCGGTCAGATCCTTGGCTACGACGCGCGGCCTGACTGGCCGGGATGGGATGTCGTGGAGGCGACCATGCCGCAGGCCGAGATCGGCGACCTGATCATCGAACTGCGCTCGGCGACCTCCGGCGTCGCCAGCTATCGTTGCGCCTTCGATCACATGGCCGAGCTGACCGGACGGTTGGCCGACGAGGCGATGAACGCCAACGGCAAGGCTGCCTGACAGGCCGAAGGATGATCCGCACAAAAAACGGCGCCCGGATGATCCGGACGCCGCTCTTATTGCGGACCGTCTTCTTGGGAGGAAAACGGCAGGTCCGCCGCACGTATCCGCCGCGCCATACGGCACTGACAGACGAATAGGTTCGGACGCGGTAGCCGCCTGAGCCCGGATCTTCCGAGTGATGCCCCCATCTCCCGGTCGAACCACACCGCGTCCTATGATCTGCTTAAACGATGAATCACGCCTGCGGCATGTTACCTGAGGTTACATGTCACTGTTACGCGGCGATTTTGCTCGATTTTTCGCTGGCTACGGCAGGCCCGGAAACAAAAAAGCCGGATCAATGAAGATCCGGCTGAGTTTGATTGGAAGTGCCTGTTAAGGCTAACCTCCAGAGGGGAACACTCGAGGGCGCTAATGGGAGGAGAACGCACCCAGGAGATGATCTATATATGTGCTGTTCATGCCCAAGAAACAAGCATCTATTTTGCAACACACGCATGCAAAAAGGTACAGGCTGTGGTCTAACCCATGTCTAGGGGCCATAGGACCACGAAAAGTTGCCAAATGAATGGCGCGACCATGCTGTTGCCTTCGCAGAACCGCAAGTCGGGCTGATTCTCGCGCTCGCGGGCAAAAAGCCGAATGACGTTGAATCGGGCACCAGGCGTTTATTTTTGCGGCAGCGGGATGGGAAGGGTCGGCCGGAAGAAGGGAGACCTGACATGCGGACACCCCAGGCGATCGCCGGCAGCGCGGTCTTCTTCATCGCCGCACCTTGTGTCGTCGCCGGGCTGGTGCCCTGGCTGCTCACGGACCGCTACCGTCTGCCGCTGTCGACGGTGCCCGGCTTCGTGCCGGCCGGCTCCATCCTGATTGTCGCGGCCATCGCCCTGCTCGTCCAGTCCTTTGCCCGCTTCGCGCTCGAAGGCCTCGGCACGCCGGCGCCTGTCGCGCCCACCGAGAGACTGGTGATCGGCGGCGTCTACCGCCATGTCCGCAACCCGATGTACGTCGCCGTGCTGTCGATCATCCTCGGCCAGGCGTTGCTGTTTTCAAGCTGGAGCGTCGCTGCCTATGCCGCCATCGGCGCGATCGTCATGGGCTCTTTCGTCAGGTTCTATGAGGAGCCGACTCTCGCCCGCCGCTACGGTGGCGAATACGAGACCTACCGCCGCAATGTTCCCGGCTGGCTGCCACGGCTGACGCCTTGGCGGGGGTGACCAGCACCTCCCAAGGGCATGTTTAAAATGACCAGCTGCGCGCTTTGGCGATGATGAAGTCGCGGAAGACGTGCAGCTTGGCCTGGTTCTTCATTGCATCGGGATAGGCGAAATAGGTGTCGAAGGACGGCACCTCGGTCTCCGGCAAAAGCTGCACCAGATCCGATTCCTTGGAGATCACGTAATCGGGCAGCATGGCGATGCCGGCGCCGCCCTGCACGGCGCGCTTGATCGACAAGATGTCGTTGATCTGCAGCGTCGGCACCCTTTGCCCACCGTCGAAATCGCCGATCGTTTCCAGCCAGTTCAGCTCCGACAGATGCGACGGCACCGGCACACCGAAAGTGACGATGCGATGGTTCTTCAGATCGGCGACCGAGGTCGGCTTGCCGTGCTTGCCGACATAGGACGGCGAGGCATAGAGGTGGAAATGCACAGTGAACAGGCGGCGCTGGATCAGGTCCGGCTGCTGCGGCTGGCGCAGACGGATCGCGCAATCCGCCTGGCGCATGGTGAGGTCGAGTTCCTCATTGGCGAGGATCAACTGCAGGCTGATTTCGGGATAGAGCTCGATGAACTCCTGCACCCGTTCGGTCAGCCAACCGGCGCCAAGCCCGACTGTCGTCGTCACCCTGAGCACGCCTGAGGGACGGTCCTTTGCCTCGGTCAGCTTCGACTTGATGGTCTCCAGCTTCATCAGCACGTCATGCGCCGTGCGGAACAGCATTTCGCCCTGCTCGGTCAGCACTAGGCCGCGGGCATGGCGATTGAACAGCGGCACCCCGACGTCATGCTCGAGCGCGCTGACCTGGCGTGAAATCGCCGATTGC
The DNA here is from genome assembly GCF_040320665.1 of Mesorhizobium sp. M0626. NCBI lineage: Bacteria > Pseudomonadati > Pseudomonadota > Alphaproteobacteria > Hyphomicrobiales > Phyllobacteriaceae > Mesorhizobium > Mesorhizobium sp. M0626. The sequence goes on along the minus strand of NZ_JAMYQD010000003.1, from coordinate 312,627 downwards.
GACAGGTGCAAAGTCTCGGCGGCATGGGTAAACGACCCAGCCTCCGCCGCTGCGTGAAACACGCGAAGCTTGTCCCAGTCCAACGCCATTGAATTCCCCTCGTTCTGTTCTTGGCGTCTGAATGAAAAATCAGGCTTTTGAACGGCTTGCGACGCCGTCTTGATAGATTTTATTCCGCCGCTTCGCGGTGCACCTCGATGCCGGCCAGGTATTTTTCCGCCTCGAGCGCGGCCATGCAGCCGAGCCCGGCGGCGGTCACCGCCTGACGGTAGATGTCGTCGGTTACGTCACCGGCGGCGAACACGCCGGGCACATCGGTGCGGGTCGAATTTGGCGCCGTCCACAGATAGCCGTTCGGCTTCTGCTTCAGCTTGCCGACAAACAATTCCACCGCCGGCGCATGGCCGATCGCCACGAACACGCCGTCCACCTGGAGATGGGTGACCTCGCCGGTCACCGCATTTCTGAGCTTCAGCCCTTCGACCGAAGGCGGCAGCGGCGTCTTGCCGGGCCGGCCGGTGATCTCGTCGACGATCGTGTCCCAGATGACTCGGACATTGTCCTTTTTCAACAGCCGCTCACGCAGGATGCGCTCGGCGCGGAAATCGTTGCGCCGGTGGATGACGGTCACGCTCTTCGCCAGATTGGAGAGATAGAGCGCCTCCTCCACCGCCGAATTGCCGCCGCCGATGACAGCGACATCCTTGCCGCGATAGAAAAAACCATCGCAGGTGGCGCAGGCCGACACGCCGAAGCCCATGAAGGTCTGTTCGGTGGGGATGCCCAGCCATTTCGCCTGCGCGCCGGTGGCAATGATCAGCGCGTCGGCCGTGTAGGTGGTGCCGGAATCGCCCGTGGCGCGGAACGGCCGCACATTGAGGTCAACCTCGGTGATGATGTCGTTGACGATGTCAGTGCCGACATGCTCGGCCTGCTTCAGCATCTGCTCCATCAGCCACGGGCCCTGGATCGGATCGGCGAAGCCCGGATAGTTTTCGACATCGGTGGTGATCATCAGCTGCCCGCCCTGCTGCAAGCCTGCTACGAGCATCGGCTTGAGCATGGCGCGCGCGGCGTAGACTGCGGCGGTATAGCCGGCCGGGCCGGAACCGATGATAAGGACAGGCGCGTGCTTGGTGGTCATCTAAAGCCTCTGCGGGGCAGACAATCGAGTGTGCCTTGGAAAACGACGTGAAATGTTGCTGGTAATGTAAGGGTTGCCAACCACACCAGCAAGACGATCAGGCCGTCGTCCCCGGAAAGCTTCGGCCTACAGGCTTATTCGCGCAATGGCCGCTTTCGTTACGGTTGCGAAATCGCCCGACCAAAGGGCTGGCATCGACACAAAAGTCGTTTAAGGACGAGAGCGCGAAAGATTCTTGCGCTAAGCCGAGACCGCCATGCCCCTGAAAGCCGACCTCGATGCCATCGACTGGAAGATTCTGCGCGAGCTTCAGGCCGACGGGCGCATGACCAATGTCGAACTGTCGAGCCGTGTCGGCATTTCCGCCCCGCCCTGCCTGCGCCGTGTCCGGCGGCTGGAGGAAACCGGCATCATCAGAGGCTATCGCGCCTTGCTCAACGCGCCGGCGCTCGGCATGGATGTCGTCGCCTTCTGCCTGATCGGCCTGCATCACCAAGCCGACGCGGAGCTCAAAGCTTTCGCCGAGCGCACTCGCGGCTGGCCGATCGTGCGCGACGCCTGGATGGTCTCGGGCGAATCCGACTTCCTGCTGCATTGCGTGGCGAGTGATCTCGGCACCTTCCAGACCTTCGTCATCGAAGAACTGGCTTCGGCGCCGAATGTCAACACGGTGCGCACCGCGCTGACCATCCGCCGCGTCAAGGACGAAGGGCTGGTGGCGTTCAGCGCCTGATAAGCGAGATTAACTTCGAAAAAGCATGTGCGACGCCGACCAAGACATACCCCAACAGACACACTGCTACCTCTCCGACAACTGGCAAAAGAATGAAGCCGTCCCCAGGGCCGGGGCTCTCACCAGGGGACATCTCCGGCAAAGCTAAAAAGGCTAGCAAAATAGGTGAGCAAGCAAGCCAGACGAATGTGATGACATGCGGCAACCATTTGAGACGGAAAATGTTTTTTGACGCGAGAACGCCGCGCCGATCACAATCATGTTGACGACGAATATGAGCCAGAAAGCGAATTCTGGCGCCGAAATCGTAGGGTATTCCGGGTCAGATTGCGTGAACATGAGCGGCCAAGGTTGAATATGCCATCCGGTTTCAGCTACGGAATCGGGAGTACTTTGACCCACCCTGCCAAGGGCAGGATCTGCTACCTGCGCTCCACCGTGAGAACAACAGGCAATCCCCAGGGCACATCTAGCGGTGCTTGAAGCAGTGAGACGTCGCCATCCGCGACCTGGGCTTCCCACTTGGCATAGTGTTTCAACCGGTAGTTCCCGGAGCGGACGCTGAGGCAGGCAACAGGCCCGCCATCGAGGTTTAGCGCCGTCTTGAGATCGAGGTCGGTCTGCAACAGGAAGTTTGCTAGCCGGTCCAGCGAGAAGAAAGCGTCCTTGGTCGAACCGACGATGATCCAGCCCTGACGATCTTCCGCGATAAAGGTGCGGTTGGCCAACCAGTTGCTCTTGGCGCGTACATTGTTGCGGCCGTCCTCACCGACAAGCAATGGATAGGAAACCATAGCGTTTTCGGCATTCTCCGTGACTGCGCGCCAGTCACGTGAATTGAGATCGACCACATGCGTGCCGGAGGCATTCACGAACCAGGCGCCGGCCTTCGCATCGTATTCATCCGGCCCGAGCCTCGCACCCATGCTGACAAAGGGCGTGTCGGCTTCGCCCTTCAGTCCGAAATAACTGCCATTGACGATCAGAACGGTGCCGCCTGTGCCTTGTGGATTGAGTGCCGCTTCCCACTGGTCGATGTCCTTGGCACCACTGGGCTCGTTACGGGCAACGAAACGGAATTTGGCTGGATCGAAACGGTTGAGATAGAGCCGGTCAATTTCACGGTCGCCCGCCATGACGGGGATTTCTCTGACCTGGAATCCAGGCTCGGTTTCATTCCATGAGCTGGCTCCAGCGGTCACATCAGGAATTTCCGATTTCAACGCAAGCTGCATGGCAGGCGAGAGACGCGCATCGTCGGGTGCAACGGCGATCCAGTAGCTTCCGCCGCGGCGAAGAAGTGCATTGAGCCCATACACGCCGTGTTTTTGCCAGACATACCCCACGGCTGAAAGCACAGCCAATATCAACAAGACAACGGCAACAGAGATTGCTTTCTTCAATGAATTCCCCTCGTTCTTCGATGGAATGACATCTGCAAATTTCTTGCTTGAATGATGTCTGATCTCTGCAGTTTTTCCGCAAAAGAGCGTGGTGCTTTCCTGGGGAATAGCGTCAAAGCAAAGAAATGGATCGGCTCGCCGTTTCTGCGAAACGGTGAAACGCTCAAGCTAACCCATTGAGATTGCGTCGCAACAGATCCGGAAAGCTAAATCAGTCTCGATCCGAGCGACTCGACAGCTCTCAAAAGCCGTTCCAGATCATCGGGGTTGCGCAGCGGCAGAACCTCGAAGCCCGGCTCATTAGTTCCCTCGCCATCCACCAGCCAGCCGCGCGGCAGGCCGGCACGTTGTCCGGCCTGCATATCCGCGGCCTTGTCGCCGACTATCAGCGAGCGCTTGAGATCGAGGCCGAGACGCTGCCGGGCCTGTAGCAGCATGCCCGGATTGGGCTTGCGCATTGGATGGTCGGCGACCGCCAGTGGCCCGCTGCCCGCCTCGTGGTAGGCGCAGGCCAGAACCATGTCGACGAAGGCATCGCCGGCGGCAAGCAGCTTGAGAACCCGGCCGTTGACCGCGGCAAATTCCTTCCAGCCGAAATAGCCGCGCGCGATGCCGGACTGGTTGGTGACGATGACCACCGGGATGTTGCCCCGGTTGGCCGCCGCGATGACCGGCACGATGCCGTCGCGCAGCGCCATTTTGGCGGGATCGTCGGGATAACCCGTATCGACATTGATGGTGCCGTCGCGGTCGAAGAACAGCGCCGGCGTCCCAGCGAGAAAGGACTGCAAACCCACCCGCTCGACCCACAGGCCGGGTTCAGCCAGCGGGTATGGGCCGTAGGCCCCGATGTCAGCCATTCGACAGACGGTCTTCCACCACCTCGCAGAGATAGTGGTAGAGGCAGAGATGTCCCTGCTGGATGATCGGCGTCGAGGTCGAGGGCACGTTGAGCAGGATGTCGGTGAGCGGCTTGAGTTTGCCGCCGCCGTCGCCGGTGAGGCTGACCACCGTCATGCCCATCATGCGCGCCTGTTCGGCGGCAGCCAGAATGCTCGGCGAATTGCCGCTGGTCGAGATCGCCAGAAGCACGCCGCCGGCCGCGCCATGCGCTTCGACCTGGCGCGAAAACACGGTGTCGAAGCCATAGTCATTGCCCCAGGCGGTCAGCATGCCCGCGTTGGCCGGCAGCGCAATCACATTGTAGGCCTTGCGCTCCTTAAGGAAGCGGCCGACCAGTTCGGTGGCAATGTGGATGGCGTCGCTGGCCGAGCCGCCATTGCCGCAGACCAGCAGCGCCTTGCCCGAGGAAAGCGCGGCGACGACCGCACTCACAGCACGTTCCATCTCGGCGGTCAGGTCACGCTCGACTGTCGCGGTGATCGCGGCCGCCGAGCGGACCAGATAGTCATTCAGTCCGGACATGAAATCCCTCAGTTGGTACCGCCGCCGGCGCGCAATTTGCCGATCGTGCCGGTGGTGCTCTTGCCGGCGACAAGGTCGACCAGGACGACGCGCCCGCCCGCCTTCTGCACCACATCGGCGCCGACAACGGTCTCGACCGTGTAGTCGGCGCCCTTGACCAGAATGTCGGGCAGAAGCGCCTCGATCAGCGCCAGCGGCATATCCTCTTCGAACACCACGACCGCATCGACCGAGGCCAGGGCGGCGAGCACGCAGGCACGATCATGCTGATCGTTGACCGGGCGCCCGGCGCCTTTCAGCCGACGCACCGAGGCATCGCTGTTGAGGCCGAGCACCAGCCGGTCGCACTGGCTGCGCGCCGCGTGGAGAAGACTGACATGGCCGGCATGCAATATATCGAAGCAGCCATTGGTGAAGCCGACGCTCAGGCCCTCGTCCTTCCACGCCGCCACCATGCGCGCGGCCGATGCGGCATCGAGGATGGCGTCCTTGTGGGCGGTGGGGCCGTGCGAGCGGAACAGCGCGCCGGTGAGTTCCTCCACGGTCAGCCGCGCGGTGCCGCGTTTGCCCACCACCACACCGCCGGCGGCATTGGCGATGGAGGCGGCCATGACGCGATCGGCGCCCGCGGCCAGAGCCAGCGCGAAGCTCGCGATGACCGTATCGCCGGCGCCCGAAACGTCGAACACTTCGCGCGCCTGGGTGGCGATGTGGCGCGCCTCATCCGCGCCGACGACGCTCATGCCCTTTTCGCTGCGGGTGGCGACGACGAACTCGAAGCCATGCGCCGAAATCAGCTGGCGTGCCGCCGCGACGATCTCGTCGTCGGCGAAAACCGGGCGACCGACAGCTTCGCCAAGCTCCTTGCGGTTGGGCGTGATGGCGGTCGCGCCGGCATAGCGCGCATAGTCGCGGCCCTTGGGATCGACCAGCACCGGTTTTCCCGCCTCGCGGCAGATGGCGATCAGGTCGGCGGCGACGCCGTCGAGCAAGATGCCCTTGCCATAGTCGGACAGAATGACGATGTCGGCGCGCGTGAGTGCGGCGCGAAAATGCCGGACCAGGTCCGCCCGTTCCTTGTCGTCGAGCGGCTTGATCTCTTCCTCATCGAAGCGCAGCACCTGCTGATTGAGCGCGCTGAAGCGGCTCTTCGACGACGTCATGCGGCCGCGCTCCTGCCCTAGGCCCGCCGTGTCGGCGCCGAGTTCGCCAAGCATCCGCACCAGATTGTCGCCGGCCACATCGGTGCCGATCACCGATATGGGAATAGCGCTGGCACCCAGCGAGACGATGTTGGCGACAACGTTGCCTGCGCCGCCCATCGTCGAGGTCTCGCCGCGCCCGTGCAGCACCGGGATCGGCGCTTCCGGCGAGATGCGCTCGATGACGCCGTTGACGAAACGGTCGAGAATGAAGTCGCCGACCACCAGCACGGCAACGTCGCCAAAGCGGGCAATGGCGCGGTGCAAAGGTTCGGGCGAAGGCGGATTGTGCTTGATCATGTCACTGGCAATGCGAGGGAAAGGCCGACCTCAATCACGCTGAAAATTGTCTATTTACGGGCCGGATCGTTCATGGCGAAGCCGATATACCGCAAATCCGCGCAGCGCAACGTCAGGGCGGCCGTCAGCTCTTCTGCAACGCGACGTGGACGCCCAGTCCGACCAGCACCGCCCCGCCCGCCCGCTGCATGATGCGCTGCGCACGGCTGGAGCGCTTCAGCCGGGCGATCACCATGCCTGCCAGCAACACGCAGACAATATCTGCCGAAGAGAACATTAAATTGACGATGGTGCCCAGCACGACGAATTGCAGCCACACAGGGAACCCCGCCGAGGCATCGATGAACTGTGGCAGGAACGCCATGAAGAAGATCGCCGTCTTCGGATTGAGCACTTCGACGGTGATGCTCTCGAAAAATGCCCGGCGCGCCGATTTGCGCTCGATCGCCGGCAGCGCCGTGTCACCGTCCCCGCGCTTGCGGAACAAGGACACGCCAAGCCAGATCAGATAGAGCGCGCCGATGAGCTTGACCGCCATGTAGAGCGGCGGCACCGCATGGAAGAGCACCGACAGCCCGGCGGCAGCCGCAAAGACATGGAAATAACCGCCAAGATGGATGCCAAGTGCCGCCGTCAGCCCCGACCAGCGCCCGCGCGCCATGGTCTGCGCGGCGGCATAGAGCATCGCCGGTCCTGGAATATAGGCAAAGATCGCCGTGGTGGCGAAAAACGCAATGAGCAGTTCGGTCGACGGCATTTTTTGTCCCCTAGCTTGCGGGCCTCGAATAAAGCGGGCCGCTTCGCGGTCTCACTGTGGCGTCGTGGTGCTTCATCGACAGTACGCTTGGCCTCCCTTATAAGGACCGGAATCGCAAGCAACCAGAGGCATTCATGATCATCGTCACGGGCGGGGCCGGCATGATCGGCTCCAACATCGTCGCCGCACTCAATGCCGAAGGCCATTATGACATCCTCGTCGTCGACGACCTCACCGACGGCCACAAGATCGCCAACCTGGCCGATTTGCAGATAGCCGACTATCTCGACAAGGACGAATTCTTGGCCACCTTGGAAGCCGGCGACCTAGGCCGCGTCGAGGCCGTCTTCCACCAGGGCGCCTGCTCGACCACCACGGAATGGAACGGCAAGTTCATGATGGACGTGAACTACGCCTTCTCAAAGCGCTTGCTGCATGGCTGTCTTTCGCTGCGCATACCGTTCCTCTATGCCTCCTCGGCTTCCGTCTACGGCGGCGGTTCGGAGTTTCGCGAGGATCCCGCACTTGAGCGGCCGCTCAACGTCTACGCCTATTCGAAGAAACTATTCGACGACTATGTCAGGCGCACCGTGTTCGACACCGATCATTCGCAGGTCGCGGGCCTGCGCTACTTCAACGTCTATGGCCCGCGCGAGGCGCACAAGGGCGCCATGGCCTCGGTCGCCTTCCATCTGTTCAATCAGGTCGGGCGCGGCGAAAACCCAAAGCTGTTCGGCGCCCATGACGGCTTCGGCCCCGGCGAACAAAGCCGCGACTTCATTCACGTCGGCGATGTCGCCGACGTCAATCTGTGGCTGTGGAAGCGCGGCTCGAGCGGCATCTTCAACTGCGGCACCGGCCGCGCCCAGCCGTTCCGCGCCATTGCCGAGACCGTGATCGATACGCTGGGCCAGGGCGAGATCGAGTTCATCGAATTCCCCGATCACCTCAAGGGCAGCTACCAGAGTTTTACCCAGGCTGATATGTCCCGCTTGCGCGCAGCCGGCTATAATGGGCAATTCCGCAGCGTGGAAACCGGCGTCAGAGACTATGTCGAATGGCTGAAAGCCCAACGATCCTCGTGATCGGCCCACGCTGGGTGGGCGATATGGTCATGGCTCAGTGCCTGTTCTCGGCATTGAAGGAGCTCCATCCCAACGCCGCCATCGACGTGCTTGCCCCGGCCTGGGCGGCCCCGCTGGTCAAGCGCATGCCCGAGATTCGCCAGCAGATCGATTTCCCGCTGCAACCCGGCGCGCTTGAATTCATCATTCGCCGCCGCTTCGGCCGCCTGCTGCGCGGCCGCTACGACATGGCCTACGTCCTGCCGGGTAGCTGGAAATCGGCGCTTATCCCGTTCTTTGCCCGCATTCCGCGCCGTTTCGGCAATTTGCGCGAAATGCGCTATGGCCTGCTGACCGACATCTTGCCGCTGCCCGATGCCGTCAAACGGCACACCGCGCAGGCCTATTTTGGCCTCGCCCAAGGCGGACATTTCCGGCCGCCGCGGCTCACCGTCGACGCCGGCAATCAGAAAGAGCTGCTCGCTCGCTTCGCACTTCAGCCGGGAAAATTCGTCGCCATGATGCCCGGCGCCGAATTCGGTCCGGCCAAACGCTGGCCTAGCGAAAGCTATGCCGGCCTCGCCAGAGAGATGATGGCGAAAGGATTCAAGGTCGCGTTGTTCGGCTCGAAGAACGATCGCGACGTCACCGCCGAGATCGCAGCACTCGCGCCCGGTGTCGTCGATCTGGCAGGAAAGACGCGGCTGGAGGACGCCATCGACCTGATCGCCGCGGCCAGGCTGGCGGTGTCCAACGACAGCGGGCTGATGCATGTCGCGGCCGCCGTCGGCACGCCGGTCGTTGCCGTCTACGGTTCGACCTCGCCGGAAAACACGCCGCCGTTGGCTGAACAGCGCGAACTGATCTGGTTGCATCTGTCCTGTTCGCCCTGCCACCGGAAGGTCTGTCCGCTCGGCCACCTCAACTGCCTGAAGACGCTGGACGTTGCCCGAGTGGCAGCGGCGGCGGACAGGTTGCTGGAACTCCCGGCCGCCGCATGAAGGTGTTGATCGTCAAGACCTCCTCGATGGGCGACGTCATCCACACCTTCCCCGCCGTCGAAGATGCACGCCGCAAGCGCCCCGATATCGCCTTCGACTGGTGTGTCGAAGAGGCCTTTGCCGGCATCGTCGCGCTGCATCCGGCGATAGCAAAGATCCATACCGTCGCCATCCGGCGCTGGCGCAAGCATCTGTTCAACGCCGGCACATGGCGGGAGGCGACAAGCTTGCGCCGCGCTCTGCAAGCAGGCGAGTACGACCTCGTCATCGATGCGCAGGGGCTGCTGAAATCGGCCCTGGTGGCGAAACAGGCAGCGGCACCAATCGCAGGTTTCGACCGCGCAAGCGCGCGGGAGCCCTCGGCAACGTTGTTTTACCAGCGCAAATACGCCGTGCCCCGCAACCTGCACGCCATCGAACGCACGCGCCGGCTGTTCGGGCTGGCGCTCGGCTACGAGCCCGATCTTTCGGCGCTCGCATCCGGGATTGTGCCGCCTCCCGGCGGCCTGGCCGGCATTGACGGCAAGACGGCCTTCCTGCTGCACGGCACCAGCCGCGAGGACAAGAAATGGCCCGCCGAAGACTGGATCGAAACGGCTCGCCTGCTGGTTGGTAGCGGAATGACGCCGGTCACCACCTGGTCGAACGAGCGTGAGAAGGCGGTGGCCAAGGCGATCTCGAAAGCCGTGCCGTCAACGATCGTGGTGCCGAGATCGCCGCTGGCAGACATTGCCGCGATCCTTGGCCGCTCGACGCTGGTTATCGGCGCCGACACCGGTCTGACCCACCTCGCCAGCGCCTTCGGCCTGCCGACGGTCGCGGTGTTCCTGGCGACCGAGCCGGGTTTGACCGGCCCGCGCGGGCAATATGCCTCAACGTTGCTGGCCGCAGCGGGGGAGCGCCTCATGCCGGCACAGGTGGTGCCGGAAGCAGAAAAGCTATTAGCCCTTAAGCTCCAAGCTTCGGCATAGGACCTTCCAGCAATTCTGAGGTGCTAGATAAATTGCACCTGGACGATCTCATAACCCCTGGCGCCGCCGGGGGCGTTGACCTCGATGGCGTCGCCGACTTCCTTGCCGATCAGCGCGCGCGCGATCGGCGAGGAGATCGAAATACGGCCCGATTTCACATCCGCTTCCTGGTCGCCGACAATCTGGTAGGTCTTCTTTTCCTCGGTGTCCTCGTCGACCAGCACCACCGTGGCGCCGAACTTGACCTTGTCGCCGCTAAGCTTGGTGACGTCGATCACCTCGGCCCGAGCAATATAGTCTTCCAGTTCGTTGACACGGCCCTCATTGAGGCTCTGCGCCTCTTTGGCGGCATGATATTCGGCATTTTCGGACAGGTCGCCATGCGAGCGCGCTTCGGAGATCGCCTCGATGATACGTGGCCGCTCTTGCTGCTGGCGCCAGCGCAGTTCTTCCTTCAATGACGCGAACCCCTCGCCTGTCATCGGGACCTTGTTCATGATGCCTGACCTTTCCTGCCGCCACCCCCGCATTTCGGGGAAAGCCTTGTCGATGGGTATAAAAAGAAAACGGGTCCGGCAGCCTCGGGCTAACGGAACCGTTTCACCGCAATTTTCCCCAATATAGCGATCCTCGCGCGTTTTTCACGCTGAAAAAGCAGGCTTTTTGAAAAATCATGAGCCGACTTGCGCAATTGCCGTCACGGCATGTGCAGCGTGTTGCAGTTGCGACAACAAAAACCGGCTGCGATTGCTCGCAGCCGGCCCAGAGAAGCCGTTGGGGTGGGGTCAGCTTCTCATGAAATGGTAGATCTGTTCGGCCAGCATGCCGTATTCGCGCGAATCTTTGCCCGTCCGCTTCTCGATCTCGGCCAGCTGCGCCTGGGCGCCGGCCAGATCGCCGATCTGCAGATGGGCCTCGCCGAGATATTCGCGCACCAGCGTGTAATCCGGGTTGATGCGGAGCGCTTCCTCGTAATAGCCGAGACCGACGGTGACACGGCCGGAATGGCGATGCGAATAGCCGAGATAGTTGAGGATGCGTGGATCCTGCTTGTTGGCGGCAAGGCTGAGCACGGCGATCGCCTCATCATAACGCCCGGCCATGGCCAGGTCGTGACCAGCATCGTAGATGTTGTCGTCGTCCAGCATGCCGTACTTCGGCGCGACGCATTTCTGCTTTTTCTTGTCCCAGACCTGCCCCTTCTTGCACTGGGTGGTGGTCTCGGTACCACCGCCACCGCCGCCGGCCGCAAACACCGGAACCGCAAAGAACTGCAGCGCCACAAGCGCCGCAGCCGCCTGGATCAACACTCTTTTATGCATCGAAGCCTCCTTGAGGGATAATGACGATCTTGAGGGAAAATGACGATAATGAAAAGCTAACGCCGGGATGCAGACTTTTCATCCCGGAAACCCGCAGCCGCCGAAACTATTTGTGCGGCCGTGCCTAACCTGAATTCGGTCAAAGGCGGGAGCCAGGGATCAGAACATGACGTGACGCGCGCTGCAAATCCGCTATCATTCGGGAAATGATCAGCGGGGGTGCCCGAGAGTGCAACAGCGCCGTGAGCGGGAATGGGAGCTATCGATCGGCCCGGACACCGTGCGCCTGTTCATTCTCAAGGCAAAGGGACTGAGTGCTGCCGTCAACGAAGACTATGCCGACGGTGCCGAGCATGAGGTCGAGCTCGATGGTGAATCACATGCCAATCACCACCATGACGGTCTGGCGGAGGAAAGCGCGGAAGACCTCACCGAGGAAGAGCTGCGCGAGCTGATCAACGACCTCAACGTCGACGAAGCGGCCGAGTTGATCGCGCTGGCCTGGGTCGGCCGCGGCGACTATGACGCAGCGGAATGGTCCGATGCGGTTGCCGCCGCGCGCGACCGCGCCAACAAGCGCACGGCGAAATACCTGCTCGGCATGCCGCTTTTGGCCGACTGGCTAGAAGAAGGGCTGGAAGCGATTGGCGCGTAACGACGTCGTTACCGTTCGTGATGGGCCGCAGGCAACCTCCGGGCGTTCGCGCCGTTGAGGACGATGGGGTCTGTTGTACTTTCCCGAACATGCAGGGTTGCACTGGTCATGGTCGTCACGGCTCTGCTGCTGACGCCCCTGCTGACGCAAGCCGACGCCAAACAGCGCAAGAAGCATTACACGCCGCTGTCACAGCGGTTGGAGCAGTTGTTTTCACCGCGGGTCGACTCGCATCCTAAGCCGCGCAGCAAACACCGCCAGAAGCCCAGGCCACAGCGGCACATCACGCCAAAGCAGGTGGAACAAAAGACCCCGGATAAAGAGCCCTCGCCCGCCGATGTTCCGGTGCAGCCCTCGCGCGTTGTCCCGCTGCCCGAGGCGCGTCCTTCAGAGGCGCCGAAGACCGGCGCGGCACCGATCGAAAAGCAAAAGGCCGAAGGTCCGAACCCCCTTGGCGCGCCCAACCGGTCCAATGACGATCGATTCAACGAAGAAAAGTCCCGTTTTAAAAAGCAGGCGCGGCCCGGACCGTCAGCCCCGAAGCCGTCGACCGATAAGCAAAGCGAGCCCGAGCCGCCGGCCGCGGTGCCGATTCCGACACAAAAGCCAGACACTTCGGAACCTGAAGCTCAGCCGCTGGCCGTTGCTCCGCAACCACCTGAAAAACCCGATGCCGGCGACAAGAAGATGCTGCCTGATCCGCGCTCGGCCGATGTGCCCGATGCAAAAATGCCGGCGGCGGAAGTCGCCTGTCGCGAGCGGCTGACGGCCCTTGGTGTCGAATTCGAGGAGCATAAGGCGGAAAGCAATCCCGACATCGGCTGCTCGATCCCCTATCCCCTGCTGCTGAAGTCGCTCGGAAAATCCATCGCTATCGGCCCCGCGACCGAACTCAACTGCCCGATGGCCGAGGCGGCAGCCCGCTTTGCCGCCGAAATCATACAGCCGGCGGCGAAAGCCGAGTTCGGAGCCGACCTGAAATCGATCAACCAGGCATCGGCCTTTGTCTGCCGGCCGCGCAACGGCACGCGCCATCTGTCGGAACATGCCTTCGGCAACGCGCTCGATATTGCCAGCTTCACGTTGTCGGATGGCAGAAAGGTCGAAGTCGGTCCAACGCCGCCCGAGAAGGACGGCAAATTCCTCAATGCGGTGCGCAAGGCCGCCTGCGGACCGTTCAAGACCGTGCTTGGACCGGGCGCGGACCCGGACCATTCCCTGCATTTCCATCTCGATCTCGAACCGCGCCGGAATGGTGGCACTTTCTGCCAGTGATGGCCCTTCAGTGATCGTCACCGGTGATGGTCTGGCTGCCGCATTTCGGCCGCAGGCATGAACGGGAACGCTGAGTTTTCCTTTACCCTTGATCGCTAAAATCCCACCGATCAAGGACAGGATTCCGCCCATGGCCGCAATATTTCGCGCCGCGAAGGCAAAAAGCGCAGCGATACTGGCCGCCGGTCTTGCGCTGGCCGCCGTTTCGGCTTGCAACACTGGCAGCGTGCTGTCGCTGCAGCCGGCCGTCGATGTCGGCTCGCAGACCGCGGCCGTGCCGCAATATGAAGGCATGCAGAAGCTCGTCCCGTCCAATCCCTATATGACTGCCGCCTATCCGCACATGGACGAGCCGATGTCGGAGTCGGAGCCGCAGCAGATGCCGGCCAGCGAAACCGATTGCCGTGGCGAGCTGAAGCGGCTTCGCGTCGTCTACACCGATGTCCAGCCGATCCATGAGGGACAGTGCGGCATAGACTGGCCGGTCAAGGTCTCCGCCATCGGCGGCATCCAGATGAAGCCCGCCGCGACATTGACCTGCGACATGGCCGCAAGTTTCGCCGCCTGGACCAGCAACGAACTGGTTCCTTCCGCCCGCTGGCGCTATTTCTCGGGCGTCAAGACCATCCACCAGGGCTCGAGCTATTCCTGCCGCAACATCGCCGGCGAAGGTGTCCTGTCCGAGCACGGCAAGGGCAACGCCCTCGACGTCATGAGCATCGAGCTCAACAACGGCGACGACATCGATGTGCGCAAGCCCGGCCTGTTTGCCTTCCGCACCCGCGGCTTCCTCAACAATGTGCGCGCCGACGGCTGCCAGTATTTCACCACCGTGCTCGGTCCCGGCTACAATTACGATCACCGCAACCATTTCCATTTCGACATCAAGAACCGCAAAAGCGGCTACCGCGCCTGCCGCTAAAGCGTTCACCGTTCAGAAATCAGTCGGGATTGGCGTTCCCGGTGGAAGCGATGATTTGCTCGGCCACCAGATCCTGAATGCGCCAAAGGTTCCTGTCGCGGATACCGCTCTCTTCCAACTTGCTGACGGTTCGGAACAGGTATTGAGCCGACGAGCCCCAATGCCCGGCAGCCCGCGCCAGCGTGTCGGCAACCTGCTCCAATGGCAGCCGGCCCGCATAGGCCCTGCCGTCTGGCGCGGCGACGAAAGCCAAGGCCCGCAACGGCCCATCCTTGGTCTTGACCTTGATCCAGCATGGCACGTTAGTCGGCGGGTTGGCATCGATCTCGCGGCGCATCAACTGGCCAAGTTGCCCGAAATGGTCTTCCGCGGGCAGCCGATAGACGATGCCGTTGCAGCTGCCGCCTCGATCGAGCGCCAGCATCAGCGCCGGCAAATCACGGGTTCCGCGCCAACGGGTCAGCGTCAGGCAGAACGAGCGGTGCCATCCTGGCGCCGTGGCCGGGCGCTGCTCGACATGTGCAAATTCGGGGTTCCAGATCAGCGACCCGTAGGCAAAGACCCATAGCGCTTCAGGCCGATGCTCCGACAGAAGTTGCTCGACAAGACTATCGAACTCCGCGTCTGTATGCTCGGTTGTTCCGGGCTCGGGACCCGGATCCGGTTCGACACGCTCGACCCTTGCGACAAGGTCCGCGGTCAATGCCATCGAGCTGCGACCCACCGGCTTCTTATCCATTCCTGCTCACCCCACGCAAAAACGATGGCCGACGATAGAACGGCTGCTCGCCGCTGGCCATTGATTTCCAGGGTCCGTCAGGCACAGATACCGCACGGATCGAGCCGCTTTCATGAGCCGACGAAGCCTGCAACGACGCGCATTGACCTGGCTCGCCGCTCTTCTGGCGGTCTGGCTGGCCCTCGCCTATGTCGCTGCGCCGGAATTCTGGACGGTTCGCGACCGCGGCTTTCGCACGCAGACTTTCGAGATGGTGACACACACGCCGCAAGGCATTCCGGGCGACCCGATCAATATCGGCCTTGTCGGTACCGAAAAAGAGATGATCCATGCCTTCGCCATGGCCGGATGGGATACGGCCGATGGCGTGACGCTAAAGACCGCGATCGAAATCGGTGAGAGCGTGCTGTTCGATCATCCCTATCCTGACGCCCCGGTCAGCCGGCTGCTGTTCGAAGGCCGCGCCCAGGATCTCGCCTTCGAAAAGCCGGTCGGCGGCAGCGCCGACCGGCGCCATCATGTCCGCTTCTGGCGCAGCGATGCGACCGGCGACGACGGCCGAACGCTCTGGATGGGCTCGGCCAGCTTCGACCGCGGCGTTGGTCTCAGCCACGATACCGGCGCCATCACCCACCATATCGCCCCTGACATCGACGCCGAGCGCGATCTCGTGATCCACGACCTGTCGGCGGCCGGCATGGTGATCTCGGTGAGCGACATCCCGGGCATCGGCGCCACCAGGACCGGACGCAACGGCGGCGGCGATCCCTATTTCACCGACGGCAAGGCTGTTGTCGGGGTGCTCAGGCAATTCCCCTGAACCACTGTCATTTTCCAAAAATCATCGCGGACTATTTTCCTGCGGCCCGCCGCAATGCTATTGAGCCCTGATGCTATACGTCGAAATCGCCACCGTGGTCGTCCTCATCTGTGTGAACGGCCTTCTGTCGATGTCCGAGCTCGCCATCGTGTCGTCGCGCCCGGCGCGGCTCAAGGCGATGATCGACCGCGGCGTCAATGGCGCCGGGCGTGCGCTGACGCTCGGCTCCAATCCCGGCAAATTCCTGTCGTCGGTGCAGATCGGCATCACTCTGGTCGGCGTGCTGTCGGGCGCCTTCTCCGGCGCCACGCTGGGCGACAGGCTTTCGGTGTACCTGGCCACGACCGGCATGCGCGAAAACATCGCCGACCCGCTCGGCGTCGGGATCGTCGTCGCCATCATCACCTATTTCTCGCTGATCGTCGGCGAGCTGGTGCCCAAGCAGATCGCGCTGCGCGATCCCGAGCGTGTTGCCGCCCGCGCGGCGCCTGCGATGACCATCCTAGCCACCGTCTCCGCGCCGCTGGTGTTCCTGCTCGACATTTCCGGCCGCGCCATATTGTGGCTGCTTGGCCAGCGCGGCGAGAGCGAGGAGAAGGTCACCGACGAAGAGATCAAGATGCTGGTCGCCGAGGCCGAGCACCACGGCACCATCGAATCCGACGAGCGGCGCATGATCGCCGGCGTCATGCGGCTCGGCGATCGCGCCGTGCGCGCCGTGATGACGCCGCGCACCGAGGTCGACTGGATCAATTTGCAGTCCGATGAGGGTGCCATCCGCAAGCTCTTGATGGAGACCCAGCATTCGCGCCTGCCGGCCGGCGATGGCGGCGTCGACGTCATGGTTGGCGTTGTTCAGACGCGCGACGTGCTGGCCGCCCTGCTCGCCGGCCGCGCACTCGATCCGCGCAAGCATGTGCGCGCCGCCCCCATCGTCTACGATCAGGCCGACGCGCTAGATGTGCTGCAGAAGCTGAAGGAATCCGACGTGCCGATGGCGCTGGTGCATGACGAATACGGCCATTTCGAAGGGATCGTCACGCCTGCCGACATTCTCGAGGCCATCACCGGCGTCTTCCGCGCCGACCTTGATGCCGGCGACGAGGAAAACGCCGTCAAGCGCGAGGACGGCTCATGGCTGCTCGCGGGATACATGCAAGCCGACGAGATGGCTGACGTTCTCGGTATCGACCTGCCGGAAAACCGCGACTACGAGACCGTCGCCGGTTATGTGCTGTCGCACATGCACCATCTGCCGGCGACCGGCGAATGCGTCGACGCGCAAGGCTGGCGTTTCGAGGTCGTCGACCTCGATGGCCGCCGCATCGACAAGCTGATCGCCACCCGGCTGCCCAGCGGCCATCGCGAAGTGGTGCGTTGACGCTCTGCCGTCAAAGCGAATAGCGCCCTCAGACCGCGGCTTCGATCGGTTCGGCAAGCTTCGGATTGGAGCGCGAGGCGATCAGGCAACTGGCCACGATCAGGGCCGCTCCAGCCAGCGTGGTCCAGGTCGCCGCCTCGTCGAAGAACAGCCAGCCAAACACGATCGCCCAGATGAAGGCGGAATACTCCGTCGGGATTAGATATTGCGCTTCGGCCCGCGCGTAGGACCAGCTCATCAGGAACTGGCCGGAGAGCGACAGCCCCGTCACCCCGGCCAGTGGAAGCCAGAGATTGCCCGGCAGGGCAACCGCGAGCCAGGGAGCGGCGGGGAGAAGGACGGCGGCAACGCACAGGTTCTGGAACAGCATGATCTCGACTGGTTTGGCTACCAGCGCCTGCCGCCGCGAGAGGATCAGATTGTAGGCGTAGAACACCGTCGATGCGAGCACCGCCACCGTGCCAAGCAGGGCATCCCCGGTATAGTTCCCTTGCCCGAACTGTCCGGCCATGATGATGACGACGCCGGCGATGCCCGCCAGCGACGCCCAGATCGCCTGGCGCTGTATGCGTTCGCCCAAAAGCAGCGCCGCCAGCAGGAGAGCGAACAGCGGCGCGACGAAACTAAGCCCGATCCCATCCGCTAGCGGCAATCTGGCAAGGCCCCAGAAGAACGACAGCAGAACGATGCCCACGATCACGGCGCGCAGCGCGTGTAGCCGCAGCACGGAAGGCGTGGGAAGGGAACGCGGCCCCGCCGCCCAGGCCGTGCCCGCGACCACGCTCGCAAGCATGCTTCGCCACAGCACCGTGTTGTAGACACCGACGGCGATCACCAGGATTTTCATCGCCGCATCCATGGCGGACAGAAGGAAGATCGCAAGTGCACAGACCAGCACCGGGGTCATGGGGGAAACGACGCCTGACAGGCTGGGTGACTTCACGGGGCATGCTCATGTGATGGATCGCAGCCGGATATATCAGGGGAGGACGGCCAGGCCAGATGGCAGGGCCGTGCATATGGCGGTCCAACCGATCTTCGCAGCCCCTCGATTTGAATTCGGTGCGTCGGCAGCGCCTTTCGCTATCGGCCCCAGCCTGCCCTCACCCATGATTGATCCGCTGGAAGAATGGCAAAAGCAGCCAAAGCCTCTATATTGATTGTCATGGATGCATCGAACGAACACGCGCTAAACGACGAGCTTCTCCAAGATATCCAGCGCCTGTCCTTCGAGTATTTTCTCAACGAGGCCAACCCTGCCAACGGCCTGGTCGCCGACCGCAACACGCCAACGTCGCCTGCCAGCATAGCCGCTGTCGGGCTCGCTTTGTCGTCCTATCCCGTCGGTGTCGAGCGCGGTTTCATGACGCGCGATGCCGCAATCGAGCGGACGCTCGCCACGCTTCGCTTCTTCTGGAACGCCCCGCACGGGCCGGAGCCCGATGCCACCGGCTACAAGGGTTTCTACTATCATTTCCTCGACATGAAGACCGGCCGCCGCGTCTGGAATTGCGAACTGTCCACGATCGATACCGCACTTCTGCTTGCCGGTGTTCTGGCTGCCGGCGCTTATTTCGACCAGGACGATGAGCTCGAACTGGAAATCCGCCAGCTTGCCGATGCGCTCTACCGCCGTGCCGACTGGCGCTGGGCGCAGAACGGCGGCGCCACCGTCACCCATGGCTGGCGGCCTGGAAAAGGCTTTCTCCGCTACCGCTGGGAAGGATTTGACGAGGCGCTGATCCTGTACGTCCTGGGTCTCGGTTCGCCGACCCACTCGCTAACTCCCGAGAGCTACGCGGCCTGGCTGTCCACTTACAAATGGAAGACCATCTACGGCCGCGAGATGGTCTATGCCGGCCCGCTTTTCATCCACCAGTTCTCGCATATCTGGATCGATTTTCGCGCCATCCGCGATACCTTCATGCAGGGTCACGACATCGACTATTTCGAAAACAGCCGCCAGGCGACGTATCTGCAGCGCGATTACGCAATCCGCAATCCGAGGGGGTTCGCGGGCTATGGCGAGAATTGCTGGGGCGTCACCGCCAGCGACGGCCCAGGTCCGATCGCGCGGCGAGCCGATGGACGCCGCTTCTTCGGTTATCTCGCCCGCGGCGCACCGTTTGGCCCCGATGACGGCACGCTGTCGCCATGGGCGGCAATCGCCTCCTTGCCTTTTGCGCCGGAAATCGTGCTGCCGGCGCTGCGCCATTTCCACGAGATGGACCTGCGCGACGGCAACCCTTACGGCTTCACCGCGAGCTTCAACCCGACGATCGCTGCCGACGACGGCCGCGCCTGCGGTTGGGTATCGCCGGACCATGTCGGCATCAACCAGGGGCCGATCGCCCTGATGATCGAGAACTACCGGTCCGACTTCCTGTGGCGATTGATGCGCCGCGTGCCGGCCATCACCACAGGACTGCGCCGGGCCGGGTTTTCCGGCGGTTGGCTGTGACAGGCGGCGATCCTTCGCGCGGGATCGTCAAGGCATCAGCGCGACCTTGCCGGTCCGACTCCACCATCCGGCCAAGGGAGCCGAGAGCGCCTCTTCACGTGAATGAAAAAGGGCGGCGCAAACGCCGCCCTTTGGAAAAATCATCGGTCCTTGGGAGGATAAGGCTCAGGCCGCCTGGGCTTCGCCGGCAATCGCGTCGGCCTGACGCGCTGCCTTGAGCACGCGGGCCCACCAGGCAACGTCGTTGACCAGCGCCGTGGCAGCCTGGTTCAGATGCTCGATCTCCTCGAGCTTCTTCTCGCCCTGGCGCACCGCCAGGAAATCGCTCCAGGCAATGTGAACGGCGGATTTGACCGGCGCCATCTGCAATTCGACCGCGGCAAGACGCAAATGTTCGACAGCGCGCGAGCCGCCGACGCTGCCATAGCCGACGAAACCGGCCGGCTTCTTGTTCCATTCATTGGCGGCGTAATCGATGGCGTTCTTCAGCACGGCCGTCGGGCCATGATTGTATTCGGCGGCGGTGAAGATGAAGCCGTCGAATTCGGCGACCTTCTTTTGCCAGCGCTGGGCAACTTCGTTCTGCGACGGCGCCCAGGCGGACGAGGCGACCTCGTCGAAGAAGGGCAGCGGCCAGTCGCGCAGGTCGACGGTCTCGACGTCGATGTCGGCATGGGATTTCGCGATCTTGGCGATCCACTGGGCGGGCACATCGGCGAAACGCGCGGCGCGTGTCGAACCGACGACGATGGCGATTTTGGGCTTGGACATGGGGCTCTCCATATATGCAAAAGCTGGTATCGTTTGGATACCGGCGCTATATGAGATACTGACAAATGGCAGCGCAAGGAGGCACCGTTATGTTACTGAGGCACCCGCACAACACCGAAGACTGCCGCGCCGTCTCGGAAATCCTGCAGCGCGTCGGCGACAAATGGACCGTTCTGGTCGTCGGCAAGCTGGGCGGCGGACCGCTGCGTTTCAATGAGTTGCGCGCCGCTGTCGGCGGCATTTCGCAGAAGATGCTGACCACCACCTTGCGCGGTCTTGAGCGCGACGGCTTCGTCACCCGAACCGTGTTCCCGACCATCCCGCCACGCGTCGACTATGAGCTGACGGAGCTCGGCCATGAGCTGCTGGTGCCGGTCGGCGCGCTCGGCGAATGGGCGCGGAAGAACACCTCGCGGGTCCAGGCGGCGCGTGAAAGATTCGATGGCGTGCACGCCTGAAAACCGTTGCCCAGCAATAGTTTACGGATTTTGCCGTCGACGACGCGTACCCGGGTTTAACTGGATCCGCCCTGGCATCGTTGGTCGCGCCATCGCGACATAGCTGCAGCGTTTCGTTCGCCGGCGCATGATCATTTTGAGGCTGACGAGGTCTTCCGCTGACGGGCCCTCAGGCCTTTGACGCAGGGTTGCTGCAACACACTGCGCCGCACGTCTCTACCCTTGCAGACCGCTGGGCAGTCCGCTCGTTGCCAACGGTCCGGTCGTGCGTGCAGGCAACGCTTGGAAGCTCTTTCCTGATCTCGGTATAAGCGGTCGTGCCAAGCAGCCAGATCACCGCGACGAGGGCCGCCACGAGCCAGCCGTTCAGCATGTGTTGACGCATTGTCTTCCCTCCGCCGCCCGCAGAATCGGATGTGAAGGCAACCATTGGATGTCGCGCAGCGCATCGCCCGCGCGGGGGATGTTACATAAGCGCAAGCTTGGCAGAATCGACGATGTCAACTTTCGGTTGGAATCGGCTTCGGCTTGCCGTCGCTATCCAGCGCCACCATGACGAAATCGGCGTGGGTGACCTTCTCCATCAGGTCGGAGAGGTAGCGTTGCGCCCAGGCCTCGACCTTGAGCGTCATGGAGGTGCGGCCGATGCGCTCGACATGGGTGTAGATGCACAGCGTGTCGCCGATCTTCATCGCCTTGGCGAAGGACATTTCCTTGACCGCCGCCGTCACCACGCGGCCCTTGGCCCGCTCGGCCGCACGGATGCCGCAGGCAAGATCCATCTGCGCCATCACCCAGCCGCCAAAGATGTCGCCGGCCGCATTTGCATCGGCCGGCATGGCGAGCGTACGCAAGGTCAGATCGCCGATCGGCCGTCCGTCCGCGTAATGCACCATCCGAGATTCCCCTAAAGCGATAGCCCTTGATCCCGTAGCGTCACGGGCCCAAGAGGTCAACGCGACGGGCGAGGCTCCCGGCGCAATGTCGGTTCCATGGCAGCTTTTCCGGCCAGGCGTCTCACGGTCGCATTTTTCACAACGCATGCCGGAAGGCACCGCGACTTCGGAAGCCTGCCGCGGATAGGCTGCAGCCAGTTTTGCGGAGCCGCCAACACCAATCATGCAGACCTATGACTTCATCATCGTCGGCTCCGGCTCAGCCGGCTCGGTTCTCGCCGACAGGCTGTCGGCTTCCGGCCGTTACTCCGTGCTGGTGCTGGAAGCCGGCGGCAGCGACCGCCGCTTCTACGTCCAGATGCCGCTTGGCTACGGCAAGACTTTCTTCGACCCCGCGGTCAACTGGAACTACAAGCCCGAGCCGGACCCCGGCCTTGCCGGCAATGTCGACCATTGGCCGCGCGGCAAGCTGCTTGGCGGCTCAAGCTCGATCAACGCCATGGTCTGGATCCGAGGCGCGCGCGAGGATTTTGATGACTGGCGCGATGCCGGCAATCCCGGTTGGGGTTATGACGATCTGTTGCCGGGCTTCAAGGCGCTTGAGGACAATGAGGCCGGCGCCGATAGATGGCGCGGCACCGGCGGGCCGCTGCATATCACCGACACGACGAACGCCGTCCATCCGCTGACCAGGCGCTACCTCGCCGCCGGCCAGCAAGCCGGGCTGCCGCTCAACCCCGACTTCAACGGTGCCGCCCAGGAAGGCGTCGGCACCTACCAGATCTCCACCAAAAACGGCCGCCGCATGTCGGCCGTGCGCGCCTTCCTGCGCCCCGCGATGAAGCGCAAAAACGTCCGCGTCGAGACGAATGCGCTGGCGAGCAGGATCCTGTTCGAGGGCAAGCGAGCCGTCGGCATCGAATATCTGCAGAACGGCGAGACCAAGACGGCGCGGGCCGGCCGCGAAGTCATCCTGTCCGCCGGCTCGATCAACTCGCCGCAGCTCTTGCAACTGTCCGGCGTCGGCCCCTCGTCACTGCTCAAGGGGCTTGGCATCCCGGTCGTCCACGCCAACGAAAATGTCGGCGCGCATCTGCAGGACCATGTCGGCATCAACTATACCTTCAAGGGAAACGTGCCGACGCTCAACCAAATCCTGCGGCCCTGGTGGGGCAAGCTGCTGGTCGGCATGCAGTACATCCTCACCCGCTCCGGCCCGCTGTCGCTGTCGATGAACCATGGCGGCGGCTTCTTCCGAACCGACCCGGCGTTTTCGCGCCCCAACATGCAGCTTTATTTCCAGGCTTTCTCGACCGTCATTCCGAAGAGCGGCGAGCGGCCGATCCTGACGCCGGATCCGTGGCCGGGCTTTTCCATCGGCCTCTCCAACTGCCGCCCGTCCAGCCGCGGCGAGATCATGATCCGCTCCAGCAATCCGCTGGACTATCCCAGGATCGTAGCCAACGCCTATTCCACCAACGCCGATGTCGACGAGATGCTGGCGGCGGTGAAATTCGTGCGCAAGATAGCCTCGATGCCCGCCATGGCCGAGATCATCACTGAGGAGGTTTTGCCGGGCCCATCGATCCAATCGGATGCCGACCTGATCCAGGATTTCAGGAAGCGCTCAGGCACCGTCTATCACCCGGTCTCGACCTGCCGCATGGGGCCGGACGCCGGGGCCGCCGTCGTCGACCCGCGCCTGAAAGTGCACGGGCTCGAAGGTCTGCGTGTCATCGACGCCTCGATCTTTCCCGCCAACATCACCGGCAACACCAACGCCGCCTCGGTCATGACCGGATGGAAGGGCGCCGAACTGGTTCTGGAGGACCAAAAATGAAGATCACCGACGTCAAGACCTGGGTAGTCGGCAACCCGCCGCCCGGCATCGGCGGCAAGTATTTCATCTTCGTCAAGCTGACCACCGATGGCGGCGTGGTCGGTTACGGCGAGGCCTACAACGCCACCTTCTCGGCTCACATAACGGCCAAGCTGGTCGAGGACATGGCCGAGCGTTACCTGATCGGCCACGATCCGCATGACATCGAGACCTTCTTCCGCCGCGCCTATTCCTCAGGATTTACCCAGCGCCCCGACGTTACCGGCATGGGCTGTTTCTCGGCGCTGGAAATGGCCTGCTGGGACATTGTCGGCAAGGAAGCCAACAAGCCGGTCTACAAATTGCTCGGCGGCCAGGTGCATGAGACGCTGCGCTCCTACACCTATCTCTATCCGCACACCGGCAGCGTCCATTCGGAAGACGCGCCGGACGGCAGGAACGTCTACAATGACCCCGAATTGGCGGCCGCCTGCGCGCTCGAATATGTCGAGCAGGGGTTCAACGCCGTCAAGCTCGACCCGGCCGGACCTTATACCGCCTTCGACGGCCACCAGCCGCGCCTGATCGACATCGATGTCTCCACCCGCATGGTCAAGGCGATCCGCGAAGCGGTCGGCACCCGCGCCGATATTCTGTTCGGCACGCATGGCCAGTTCACCGCGTCGGGTGCGCTGCGCATGGCACGAGCCATCGAGCCCTACGATCCCTTGTGGTTCGAAGAGCCGGTCCCGCCGGACATGCCCGAAGTGATGGCGCATGTCGCCCGCGGCACCTCGATCCCGATCGCCACCGGCGAGCGGTTGACCACGAAGTTCGAATTCGCTCGCGTGATCGAGAACCGCGCCGCCACCATCCTGCAACCGGACCTTGGCCGCTCAGGCGGCATTCTCGAAACCAAGAAGATCGCCGCCATGGCCGAGGCATACCACATCCAGATCGCGCCGCACTGCTATTGCGGGCCGATCGTCGGCGCCGCCAACATCCAGCTGGCGGTGACGCTGCCCAATTTCCTCATCCTGGAATCGCTGAAGCAGTGGGACGGTTTCCACGCCACGCTCTTGAAGAAGAAGATCGAGTGGCAGGACGGCAATGTCATTCCGTCGAAGGAGCCCGGCCTCGGCGTCGAGCTCAACGAGGCGGTCTGCGAGGCGCATCCCTACACCGGCAAGGACCTGCATTTGCAGATGATGCAAATGCCGCTGATGCCGTGAGCGAACGTTACGCCTTCATCGGCCTTGGCCATCTCGGCGGCAACCTCGCCGCCAGCCTGTTGCGCAACGGTTTTGTCGTCATCGTCTTCGACCGCGACCCCGCCGCCGTCGAGCGCCTGGTTGCGCTCGGCGCCATCGCAGCGAACAGCCCGGCTGAAGCGGCAGCGCTAGCCGGCAACGCCATCACATGCCTGCCCTCGCCCAAGGTCAGTGAAGCGGTGCTGGCTGGTCCCGGTGGACTGCTGGAAGGATTGCCCAAGGGCGGCACATGGATCGAGATGTCGACGAATGGCCGCGACGAGATTCTGCGCCTCGCCGCCCTCGCCTCGGCCAAGGGCGTCGAAACGCTTGAGTGCCCGGTCACCGGCGGCGTGCATCTGGCCGCGGTCGGAAAGATCACCGCGCTTGTCGGCGGCGATGCTGCGCTTTACGAGCGCCATCGTCCGGCCATCGAAGCGATGTGCGCAAAGTCGTTCCTGATGGGTCCGGTCGGCTCGGCGGCGGTGATCAAGGTCATCACCAACATGCTGGCCTTCATCCATCTCGTCGCCGCCGGCGAGGCGCTGATGTTGGCCAAGCAAGGCGGCCTCGACCTCGCGCAATCCTACCACGCCATCGTCGCCTCCTCCGGCAACAGCTTCGTCCATGAGACCGAAAGCCAGCTCATCCTCAACGGCTCCTACGACATTGGCTTCACCATGGACCTGGCACTGAAGGACCTCGGCTTTGCGCTTGCGATGGGCAGGGAGTTCAGACTGCCACTCCAACTGGCGCCGCTTGTGAGTGAGATTTTCCTGATGGGCAAACAGGAATATGGCGGCGGCGCCTGGTCGACCCAGATCGTCAAACTGCTCGAGGATGCCGTCGACATGGATCTGCGCGCGCCCGGTTTCCCAGCCAAGCTGGAAAGCTAAGCCGGGTAAATATGTCCTGCGATTTCAGGCCCTTGGCCGGTTCGCCGGAATCGCCGCTCAAACCACCTGAATCAATCCCTCAACGCCTTGATTCAATATCTCAGCGTCAGCGCTCCGGGCAGGATCTCAAACGTCGCGGGTATACGCCCCGGCGACTCGCCATCTATGTCGACCAGCGCGCCGTTCTTCTCGACATCGCCGATAGGTTCGACCACCACTTTCCGGCCACGCAATATGGTGATGGCCGGATGGTTGCGGTGCCGGCCGCCATAGAGCAGCCGAATATCCCAGATCAGCTTCAGCTTGCCGGCCGCGCGCAGGATGACGATGTCGAACTGGCCGTCGGCGAGTTCGGCGTCCGGGGCGATCATCATGCCGCCGCCGAAGAACTTTCCGTTGGCAACCGCCACCAGCGCCATGCGCGCCTCGACCGGGGTGCCATCGTCGACGGTGATCCTGACGTCCTGGAAGCGGTAGCGGATGAACTCGACCACGGTGCGCCAGAAAAACAGCGCCTTGGCCGACATCCTGCCCTTGCGCTTGTCGGCATTGACCGCACGGTCCGTGGCGCCGGATAGGCCGAGGCTGGCGATATTGATGAAGTGCCGGCTGGCCAGCGCGCCATGGTCGTCGATGTAGCAGATGCGCCCTGCATCGACCTTGCGCGCCTTGGCTTCGGCGATCCGCTTCAGCACCGCATCCACCTCTTTCGGCAGCCCGAGCCCGCGCGCGAAATCGATGCCGGTGCCGCAAGGCAGCAAGGCAAGTTCGGTTGTCCGGCCGCTCTCATCGAAAGCCTGCAGCAATCCGTCGGCCACTTCGCTGGCGGTGCCGTCGCCGCCGGCCGCGATCACCAGCTCGAAGCCGCTTGCCGCGAGGTCGAGCGCCAGCCTTTCGGCGTCGCCCTCGGCCTGCGTCTCGCGCAGCTCGAATTCGCCGAAATGCTTTTTCAGCGAAGCAGCCACCTCCGGCCAATGCCGTTTCAGCCGGCCGCCGCCGGCAATCGGATTGAGCACCACCCCGACTTTCAATGCGCACCCTCCCCGCACCGAGCCGATAGGCTTGATGCTTTGCCGGCATTGAAGCCCGCGCCAGCCGGCGGAGCAAGGGGCACAGCCGATCAGGCGCCAAAAAGCGGGCGGGCTGTCTAATGCAGCTGGAGTCGAAATTCCGAGCTTTGTGGCAAACGATCCCCGATAATCCCGTTATCCACAGGCTCACGCCCATTCCCCAAAACCCTTACCCAGCGTAAGTTTAGCCCATCTCAGGCGGCTACCGATCGCCACGCCGAAAGGCAAAGCGAAAAGGCGGATTTCCTGAGGCCCGTACGGCCCGAAGCGAGAGCAGGCTTGCCTGTTCGAGGGACGGATGCCGAGACCTACGGGGCCGCGGAAAGCGTGCGAACGCCAACGGCGGACCGATGCTGCCATGAAGGACGGCGAAAACCTTCGATGGCGCGCCGAACGAAGCTCGCAAGGGTGGAGAACGGCGTGGTCTGGAACGGGCACTGCCCTCGGGCGGTGACTGGCAGGACCGTCAAAATCAAGGCCGGCATGGCGCGACGACTTCACGGAAGTTGCTGCCGCGACCGTGTCCTGATCTGACAGGGAGGCGCTGGGAGAAATCCCGGCGCCGACTGTCTTTTGGGCCAAGGGTCCGGTCGGCGAAGCGACGCGTAAGAAGCCGATACTTTGCTGGAACGCGATTTCGGCGCTGACGGCACCATCTTCATCACCAGGCGCGGTCAGCAATTCACCGACATGATCCCGCGCCTGATCGACAGAGGCGTGTCCTTCGTCGAGATCGGTGGCAACGACGCGATCATGCTCACCGTGCTTTCGGCGGCAGACTTCGCTCCGCCCGAAGGCGCCCGGGCGCTGTTCAGCCAACCGTTCCGATCGATCCGGCCACCCGTCGCACCGGGCTGATCGTCGCCGTGCGCAAGCTGCACATCGTGCTGCCGGCGCTGTTCGAAGCAGGCGCGAGGCTGGAGCGCGTCTACAACTGAAGCCGCGCCCTGCACCGCGGCCTGCCCGGCGGGCCAAGCTACTTCTTCGGGCCGATGCCCGGGATCAAATTGAGGCCAGCGTTTATATATTCCGGCCGTATGGCGCCGCTGATGAGCGTGAAGGTGGCGAGCATGATGCTGGCCAGCGCACCGTCATGCCATGGCCTGAGGGCCAGCGCGTTTACGGCATAGGCCCAGAATGGGAAGGCGAGCATCGACATGACGATGTTGGCTCCCGGAGCCTCCGCATTGTCGGCTGAATCGCTGACCGATTTCAGATACACCGGCGTCATCGCCAGCGCGACGATCAACATGATCCATGAAATGGTCCAGACGCTGATACCGGCCATTTCAATCTTATAGATGGCTGCCTGCACCTTACCCGGAATGTCCCCCGGATTGCCTTTGGTCTCTTCCGCCACCGCATCGGTCAACGCCTTGGCAACCGGCTGCTCAGTGGCATTGACCAGGATGGAGTTGACGAAGATGAAAAATGCCACGACTTCGGCAGGCACGTACTTCGCCACCCGGTCGAGATAGCCGTCGCCGCCTTTCGATCCTTGATCTTCTTGCTTGTCATCGTCGACGCCGAGCGGAGCATCGCCTGGAATGCCCTCGAGCGTTGAATCCCTTTTCGGCACAGGCTCAGCGGACCGAACAATTCTTCCCATGACAAACCCCTCCTATATTGTTGTATCGCCCCGTGAGTATCGTAGTAGAAAACCGGGCCAAGAAACAGTTGTCGCGGCCATAGCCAACAAGATTTATTCAGGCTTCTTCCTGCAAATGCATCACGCTCCCGCCCTATCTGCTACCGGGTGTCTCGAAATCCACCTATAGTGAGCCGTACCCGAAAAACGCATCCCCCGGCTCATCGCGTGATCGCGGCCAAAATCCCGCCTTGTTCGCGCGCGATGGAAGGACTGGCTGCCGGGGGGCAATCCGAAGGACAAGACCGTGATCAAGACCGCCCTTGTCGCCATGACCATTGTCGGCTGCGACTGCGACGCCAAGCTTTGCGAATATATCGGCGAGACGCCGGCGAAGTGGGCGACTATCGCCGACTGCGAAGCGGCGATGAAAAGCCAGATGCTGCACCAGAAGAACTTCGACTATCCGCTGGTCTCTGGCATCTGCCGCAGCAAGGGGTCGGCGTCTTCTTCGCAACTGGCGGCGGCCGCATCCCGCCCGGAACTGAAGCCGGCCAGCCGGAATGTCCAAACCCCGTTGCCGCCGGAACTGAGCCATCGGCCGAGCGTTCCCGTCGGCTCCCCGACGACGGCCATGGAGGCAGCAGCGGTACGGCCCGTCGCCTACGAGCAAGTGGTCGATGGCGGAACAGGCGTGCTCTACCGCACCAGGAACGGCTACGCCGTGGTCAAGACAGATCTCGGCCGCGTCGCGTCGGCAACGGTCGGCATTGCCAAGCGGTCCGCGAACTGGCTGGCAGGGCTGGTGCCGAGCGGGTTGTGAGCGGCCTGCCGTTCGGACCATACCACGCTGTCGCACTGCCGTTGAAAACTCCAGATAGATGCATGATGGTGTCAGGCATCGACACGCAGGAGCGCCATTTCATGAAGCATGCAGTTCGAACCGTGCTGTCCCTGGTGCTGGCCTTGGCGCCGATTCCGGCCGGTGCGCAGGATTCCGGCCAGGGCGGCGACAAGGTTGTAGGCGTCGCCAGGGACGATCCGGAAATGGCGGCGGCCATTGCGCAGGCGCGCGCCAGCCTCGATGAATTCCTGTCCTTGTCGGATGCGCCGCCAGCCGGGACAACCAGCTACAAATTGAAGGTCGAGGTCAGGGACGGAGACGCCTCGGAACATTTCTGGATCATCCCCTTCCACAAGACCGCGACCGGCTTTGCAGGAACATTGGCCAATGAGCCGCAAGCGGTGCACAATGTCGTGGCCGGCCAGGAACTCGAATTTAACCGGGACGATATTTCCGACTGGGGCTACACCAGAAACGGTCGCCAGGTCGGCAGCTTCACCGTCTGCGTGATGTTCAAGACGATGGCGCAAGAAGATGTCGAATATTATCGCCAGAACTACGGCTTCGACTGCTGAGGCGCGGCGACATGAAAGGGGCTGAATATCCCGGCGAAAAATGGAACGTCGTATCGGCGGCCGATGCCGGATGGAACGTCGATCTCCTCGCCGAGGCGAAAGCAGCGGCACGGCAATTTGGTTCGATAGCGTCTGTGGCCATCCATCGCGGATCTGTCGTCGCATCCAGCGGTTCGGCCTCGAAAAAAGTCGTCATCCGCTCGGTCCGCAAAAGCCTGCTGAGCGCTCTAATCGGCATCGAGGTCAAGCGCGGACGCATTCGTCTGGACAACACGCTGGGCGAGCTCGGCATCGATGATGTCGCGCCGTCGTTGAGCGAAGCCGAAAAGCAGGCAACAGTCGGCGATCTCATCAAGGCTCGGTCCGGGATTTACCACCCGGCGCTCGCCGAATCCGAACAGATGAAAGCCAACCGGCCCGTCCGCGGCAGCCACCCCAGGGACAGCCACTGGTATTACAACAATTGGGACTTCAACGCCCTTGGCACCATCTATGAGAGGGCAACCGGCCGCTCCGTTTTTGACGGCTTCCATGCCGACATCGCCGTCCCGCTCGGCATGCAGGATTTTCACCCTGACGACGGCGCGTATTTGCGCGGCCCCGAATCGGAGCACCCCGCCTATCATTTTCGCATGACCGCGCGCGATCTTGCCCGATTCGGCCTTCTGTACCTGCGCAAAGGCAGCTGGCGCGGCACGGAGATCGTGCCGCGGGCGTGGATCGAAGACAGCACAAAGGCTTATTCGATCACTCCAGACGGAAGCGGCTATGGTTACATGTGGTGGACGACCGGCCGTGATGGCGAAGCCCAGTCCGAAGCCACCGTTCTTCGCAATGCGGATTTGCCCAGGGTTCGCTATTTCGCCCATGGCGGTTTCGGTCAGATGATCGGCGTCTTGCCGGCAGCCGAACTGGTAGTCGTCAACCTCGCGGTCAGCCGCTCCAGATCCGCCGAGGAGCAGCGCAGGCTCGGCGATATTGTCCGCCTTGTCGCGAGAGCCGCACCCGGATGAATGGCGGCTTGTTGCAATCGGGAACTGCCTAGCTTGCGGCCGCCTCGCCATCCGTCGCGCCGATCTTGCGCACCAGCGCCGCGGTCGCCAGGATCGCGCCCATATCGGCGATCATCGGGGCGATGTGCTTGGTGTAATCGAGTGGCACGGAAATGGCGGGCAGTTCGAAGAAATTCTTCGGCTGCGGCAAGAGCAGGAAACCATCGCTGCCATTAAGTGCCACCCGCGCCGGATCATCGCGCCATGTCTCGTGCAGCCATTTCAGCGCCTGCGCCAACCGGCCGCTCACCAGCGGCTGCGCGGCGGCGACATTGTCGGTGCGAAATTCGTAGTCGCCGTCGAGCAGCGGATCGCCGCTGGACAGTTCCTGCATCTTGCCGGCGAAGATGCCGCGGAAGAAACCGACCACCGCGTTGCTGCGGCGCGTCGCGACCAATATGCCGGGGAACGGCGCGATCGTCTCGAACGCAACGATGACGCCCTTGAAGACCGTCGACGAGCCTTTGCCCGAACCTTGGCGCAACTCCGCCTCGTAGAGCTCGAACGGAAAATCCTCGTAGCGGCCTGACACGATGTCGTCGAAGCTCTGCCGGTTGAAGGCGCCGACCACGGCGCGCGGCAGCCGGTCGAAGGAATTCGGCGTCACGCTGTGCTGATAGCGCACATCCCTGATGAAGCCGAAGATGATCGGCAGCAGCGTGTCACGGAACGATTGCTGCAGCCGCGTCGCCGGCCTGATCGCCAGGAAGTACAGCAGCAGCGCCGCGAAGAAACCGCCGACATAGAGGAACACATGCGGCGTCGAGAACCATTGCTCGTTCAAGTCGGCGACCTTGTTGAACAGCCAGGCCACCAGCACGACAAAAACCAGCAGCAGCCCCAGAAACACCGGCACCCGCCAGCGCACCTGGCGGCAGGCCGAAGCCCGTCCAGCCTCATAGATCTCGATATTCTTCCTGATGCCGGCGACCACCGCTTCATCAGGCATGAACTCAGCTGCTTCCATCGCCCCCTCGCAAAGTCCTATTATACCTATGATAACGGGAAAGTTGTCAGTCGCCAAAGATCGCCTTCAGCCTGGCCTGGACCTTGCCCTTCATCCGGCCAGTCAGCGCCTCGACCGGAACCAGCCGCTCATGCCCGCCTGCGCGCAGCCGCATGAAGGGATGCATCCGGTACCCGGCGATCGCACCGCGCATGCCGAGATCTGCGCTGACATCGACGACGAAAATGCCGGCGATGCGGCCGGGCCAGGGCTGCCGCGCCAGCGCCGTGCCGAGGAAGTCGCCAAGCCCGTAAGCCACGAGCGTCTTGCCGACCCATTGCACCGGCTGCACGACATGGGCGTGGTGCCCGGCAATCAGCCCCACGCCGTGACCGGCCAGCAACCTCGCCAGCGTTTGCGTTTGCGGCTGCGGAAAATGCCGGAACTCCCAGTCCCAGTGCGGCACCGCACAGGTGAGATCGATGTTCTTGTCGGCCGCGCCTCTCGGCCATGCCGCCGGATCGCCTTGCATCGAGACAAGCTCGGTGAATGGCCCGGCGTCACCATTGCGCCACAGTGTGAAGGCGGCAAAGCCGATCGTCAGCGGCCCGGCCTTGACCTGCTCGACCGATCCTTTTTTCGCGGTGCCGATGGTGCGGATTCCAAGCCGCTTCAACGCCGCAACGGTCTCGTCGAAACCGGCGACGCCCTGGTCGAGCACATGGTTGTTGGCCAGCGACAGCACGAGCTTTTCACGCGCGATGCCTACGGCAGCAAGCGCCGCGGCAAGAAACCGCTCGCTCATCGCATGGTGAGTGCCAAGCCGCGTGCCAAACGCCACGCTCGGCCGCTCGACGACCGGACTTTCGCAATTGCCGATCACCAGATCGGCTGAGCCCAAGAGCTTTGCGATTTCCGGATCGCACTCCGGCGCACTACGGTTGGCCACCGCCGAAATATCGCCGACAAAGGCCAGCCGCACCTTCCGCCCCGGCGGCGGATCGATGATCGTCGTCGCCGCCCTCGGTGCGAGATCCCTGACATCGCCGCCGAGAGACGGTTTCAGGAAGCGCGGCAGCCATGACAGTTTGTAGGAAAGCGGATAGTTCGACACGCGACGCCCAATCGTTTGCCCAATCGGTTAGCTTGTGTAGACGGTCTGCCCGGGAAGTGTCGACCGTCAGTCCTTGAAACACTGCCGCCGGCAGACACGGCGCCAAATGCGTGTAATGTCTGCGCATCGCATAGTGGAGGGATGAGATGACACGTTTTGCAGGCCTGCTGGCGTCCGCCCTCCTCCTGTTGCTGCCTTTATCTTCGGCCCGCGCCGCCGCGCCCAAAGCGGCAACCGCTTTGTTCGAGGCCAAAACGGTGACCGAGCGCAACGCCGCGCTTACCACGCTCGAGGCTGCAGCCCAGGGCGATCCGGCGTCAGCCTATGCCGCCGGGGCCGGCGAATTCTTCACCGCGCTGGAAATCCTCGCCGGCGGTCTGCACCGCCACGGGTTCGAAAGCCCGCAATCATTCATGCTGCCGCTGATGCGGCTGCCGATTCCGGACAATCCCAATCCCGAACCGCTGACCTATGAGCAGTTCCGCGCCATTCTGGTCGCCTTCCGCGACCGGCTGGAGACATCCGCGGCCACTCTGGGCTCGGTACCCGCCGATGCCGATATCGGCATGGTCGTCGACCTCACCCATGCCGGCATCGATCTCAACGAAGACGGTGCCATCGCGCCGGATGAAAGCATGGCCGCGATCATGGCCTCGCTGTCGCGCGGCGGTATCTCGTCGGACGGCGCCGCTCCCTCGCTCACATTCCGCTTCGACCGGGCCGACGGTTTCTGGCTGCAGGGCTATGCCGAATTCCTGATGGCGCAGGCCGATTTCTGGCTGGCGCATGATTTCAGGACCATGTTCGACGGCTCGTTCCACATGCTGTTCCCGCGCGCCAAACTGCCGCTGCAGGACGTTCTGGTGCCTCCCGCCGGGGACATGGGCAGCAGCATCTTCTCATCGGAATGGCGCATCGCGGATTTCATCTCCATGGTTCACCTCGTCAACTGGCCGGTGGTCGAGCCCGAGCGACGTCAAGCGGCGCGCCGCCATCTGCTCGAAATGATCCGGCTGTCGCGCCAGGACTGGAAGGCGATCCGCGCCGAGACCGACAATGACCGCGAATGGCTGCCGGGACCGCAGCAGAAGGGCGAGAACCCGCTCACCGGGCTCGAAGTCGGCGAGGAGCAGGTCGAGGCCTGGCTCGCCACTCTGACCATGGCCGAAGACCTTTTGGAAGGCCGCAAGCTGCTGCCGCATTTCCGCATCACGGTCAGCACCGGCCAGGGCATCAACATGAAGCGTTTCTTCGAAGAACCGAAGCCTTTCGACCTAGTGCTGTCGATTACCGGCCCGGCCATCGCGCCCTACCTCGAGAGCGGTGAGATCGTAACCAGCGGCGAGTTCGACCAGATCCAGCGCCAGTTCGGTGGCGGTGGGTTTTTGACCTTCGCGCTGTGGTTCAATTGAGCAGGCGGCCTGGCTTCGCGTAACACAGCTCCTGACACCCTTGTGTCAGGAGCTTCGACCCGCTTAGCGCCCTTCGCCACTGCACTCTTTCCATTTTGGCGGACTCTGCCCATATTTGGGGCATGGCCAAACTCCCTGACAAAAAGACACCGTCTCCGGCGGGTGACAACGGCGCTTCGCCGCCGAAGCGGCGCAGCCCGCTGACCGATTTCCTCGATGCCTCGGAGCCTCTGCACAGAGGCGGCTTCGCCGAGGCGCCGCAGGCCGACTTCACCGGCACGCCGCTGAGCGGCTCGATTGCCGACTGGGCAGAGCAGATAGAGCAGGAGGCCGAGAAGGAAGGGCGTAGTTCCGGCGGCGCCAAGCCGCCGAAGGTGGCGAAGAAGATTCCGGAACGCTCAACCTCCCCCGGCCGCAGTTCGCGCGGCACCTCGATGGGCGGCGCGGCCACGGCCCGCGAGCGCACCGCCGCCGGCCTCAACCCGGTCGCCGGTCTCGACATCTCGCTGGAAGACGCCGAGACGATGGCCTCGGGCAGCGTCACCGCGACGGTCGCGGCGCTGTCGGCGCTGATCGAATCCGGCAACCCGCTGCACAAGGACGGCGTGCTGTGGACGCCGCACCGCCCTGCCCGCCCGGAAAAATCCGAAGGCGGCATCGCCATCAAGATGGTGTCGGATTTCGAGCCGGCCGGCGACCAGCCGACCGCCATCAAGGATCTTGTCGAGGGCGTCGACAACAATGATCGCACTCAGGTGCTGCTCGGCGTCACCGGCTCCGGCAAAACCTTCACCATGGCCAAGGTGATCGAGCAGACGCAGCGCCCTGCTTTGATCCTGGCGCCCAACAAAACGCTGGCCGCGCAGCTCTATTCCGAGTTCAAGAAATTCTTCCCCGACAATGCGGTCGAGTATTTCGTCTCCTACTACGACTACTACCAGCCGGAAGCCTACGTTCCGCGCACCGACACCTTCATCGAGAAGGAATCCTCGATCAACGAGCAGATCGACCGGATGCGCCATTCGGCCACGCGTTCGCTGCTCGAGCGCGACGACGTCATCATCGTCGCCTCGGTGTCCTGCATTTACGGTATCGGCTCGGTCGAGACCTATACTGCGATGACCTTCCAGATG
This sequence comes from Mesorhizobium sp. M0626, assembly GCF_040320665.1. Classification (NCBI taxonomy): domain Bacteria; kingdom Pseudomonadati; phylum Pseudomonadota; class Alphaproteobacteria; order Hyphomicrobiales; family Phyllobacteriaceae; genus Mesorhizobium; species Mesorhizobium sp. M0626. The sequence continues at coordinate 277,228 of NZ_JAMYQD010000003.1, read as the reverse complement.
CAGATCGGCGACCGGCTCGACCAGCGGGCTCTGCTCGCGGATCTGGTCGCCCAGCAGTACAAGCGCCAGGACATCAATTTCGTGCGCGGCTCGTTCCGCGTGCGCGGCGACACGATCGAAATCTTCCCGGCCCACCTTGAGGACCGCGCCTGGCGCATCTCGATGTTCGGCGACGAGATCGAGGCAATCACCGAATTCGATCCGCTCACCGGCCAGAAGACCGGCGAGCTGAAGAGCGTCAAGATCTACGCCAACTCGCACTACGTGACGCCGCGTCCAACGCTCAACCAGGCGATCAAGTCGATCAAGGAGGAGCTCAAGCACCGGCTGGTCGAGCTCGAGCGCGCCGGCCGCCTGCTGGAGGCACAGCGGCTCGAACAGCGCTGCCGCTTCGATCTTGAGATGCTGGAAGCCACCGGCTCCTGCGCCGGCATCGAGAACTATTCGCGCTATCTCACGGGACGCCAGCCGGGCGATCCGCCGCCGACTTTGTTCGAATATATCCCCGACAATGCGCTGGTCTTCATCGACGAAAGCCACGTCACCGTGCCGCAGATCGGCGGCATGTATCGTGGCGACTTTCGCCGCAAGGCGACACTGGCGGAGTATGGTTTTCGCCTGCCCTCCTGCATGGACAATCGCCCGCTGCGCTTCGAGGAATGGGACGCCATGCGTCCGCTCTCCGTCGCGGTTTCTGCGACACCCGGCGCCTGGGAGATGGAACAGGCCGGCGGCGTGTTCGCCGAGCAGGTCATCCGCCCGACCGGCCTGATCGATCCGCCGGTCGAAGTCCGCCCGGCGAAAAGCCAGGTCGACGATGTCGTCGGCGAAATCCGCGACACCACGGCCGCCGGCTACCGCACGCTGGTCACCGTTTTGACCAAGCGCATGGCCGAAGACCTGACCGAATATTTGCATGAGCAAGGCGTGCGCGTTCGCTACATGCACTCCGACATCGACACGCTGGAGCGCATCGAGATTCTGCGCGATCTCCGCCTCGGCGCTTTCGACGTGCTGGTCGGCATCAACCTGCTGCGCGAAGGCCTCGACATTCCCGAATGCGGTTTCGTCGCCATCCTCGACGCCGACAAGGAGGGCTTCCTGCGCTCCGAGACGTCGCTGATCCAGACCATCGGTCGCGCCGCCCGCAACGTCGACGGCAAGGTCATCCTCTATGCCGACCAGGTCACCGGCTCGATGGAGCGGGCGATGGCCGAGACCAACCGCCGCCGCGAAAAGCAGATGGAATGGAATGCGGCCAACGGCATCACCCCGGAATCGGTGAAGTCGCGCATCTCCGACATTCTGGACTCGGTCTACGAGAAGGACCATGTCCGCGCCGATATCTCGCAGTTCACCGACGGCGCCGGTGCGATGATGGGCAACAATCTCAAGGCTCATCTCGACGCCATGGAAAAGCAGATGCGCGACGCCGCCGCCAATCTCGACTTCGAGAAGGCCGCCCGCATCCGCGATGAGATCAAGCGGCTGCGCGAAATGGAACTGTCCATCTCGGAAGATCCGCTGGCCAAATACGCCGACATGGAAAGCCCGGTCTCGGGCCGCGAGAAGGGCAAGCACAACAAGGGCGTGGCCAAGCACCGTACGGCTGAGGAACAGGAGCGGTTCCGCAAGTTCGATGAGGCACGTGCCGCCGAAGAGGCGGCCAGGGCTGCCCGGTCCAACCTCTTCCGCAAGCCGGCGCTCGACGAAATGGGCGCCGACGGCGCCGTGCCGGTAAAGAAGCCACTGTTCGCCAAGCCCTCGATCGACGACATGGGCCCAGGCACCGACATGCCGACACCGGCCGGAGCGGTATCGCGCTCGCTGTTCAAGAAACAGTCGGCCGAAGAGGCGCACGGCTCCGACTTCGGCATTCCGGGCGATGCCACCAAGCCGCTGTTCAAGAAAAACTCGCTGGACGAGATGACCGTGCGGCGCACGGAAAAGCCGGTCGAAGGGAAAGTGCCGGCCAGGCCCCAGCCAATCTCCCCCCGAGTGGGGGAGATGCCCGGCAGGGCAGAGGGGGGCGCGAAGGAACGCGACGATTCCCCAAAACCATTCGTTCGCCAGCGCGCCGGCATCGGCTCCTACGAAGACCCAGGCGACGCCCGCCGCGAAAAGCGCCGGCCGGGCAAGACGGGACGGCCGGGGAAATAGCACCTCTTTCCTACTCCCCTTGTGGGAGAAGGGAAGAGCGCTCCACCACCGCCGCATCCGTCGCCCACTTGCCTCCACCCCCGCCTTTGGTGTAATCGCTCCACACACTCAAAGTTTTGTCTTGAAAGGAGGGCTGCGTGTCTATCGATCACCATCGTCAGCGTGGCCCGATTTCTGCCCTGCGAGTTCGCTTGCAGGGCTGACCAGGGACATCACGGGTTTTTTCCCGTTTCGATTTTTTGGTCTGCCCTTCGTGGTGCGCAAAGCTGAGCCTGATGGCCGGCAAGCACACCGTCAAAGTGCATCCGGAGTTGTCTCCGGCAAGACCAGAGAAATCACAATGGCCCTGATCAGCCTCAAATCCCTTGGCGTCACCATGAGTGCGCCGCTGTTTTCCAACCTCGACCTCACCATCGGCACCGGCGACCGGCTCGGCATCGTTGCCGCCAATGGCCGTGGCAAGTCGACCTTGCTGAAGTGCCTGACCGGCGCGCTGGAGCCGACCTCGGGCGACATTTCTCGCACGCGCGGCCTGCGTGTCGGCCATGTCGAGCAGTCGGTTCCGCCTGCCCTTCTTAGCCGCAGCTTCCATCAGGTGGTGGCCGATGCCTTGCCGGCCGAGCAGGCCGACAGCGAGATGTGGCGCGTCGATGTGGTGCTGGATTCGCTCGACGTGCCCGAGCCGATGCGCGAACGGCCGATGCAGGCGCTGAGCGGCGGATGGCAGCGGCTGGCCCTGATTGCCCGCGTCTGGGTCACCGACCCCGATGTGCTTTTGCTCGACGAGCCCACCAACCATCTCGACCTCGCCAAGATCAGCCAGCTGGAAAGCTGGCTGAACGCCCTGCCGCGCGAGGTGCCGGTGGTCATCGCCAGTCACGACCGCGCCTTTCTCGACGCCGTCACCAACCGCACGCTGTTCCTGCGCCCGGAGGACTCGCCGGTGTTTGCACTGCCCTATTCCAGGGCGAGGCAAGCGCTCGACGACCTGGACGCTTCGACGGCGCGCCGGTTCGAGCGCGACATGAAGGTGGCGCAGCAACTGCGCAAGCAGGCCGCCAAGCTCAACAACATCGGCATCAATTCCGGCAGCGACCTTTTGACGGTGAAGACCAAGCAACTCAGGGAACGGGCGGAGAAGCTGGAAGACGCCGCGGTATCGGCGCATCGCGAGAAATCAGCCGGCGCGATCCGGCTGGCCAACCGCGGCACCCATGCCAAGGTGCTGATTACGCTGGACGACGCCAAGGTGGAAACGCCGGACGGCATGCTGCTGTTCAAGACCGGCAAGCGCCACATCTGCCAGGGCGATCGCATCGTGCTGCTCGGCCGCAACGGCGTCGGCAAGTCGCGTTTCGTCAACCTGATCCGCAATGCCATCTCCGAGCCTGACACGGTGCCGAACGTCAAAGTGACGCCGTCGACGGCGCTCGGTTACAGCGACCAGGCGCTGGCCGGCATCAGTGGCGACGACACGCCGCTGGCCATGGTCTCGCGCCGCTACGATGTCGGCGAGCAGCGCGCCCGTTCGCTGCTTGCCGGCGCCGGCGTTGTCATTGAGATGCAGGAGAAGAAGATCGGCGTACTGTCCGGCGGCCAGAAGGCGCGGCTGATGATGCTGGCGCTGAGACTCGCCAACCCCAACTTCTACCTGCTCGACGAGCCGACCAACCATCTCGACATTGACGGCCAGGAAGCGCTGGAGGAGGAACTGCTCAAGCACCAGGCGAGCTGTGTGCTCGCCTCGCATGACCGTTCCTTCATCCGCGCCGTCGGCAACCGCTTCTGGCTGATCGACAAGCGGCGGCTGACCGAGGTCGAGGATCCCGAGGATTTCTTCCGCTCGGTGGCTGAAACGGCGGGCTGAGGAGCCGCGCCCAGATCGCAGTGGATGGCGCGCCAGCCTATTTTGCCTGGCGCGCATAGCCGCGCAGACGGATCCAGTTGATAACGGCCAGAAGCACATTCACGGCATAGGCGCCTGCTGCCCCGATCGTGCCAAAGGGGATCGGGTCGTCCTCAATCGGGTAGAGGTGTAGTAGCACCACGCCACAGCCAACCGCGCCTAAAACCGAAACGAGCGCCGCGATGGCGACAAGGCGCGGCGCTCGACGGGCAAGGTCGGCATATTCCGGAATGTCGCTGCCCAGAACCTCCTTGAGTGTCGAAATGCTCCGGCTTTGCACCACCGAGGCAATGATGTTGGCGAACGGGATCACCGAGATCGCTAAAACGACTTGGAAGCTCGCCATGTATTCGTCGCGCACCTGGGCAGGGATTTGGCTTGATATGCGTTCGGCGTCACCAAATGCGATAACGAGCTTTTCGCTGTCGGCACGCTTCTGTCGCAAATCGGCCTTGGCTGTGAGATAGCGGGTCAGGCCATGTTTGCCGATTGTCTCGGTGGCGTCCTTGGTCAGAAGCTGGCGCCCAATTGCCTGATCGATCATGTCCTCGACCTTGGTTCCGGCGCGTCGATCCGCCTCGATGTTCAAGGCCGCGCAAAAGTCTGCTGTCGACCGGCTGACCTCTGTCGAGGTCGTCGCGTTCGAAATCAACGCTTGCATCCACCATGTCGCCTGGGCGGCTGACGCATCGTATCTGGCGGTCATGTCCGCCAACATGCCGTCGACACTGGCCTTCACCGCATCGATCATGGCGCTCAATTCCGGCGCCCCATTGTCCAACTCGTTTTTCAGCGCTTCGATGTGCTTCACGGTCATCGCGCGCCCGCTGTGGCGTTTCTTTTTATCATCAGCGAGATCGGCGGGATTCATCCGGCCTTTCGAGTCGGGGACTTCAGGCAAATCGACCTTCTGCAATTTGTGGAAATCATCCAGTTTCCCGGCAAGTGCGGCGGCGGGCAATTCGGCAAGCTTGGCCGCTATCGCGTCCAGTCCCCCACGGTTTTCGGCAAGCACGTGCTGGAGAAAACTGGCGCTCCCCAACCACAATCGCCCCAGTTGATCGCTCGCCTTCTCGATCTGCTCCCCGATTGCTTCCTTTTTGTTGGAAAGCAGATCGGAGACTGTCTGGACACTTCCTGTCTGCGCCAGCACGTGTTGAAATCGTTCACCCAGGCTTGCCGCAAGGAGATACAGGGCGAACCCTTCGAAGCTGCCATCCGACAGCAGCGGCGGCGCGCGATCCAGCAGGTCCGACAGGCAAGCGATAATGTCCCTGTCGCGCGCGACACTAATGGCGGCTTCGTAGCTCTTCTTGACTGGAACCTGGTCGAGGCGAGAGCTTTCTATCTCACTGTCCAGTCTTTTCGCGTCGGTTTCCTTGCTGGCAAGCTCGGCCTCCATGGCGGGAATCTTGGCCTGCGCGTCGTTGTATTTTGTCAGGTCACTTTTGTAGGCGTCCAATGATTCATGATATTGCTTGACGCTGAAGTCGCTGGCGCCGGGCGTCGAGAGCACTTTTGAATCGGGCTCGCGCGGGGCAGCGGCCGATTTAGTGGACCGTATCAAATCGCGCAGTTGACTTATGCTCCTGGACATCTCGGATTTCTGCGACTGCAAAGCTTGCTCGTGCCGAGAAACCTGACTTAAGTACAGCTGCATGGCCGCCTTCGCTTCGACCGTGTTCTTCCCCGGAAGCGCGCCGTCTACGTCTTCGACCGTCAATGGTGACGTTTTCAGAGCAAGCTCGACGAATCCTTGTGGCGTATTCTTGAGCGCCTCGACCAGCGCGGCGAATAGTTTCGCTTCTTCGGCACCATCGAACGATATCGACGACAAATCGATCGTGCTCAGAGGCAGGTTCGCATTGTCATCCGTTTCCTGCAAAAACTTCGCGGCCAGTTCGGAAAGGCCCGCGTGCTGCTCGACTATTTGATCTATCAGCTTTGGCAATTTTTTTTGCCTGCGGCCTTGCTCCAAAAGCAAGGACCATGATTTCAACGGCTCATCATTTAAGTCGACTTCCGTCATATCGATCTCGGCCTTTACACCAAGCTGGTTCACCTCTTTGTCCGACCAGTAGATATCCGCAAGCTCGTGACGCAGTTCAAAATAAAAGCGCATTGCAGCGTACTTCTTTCTGGGATTTATTTGCCCGGAATAGATACAGACAGATAACGACCGTGCGCAAGAGGCCGCAGCAGCCGGCGTTTTGGTAGGTCGATGTCCGATGCGGTCGCTCACCGGTGCCAATGCCCGCCTGCCGCTTCGGGCGAAGGCCGCACAGCTGATCGATTTTCAGCGGGCGGGGATTATATCGCTCTATTGAAACCAGCCTGCCGTAAATATTTTCAGCGCTCTGTCGGATCGCCTGAACCTGCTGCGTCCTTGGGATGCCGACACGATGATGCCGGCTTCATCTGAGGAGAACGCATCATGTCCATCCTGTCATCCATAGGCCGCGTCGCCGCCCGTTACGCACAGAACCGCGCCCGCTATCGAAGCGAGCGCGAGCTTCTGGCCCTGCCGATCGAACTGCGCAAGGATATCGGCTGGCCGGAAATCCTCATCGACGCGCAAAACGGCCCGCGGATCTGCAGGGCGCCCTGACCATGCGGTCGGGAAAGATCGATGCAGGCCGCCGCGGGGCGACCGTTGCTCAGTCATGCGTATCGCCCGACAGCGGCGTCGCCTGCATCGATCGACGCTTTTCGAACGCCTCGAACCAGCGCGTCAGCCGCGCCCGCGCGCGAAAGGACGGCAGCTGGCGGAACGCCATCCAGGACAGCGTGGTGGCAAGCGCTATATGGCCGACATGGAGCGGTGTCTCGTCGTCCAGCGCGCTTTCGATCCAGTCATAGCTGGCCTCGATTTTTTCCCGGTAGCCTTCGGCAAGCGCTGCATAGCGCAACTGTTCGGGCCGCCTTTCCGTCTCCCAGCGCAGGCCTATGCCCGTCTGCGCCAGGCCTTGGGCGACCGCCTGCAGCCGCAACGCCTGCCAGCGCGCTTCGCCGTCCTGCGGCAGCAATTTGCGGCCGTCATGCAGCGTATCGAGATAGGCGCAGATGACATCGGAATCGAAGAGCGGCGGCGCATCCGGCCGCAGCAGCACCGGCACCTTGCCGAGCGGGTTTTCGGCGTAGACACGGGCATTGCGCAAGGTCGGGCTGGTCTCGTGATGAATGACCTCGAGCCGGTCGGCAAGCCCGACCTCATGGGCGAAGACGAGCGCCTTGCGCGCAAAGGGCGAATGGGTCTGGTAATAGAGGATCATTGTCGTCTCAGCGGGTTGGAGAAGCAGTCCCCTTTTCTAGCCTGCTCATACCGAGGATTGCGCTCTGATTGGGCGCCGCCGACGCAAGTTCATTTCACCCCAAAAATCGCATCGGCCCAAAAAATCGCATCAGACATGTAGGATTGCCGCCGCCTCGTTCGTCCTGAGGTTCGCAAAGGCCAGACCAAGCGCCCAGACCAAACCCAAAGAGGAACAAGACATGACCGACCAGACCCCCATTCAGCCGGCCGCGAAAGTTCTCGGTGGATTGACCCCCTATCTGCAGCTGGACGGCGCCTTCAAGGCCGCCGAATTCTACAAGAAGGCCTTCGGCGCCGAGCAGGTGTTCTTCTATCCGCCCGATGAGCAGGGCCGCACCATGCACATCCATCTCCACATCAACGGCTCGACGCTGATGATTTCCGATTTCTACCCCGAAAACGGCATGCCTGCCGTCAAGCCGCAGGGCTATACCATGCAGCTCCATCTCGGCGCCGACGAGATCGATGACTGGTGGAAGCGCGCGGTCGATGCCGGCTGCGAAGTCGCAGTGCCGCTGCAGCTGATGTTCTGGGGCGACCAGTGGGGCAACATGCGCGATCCCTTCGGGGTCGAATGGGCGATGAACGCGCCGGCGAAGAAAGACTGACCACTGCTGACAAAGCTCCTCACCGGCTGACGCCGGTAAGGAGCTTTGTGAGATACTCCAAGGAGAACCTGATGTCCTATGTCGATGGTTTCGTGCTCGCCGTGCCGAAGGCAAATATCGATGACTACAAGAAGCTGGCCAACCTCGCAGGCCCGATATGGAAGGAACACGGAGCGCTCGCCTATGTCGAATGTATCGCCGACGACGTGCCCTATGGTGAGTTGACCTCGTTTCCGCGTGCCGTTCAGGCAAAAGACGACGAGATCGTCGTCTTTGCTTGGGCCGTCTATTCGTCCAGGCAAAGCCGCGACGCGGTAATGGCCAAGGTGATGGCCGATCCCCGTTTGACACCCGATTTGGGGCCCATGCCCTTCGATATGAAGCGCATGATCTTCGGCGGCTTCCAGCCCTTCATCGAGCTTTAGCCGCTGCTCAGTCCAGCTTGTCCAGCAGCGGCTTCAACCTGGCGCCATAGCGCTTCCAGAGATCGACCGAGCCCTGATACATCGGCTGGCGCACCTGCGCGGCCGAGGCCGTGCGCACCGGGCGGTCGGTCTCGTGGAACGACAGCGCCTTGTCGTCCCAGGAGAGGCCGAGATGCCCGATCAGCGCCCGCGTCTGTCCCTCCTGGTCGGCCACGAAATCCTCGTAACGCACGTCATGGACGACGCCCGGCAGAACATCGTGCCAATGCGCCATGATGTCGGTGTAGATGTTGTGGAAATCGGCGAGCTCGCCCAGATCATAGCCGTAGCGGTGGTTGTCGCCGCGGAAATGCACCTTGTAGATCGAAAGGCAGGTCGCCGCCGCATCGCGCGCGCAATGGATGATCTTGGCTTTCGGCAGCATCATATGGATGAAGCCGATGAGCAGGAAGTTGCCGGGCATCTTGTCGGTGACATGCCTGAAGTTGGGATAGCGCTCATGCAGCATGTCGAGATAGGCTTGGCCCGCCTCCGCAAACTCCGCGTCGGATACATCGACCAGTCCCCAGGGGAAACCTCCCGGCATGGTCAGCGGAAATTGCTTGCCGACCGCGGTTTTCAACATGCTGAGCTCGCCCGCGCCATAGACTTGTGGATGGCTGGCGATGATCTGTTCGACCAGCGTGGTGCCGGAGCGCGGCATGCCGACGACGAAAATCGGCGTGTCGTCGGAGATTGCACTTGGCTTGTGCTTTTCGAAAAAGCCGGCGTTGAACACCGTCTTCATCGCCTCGAATTCGGCCCGCGTCCTGACCGGATCATAATCGATGCCCTTGCGGCGGATCGCATTGCCTTCAGCGAAATAGTCGAAGGCCCTGTTATAGTCCTTCAAATCGTCATTGGCCTTGCCGAGACCGAAGGACAGCTGCATGCGTGCCAGGCTGTCGGCCGGCGCCTTGGCATGCTGGGCCTCCATGCCGGCGAGTTCGGCGTCGCGCTCCTTCTGGCGCTTGACCTGCGTCAGCATCAGCCAGGCCTTTGCCATGCCTGGCGTGATCGCCAACGCCTGCCGAAACAGGTCTGCCGCTTCATCGAGCTTGCCTTTTTCCATCAGCCCGACGCCGAGCCCATGCAACAGGTCGGCATCCTTGGGCCGGATCGTCAGCGCCTCGCGAAAGGTCGCCAGCGCCTCATCCAGACGACCGGCTTCCTGCAACGTTTCGGCAAGCCCGATGCGGGCGCGGACATGGAAGGGATTGCGCCCGATTGTGCCGCGATAGATGTCCTCCGCAGCCTCGAACTGGCCGAGCTGTTTCAACGCCGAACCCAGATTGTCGCGTGCCGCGAGCTGGTCGGGCTTGAGATCGACCGCGCCGCGGAAGAAATCGGCGGACGCGGCAACGCGGCCGAGATCGCGCATCACCGTGCCGAGATTGTTGAGGAAATCGGGATTCTTCGGCTGCAGACGCACAGACTGCTCGATCAGCTCCAGCCCTTCGGGGCTGCGCCCGGTCTGGTGCAGCAGCAGGCCCAGGAAATGCGCCGCTGCCGGGTGATTGGCCTTGCGCGCCAGCACCTGCCGGTACAGCGTCTCGGCCTCCTGCCGGCGCCCGCCCTGATGCAGCTGCAGCGCCTGCTGCACATATTGGTCGAGGCCCAGCGGCGGCTGTCCGCCAGCTCCAGCACCCGCCGCTCTTCTCTGATCTCTGTTGATGGGAAACCTGCCGTGTTTGTCCGCTTGCCGGACCTAAGGCATGGAAGAGACAGATTCAAGGGTGCCGCCGGATATCCTCTTCGGTCCGGACAAGGTGTTGCTGCGGTTGAACCCAAAGCAGCGCAGCCCGGTCAAATCAACCGGTTGCTTTCGGCGAGCCGGCGCTCCCGCCGCTGCGTGCCGTCGGTGTCGGCAATCTTGCGCCGTGCCGCTTCGTCGCTTCTTATCGTCAGGCGCACTGACATTGCCTTGGGGAAGAGGACGATTGGCTCGATTGTTGCGGTCGGACGATCCGGCGTTTTCATGATTCTCATATATTTTGCCCTTTCGTAAAAAATAATCTTAGGCACTGGAATAATTATTCCGATGCTCTCTAAATAAGAAACTGGCTGATATTGTTCCAGGATAGCAGATTTATTAGAGGTTTATACGAGAAATTTTTTATATCGGCCGAGCCGTGGCGGAAATCAGCTTGAATAATCAGCAATTTCGGATTATTGGTCTGAGATCGTTTTTTGGGCCAAGCTTGGCATATAGCGGCGTCGGAGATACTCGACCCGCCAAACTCATTCCAATCGCCGATGGTTGAGTTCCCGGTTGATGCCGGAAAGCATCGACGAACCAGAGCCAAGCCAATGCCGGATCGCACCACCCGTTCCATCGCCCATTTCGCGGCACCCTTCGTGCTTAGCGGGCTGGAAGGGCAACTGCCGGCCGGCGACTATGACATCGATCACGACGAAGAGCTGATCGAGGGCATGTCGCGGCTTGCCTGGCGTCGCGTCGCCACCTTCATCCACTTGCCGGCAAGGGCGGTGAAGAACCCGGCCACCAGCCAGCTTGTCGCCATCGACTACCTCGAACTCGAAACAGCGCTGAGGCGCGACCAGGAGAACGCAGCATGATCCGCTTCCAGCAGAATGCGCGTCCGCGCACCGACACGCCCTCGCACCTTTTCGCCATCGGCCAGACCGTGCGCATGAAGAGCCGCAGCGGGCTCGCCCAGCAGACCGCCGAGCTGTTTCAGATCAAGAGCAGATTGCCGGTCAAGGATGGCTCGCCGCAATATCGCATCCGCAGCGAGGAGGAGACCTATGAGCGGGTCACCACGGAAGACAACCTCGAAGTGGCGGACGCCCCGGCTGTCCCCGACAGCCCGGCCGTCTGACACCGCACCCACCCAGCACGTACGAAGGAGCAGACAGATGGCCAAGGGTCAGCAGCGCAGCAATCGCGAAACGCGCAAGCCCAGGAAAGACAAGGTGGTGGCCAAGGCCGCCTCCCCGTTCGGTTCCTCGGTCAAGCAGGCAGAGAGCAGCCTGAAGCCGAAGTCGAAGGGCTGACCAGGCAGGGCGCGCCTGGCGCACCTGCCGGCAATGGACTGACGATCTCGGACTGACGATCTCGCGCAAAACTCTGCAACGGAGGCTTGCTTGACGTTCTTCGTCGAGCCGCTCGCGCGACGTCTACGAAGCCACGCTCGACAAGGTATCGCTGGACGCGCCGAACCTGCGCGCCGCCCTGCAGGGCGCCACCGCGCTGTTCCACAGCCTCGCCATGCCGCAGATCCCCGACCGTCTGCGCATTTGCGACGAGGACGGCGCAGAGCTTTATGCCGGCCCGGCCGACGGGGCGTATTCGGCGTAGGCAACCACTCCGATCCGCGACCTTGCCTTCTCCCTTGGGGGTGAGAAGCGGTCCGCGCAGCAGACGAAAAGCCAATTGTTGGCTTTTCGAGTTTCGAACGCCCTGAGCCTGCGAAGGACCAAGGGTGGTCCGGTCCACCCGCCCGGTCCCCGCTGCTTCGCAGGGTCCCGGCATTCGCCGCCTTTTTTATCGTGCCAGTGGGACGGTGAATTCGCCTCCGGCGGACTCACCCGACAGGGGAGAAGGAAAATCAGCAGGGGCCGTCCTCGACGACATGGTAGTCGGCGGCACGGGCCTCGCAGGCGTTGGGAAAGGTGCGCAGCTCGCCATGGCGGCGGGCGCAGACCGGGGCGTATTCGCGCGTGCAGAATGTCGGCTCTTCGCCGCCACCACCGCCACCACCGCCACCACCGCCGTCGCGGCAAGGGCCGTCGCGAACGATGCGGTAGCCTTCCCGTTCGGCAAGGCAGGCATTGGCGAAGGTCTGGCGGTCACCGCCGCGCCGCGCGCAGACCGGCTCGTACTGCCTGGTGCAGAATTCCGGTTCCGGCCGTGGCGGGCGCGGACGTGGTCCCGGCCCGTCATCGACGACGACGGTGCAGGCCGCAAGAAGACCCGACAGGAAGAGAATAATAAAACCCTGGCGCGAGAAGATCGTCGCAAGAAATCTCATGAATATGCCTCCCTCGAGACCCCCGTCCCCGGCGCAAAACGCGCCTGTCGATCCTCGCCATTCCCTTGCCAAATGCAACCCCCGTTTGCGGCGCGGGAGCCATGCGATGCCCGGCCCGCGCATTGCTTTGGCCCTGGACCAGACCGCTGGACCATGCGTGGCCGGGCTCTGGCTGATGAACTCTTAAGAACCCAGGTTTATCGAAGCGCCTTCGTTGGGATGCGTCGATGGACGCGGCCCGCGGCGCTATCTTGCAACTATCACGTTTCCGTGCGATAAATTTTGTGTTCGGGCATTTGCGACCCGGAGAGCGGAACGTTTTGGACGACCTTTCCCCGATACTGTGAATCTCTGACGGCCCCGTTTTCGGCGGGGGGTTTTACCATGCGCAAATGCAGGACTGCCGAAGCAACCACCGGGACTTGCCCACGATGCCAGGCGGCGGGCAAACCATAAGACTGACACGGGTGAAGGAGTTTCCCCAATGGCCCAGACCGGCACCGTTAAATTCTTCAACGCGACCAAAGGCTTCGGCTTCATCACGCCCGACGGCGGCGCCAAGGATGTGTTCGTCCACATTTCCGCGATCGAGGCCTCGGGCCTGCGTACCCTCGTCGACGGCCAGAAGGTCACCTTCGACGTTGAACCCGACCGCATGGGCAAGGGTCCGAAGGCCGTCAACCTCCGCGCGGCCTGAACCGGCGGTGCCCGCGCGCCCGTCAGGGCGCTCGAAAAAGCACCTCAAGCGTGCTTGAACCGGCGTTGTCAGCCGTCCAGAGTTTCGAAGGCGCGACGTTTCCCGTTGCGCCTTTTTCATGTCCGCCGTCGCCGCAGGCAAAGGACGCTTTACCGGTCAATGCCGTGGCTGATCGCCGGAGCAATCGTCTGGCGCGAATTGCCTTCGGTGCAACAATCTATTTGACCAGCCTTCAGCGTTGCCGCCCTGGCCAAAACTTTCTCTTGCCGATAGCGCTAAAATAAAGGACAAATTTCCCTTCGGGCATTTGCCGGCCCGAAACTGGACTTTATGGGATCAAAGGGAGCTTCCCATGCCGCAGACCGGCACCGTCAAATTCTTCAATCATGCCAAAGGCTTCGGCTTCATTACACCCGACGACGGGCAGAAGGATGTCTTCGTTCATATTTCGGCCGTGCAGGCTTCGGGTCTTTCCGGTCTGGAGGATGGACAGAAAGTGACATTCGACACCGAGCCGGACAAGCGCGGCAAGGGTCCGAAGGCCGTCAACCTGTCGGTCGGCTAAGCCGGCTCAAGACAGTCCGGACGGAGATTGACGAGGCGGAGCGCCTTGCGTACGCGCTTGGTTTTGCCGCAAGAACTGGATCGTATCAGCCAATTCCGTTCAGCCCCCGTTCAGCCACGGTCTTCCTATTAATCGTCCCCTAGGCTGGACCGCATCCCCGAAAACTATCCGGGCCGGCACGAAGGAGACCAAAATGAATCGCATTTTCAAGACCGCCATCCTGGGCGCCGCTCTCGCCGCGACCACCCTCGCCACCTTGCCTGCCGCCAATGCCAAGGACTGGAACCGCTGGCATCATGGCCATGGTCGTCATCATAATGGCGACGCGCTTGCGGCCGGTGTCGTCGGCCTTGCGGCCGGCGCTCTGATCGCCGGTGCGCTGAGCAACCCGCAGCCGCGCTACAGCAGCTATGACGACGATTACGACTACCGCGAAGTGCGGCCGGCGCCGGTGCGCCGTTACTATGCCGAACCGCGGGTCGTCTATGCCGACCGCTATGCCGAGCCGTGGACCCGCGACTGGTACGAATACTGCTCGGACCGCTACCGGAGCTTCAATGCCCGCAGCGGCACGTTCACCGGCAATGACGGTGAGCAGCATTTCTGCGTCGCGAATTGAGCTTCCCTGTCCCACAAAAAGCGCTGACCGCAAGGCCAGCGCTTTTTTTCTTGGCAGAAAGACATCGCTAAGTCAGGAAGGGATTGGTCCGCCTTTCCTCGCCAAAGCGGCCACCCGGGCCGTGGCCGCAGATGAAGCCGATCTCGTCACCGAGCGGCAAAAGCTTGTCCTTGATCGAGGCGATCAGCGCCGCATGGTCGCCGCCCGGCAGGTCGGTGCGCCCGACCGAGCCGCGAAACAGCACGTCGCCGACATGAGCGAACTTCGCCGCGCGATTGTAGTATACGACATGGCCGGGCGCATGGCCGGGGCAGTGCAGCACCTCGAACATATGTGAGCCGAACGAAACCGTCTCGCCCTCTGCGAGAAACCGGTCGGGCACGCAGTTGCGCGCCCCGGCAATGCCGTAGCGCTGGCCCTGGTTCTCAAGATTGTCGAGCAATAGCTTGTCGGCTTCGTGCGGGCCGATGATCTCGATGCCGAGTGCTTCCTTCAGCTCCATGGCGCCGCCGGCGTGATCGATGTGGCCATGGGTGATCCAGATCGCAGCGGCGGTGATCGCATTGTCCTTCAGCACCGCCAGCACCTTGTCGATGTCGCCGCCCGGATCGACGACGACGCCATGCTTGTCATCCATGTCGAACAGGATGGTGCAGTTCTGCTGGAAAGGCGTGACCGGCACGATGCCGGCATTGAGCTGACCCATGATTGTCCTTTCGCTGTTCCAGCGTGATGTAGAGGCACGGGCGAAGGCCGTCCACTGCTGAAAGGCAAACAGTCCGTCCTGAAACAGAAATGGGCGGCCCAACAGCCGCCCATTTGACGAAGCCTCAGTCTCAAGCAATTCCAGGAAAAGTGTAAAGCGGTTTTCCGTCCGGAATTGCGTAAAACAACAAACTAGATCATTCGCCGTGAAACGGTGAATGATCTAGTTGGCTTACTTCTTCATCGCGCCCATGACCGCACCGATGATGCCGGTCAGGATGGCGCCGCCGCCGGCGCCGCCGAGCAGGTTTTTGAGGTTCAGCGTATCGCCCAATCCGCCCGCTGCCGTGGCAGCCGCTGCCGGGTCGGCCGTGCCGCCGAGCAGGCTGCCGAGGATCGCCGCGCCGCCGACGCCGCCAACGGCGCCACCGATGATTTTGGTCAGCTGGCCCATCGCCGCATTCTTCAGCGCAACGCCGACCGCCTGACCACCGACAACACCTGCAATTACCTGTACAACGAGCGCAATGAGCGTATTCGTATCCATGTACCTAGTCCCTCCATAGCTGCCAGCCTCCCGGGCCGACACCATCATGAGACGCTGAATTATACGAAAGTCAAATGCACAGATGCTGAAATAAAGGGGCGGGCCTCAAAACCGCCCCTGCTTGCGAAAAAAGCTGTGACTTCCGTTATTCTGCGGCTATCGAATGCTTAGGTTGCACCGCAGCAGAATAGTCGTTCATCAAAGTCTTGGCGATCTCGCCGACCTCGAATCGGTACGGACCGATCTCGGAGACCGGCGTCACTTCCGCTGCCGTTCCGGTGAGGAAGCACTGTTCGAAGCCTTCGAGTTCCTCAGGCATGATGGCGCGCTCGACGACTTCAAGGCCGCGGTCCTTGGCGAGGCCGATGACGGTGCGGCGGGTGATGCCGTCGAGGAAGCAATCGGGCTTCGGCGTGTGGATCTTGCCATCCTTGACGAAGAAGATGTTGGCGCCCGTTGCTTCGGCGACCTGGCCGCGCCAGTCGAGCATCATGGCATCGGCATAGCCCTTGGCCTCGGCGGCATGCTTGGACATGGTGCAGATCATGTAGAGGCCGGCGGCTTTCGACTTCGACGGCGCGGTACGCGGATCGGGCCGGCGCCATTCCGCCAGATCGAGACGGATGCCCTTGAGCTTCTGCGCCGGGTCGAAATAGCTCGGCCATTGCCAGATGGCGATGGCGCAGTTGATGCGGCTGTTCTGCGCCGACACGCCCATCTGTTCGCTGCCGCGCCAGGCGATCGGCCTGACATAGGCGTCCTGGAACCCCTGCTTCTTCAGAAGGGTGGTCGAGGCGTCATTGAGCTCGGCCACGGAATAGGGAATATTGAAGCCGAGCAGGCGCGCCGATTCATGCAGGCGCTCGGTGTGCTCGTTGAGCTTGAAGATGGCGCCGCCATAGGCGCGCTCGCCCTCGAAGACGGCGCTGGCATAGTGCAGGCCGTGGGTCAGCACGTGGATCTTGGCGTCGGCCCATTTGACGAACTCGCCGTTGATCCAGATGAAGCCGTCCAGTTGGTCGAAGGGAACGGATGCCATGGAAACCTCCCGCGGGCGGCGACCCGCATATCATTGGTGTTGTTCTTGTTGCGCGACAGCCGCGTCGGGCGGCCCTTGAAGCGTAAGCGGAGAATCGAACTCTGGCAAACTCAGGAAGTTCCGGAAAAACCGCACTCCCTTCCCTTTTCGTTCGCAATCCGCCCAAAAGCTTGCCAAAAAGTTACCATTGCAGGGGAATTACGTCAATAGTACTGACATATTTGCCTCTATGGACGGAGAAATGATGACGGACCGAAGCCCAGCTGCCGGAAAACCGATCAAGACGCCGATCACCGACGAGGATGGCATCGACTTCGCCATCATCGAACTGTTCTTCTTTGCGTATCGCGATTTCACTTCCGATCCGGACCAGATCCTGGCCGATTACGGCTTTGGCCGCGCTCATCACCGTGTGCTGCATTTCGTCAACCGCCGGCCGGGACTGACGGTCGCCGAACTGCTCGACGTGCTCAAGATCACCAAGCAGAGCCTGGCGCGGGTGCTCAAGCAGCTGATCGACACCGACCATATCGTCCAATTGCAGGGTCCGCGCGACCGCCGCCAGCGGGAGCTCTATCCGACAGCCAAGGGCCGCGCCCTGGCGCTGGCCCTGGCGCGGCCACAGTCACGCCGCATCCGTGCTGCATTGGAAGATTCCGGAGCCAGCGAGCGTCCCTTGATCGAACGATTCCTGGAAGCCATGGTCAATCCGGAACTAAGGGCGCAGATCGACATTGTGCCTGCAAACATGTCAGGGAAAAGCCATGGAGACCATTGAGAGGGTTGACCAGCCGGCGGCGCCGGACGATGACGCGCCGCATCTGCTTGTGGTCGACGACGACACCCGCATCCGCAATTTGCTCAAGCAGTATCTGACCGAAAATGGCTTTCGCGTCACTGTCGCCGGAAATGCCGGCGAGGCCAGGCGCAAGCTCGCCGGACTCGACTTCGACCTCCTTGTCCTCGACGTCATGATGCCCGGAGAGACCGGCGTCGACCTCACCAAGGCGCTGCGGGCGGAGAAGAACGTGCCGATCCTGATGCTCACCGCGCTATCGGAAACCGACAGCCGCATCACCGGGCTCGAGGCCGGCGCCGACGACTATCTGCCCAAGCCCTTCGACCCGCGCGAACTGATCCTGCGCATCAACAACATCCTGCGCCGCGGCGGCCCGGCGACGACGCCCAAGGTCGAGCAGCTGGTCTTCGGCCCCTACACCTTCCAGATCGCCAGGCGCGAGCTGAAGCGGGGCGGCGAGGCGCTGAAGCTGACCGACCGCGAGCAGGAGATCCTGGCGATCTTTGCCGCGCGGGCCGGCGAAACGATCCCGCGCCATGAACTTGTCGGCGACGATTCGGAAGTCGGCGAGCGCACCATCGACGTTCAGATCAACCGGCTGCGCCGCAAGATCGAGCGCGATCCGTCCAATCCGGTCTGGCTGCAGACGGTGCGCGGTATTGGGTATCGGCTCAGCGTGGAATAGAATGCCGCTGACGGCCGCCCTTGGCCATAGATGTGTGGCCATCGACCAGCGGCCATTGACCCAGCGAAAGGACAAATGGCGACCACGCAACTGGAACGGCCGGAACAGGGCGGCTTTGGCGCGCGCGTATCACGCGCGCTGAAAGCAATGCCGCGTGCCTGGAAGCGGTTCTGGCGGCTGGTTGCGTTCTATATGCCCAAGCGGCTTTATGCCCGCTCGCTGATCATCGTCATCGCGCCGATGATCCTTCTGCAGTCGGTCGTCGCCTTCGACTTCATGGAACGCCACTGGGCAACCGTGACGCAGCGCCTGTCGCAGGCCACCGTGCGCGACATCGCCGCGATCATCGACATGATCGAGACCTATCCGCACGATGGCGACTACGCGAACATCATCCGCATCGCCCAGGACCGCATGCAGTTGAAGGTCGACCTCTTGCCGCCCGACCCGTTGCCCGCGCCTGGACCCAAGCCCTTCTTCTCGATCCTTGACGACGTCCTTTCCACCGAGATCACCCGCCAGATCAACCGCCCGTTCTGGATCGACACGGTCGGCAATTCCAACATCGTCGAGGTTCGCATCCAGCTCGAGGGCAAGGTGCTGCGCGTCTTCGTGCGCCGCAGCCAGGCCTATGCCTCCAACACCCACATCTTCCTGATCTGGATGGTCGGGACGTCGCTGGTGCTGCTGACGATCGCCATCCCCTTCCTTCGCAACCAGATCCGGCCGATCCTGTCTCTGGCCGAGGCCGCCGAAAGCTTCGGCAAGGGCCGGCCGATGCCGCGCGATTTCCGCCCACGCGGCGCCGAGGAGGTTCGCCGGGCCGGCTTTGCCTTCATCCAGATGCGCGAGCGCATCGAACGCCAGCTGGAACAGCGCACCGCCATGCTCACCGGCGTCAGCCACGATCTCAGAACCATCCTCACCCGCTTCAAGCTGCAGCTGGCGCTGGCCGGCGGCAAGCCCGAGACCAAGGCCGCGCTCAACCAGGACATCGACGACATGCAGTCGATGCTGGAAGGCTATATCGCCTTTGCCCGCGGCGAAGCGTCGGAAGATGCCGGCCATTTCGATCTCGAGGCCTATTTCCAAAAGCTCGGCGAGGAGGCGTCGCTGCACAAGCGCAAGCTATCGACCGTGCTCGCCGGTGATCCGGACGTGCATGTGCGCCCGCACGCTTTCGCCCGGCTGTTGTCCAATGTCGCCGGCAATGCCTTGCGCTATGCCAAGACGGTGGAGATCAGCGCCGATCACGGCCGCGGCTCGCTCGTCGTCACCATCGACGATGACGGTCCGGGCATTCCGCTGGAAAAGCGCGAGGACGTGTTCAAACCGTTCGTGCGGCTCGACGAAGCGCGCAACCTCGACGCCAGCGGCACCGGCCTTGGCCTCTCCATCGCCCGCGACATCGCCCGCAGCCATGGCGGCGACATCACGCTGGAAGACAGCCCGCTCGGCGGCCTGCGCGCCGTGATCAAGGTGCCCGCCTGACCGGGGCATGATACCGGGAAGGCGGGTTCAGCCCAAACCACCTTCATCCGCCCGTCATGAAACCATGGTCAAGAGCGCGCATGAAGCGCGCGACCTCAGTTGATTCGGCTCAGCCGCCTTACTTCGACCTCGTGCCTGCCCGGGTGCGGTGGAGCGAAGCGAGGGCAGCCGGGCCGTACCGCTATCGCATCAAGGCAACCGTCGACCCGAGCAAAGGACCGCCATGCGCATCCTGATGGTCACCGACGCCTGGCGGCCGCAAGTCAACGGCGTCGTCCACACGCTGGAGCGGCTCACCGAAACGCTGAAAACCTTCGACGTTGCGGTCGACTTCCTGACCCCGAATATCTTTCGCACCTTGCCGTTGCCGACCTACCCCGACATCAGGCTGGCGCTGACCACGCCCGGTCATGTCGCGCGGCTGATCGAGGCTCGCAAGGCCGACCATATCCATATCGTCACCGAAGGCCCGCTCGGCATCATGGCGCGGCGCTATTGCCGCAATGCCGGCCGTCCCTTCACCACCAGCTATCACACCCGCTTTCCCGAATATCTCAGCGCCCGCCTGCCGGTGCCGGAGAGCTGGGCCTATCGCTGGCTGCGTGATTTCCACAATTCCGGACAAGGCACGCTGGTCGCCACCCAGTCGCTGGCGGAGGACCTTGCGTCGCGAGGCTTCACCAAGCTCAGGCCGTGGACGCGGGGCGTCGACACCGATCACTTCCGCCCGGACAAGAAGAAGGACCTCGGCTTTCCCGGCCCGGTATTCCTGTGCGTCGGCCGCGTCGCCATCGAGAAGAACCTGAGCGCCTTCCTCGATCTCGACCTGCCCGGCAGCAAGGTGATCGTCGGCGAAGGACCGGAACTGGCCAGGCTCAGGGCGAAGTACCCGCAGGCGCACTTCCTCGGCCATCGCCCGAACGATGAGCTGGCCGAGATCTACGCCTCGGCTGATGTTTTCGTTTTCCCCAGCCGCACCGACACGTTCGGCAACGTGATCATCGAGGCGCTGGCCAGCGGCACGCCGGTGGCCGCCTATCCGGTCACCGGACCGATCGACATTGTCGGCGACGGCATCGGCGGCGCGGTGTCGACCGATCTGCGCGAGGCCTCGCTCGCAGCGCTCAATGTCGACCGCGCCGAGGCGCGCGAACGCGCCATGCGCTACAGCTGGAAAGCCTGCGCCGAAATGTTCATGGACACGGTCGAAGAGGCGCTGAGCACAAGGCGCAAGCTGGCCGCCTGACGCAATCTTCCTAAAACAACCTGCCGCCGTCCGGCACCTTGCGCTCGATGGCGCCAAGGACCACGGCGCCTTCCTCATCAGGGAAGCCGAGCGTGAGCACTTCCGACATGAACGGACCGATCTGGCGCGGCGGGAAATTCACCACCGCAAACACCTGCCGTCCCACCAGCGTTTCCGGCGCATAGTATTTCGTGATCTGTGCCGAGGATTTCTTCACGCCGATCTCAGGGCCGAAATCGATCTTCAGCTTGAAGGCGGGTTTGCGCGCCTCGGGGAAAGGCTCGGCCTCGACGATCGTGCCGGCACGGATGTCAACACGATCAAAATCGGCAAAGCTGATCTCGGGCTTGCGCGCGCTGCTCGAACTCATGGAAGCTCAAGCGTTGCCATAGGTCTCGAACAGGACGCCGGCCAGCGCATCCTTGGCCGAGGTTCCCGACCAGACAACGAACTGGAAGGCCTGGAAATAGCACTCGCAGGCTTCAAGCGCCGACGACAAAAGCACCTCGACCTGCTGGCTCGACGGTTCGACCCCGCCGGCGAGCAGCAGCGACTGGCGAAACATGATCGCGCCCTCCTGCTCCCAGAGATCGAAATGGCCAAACAGCATCTGCTCGTTGATCAGCGACAAAAGCCGCATCACTTCCAGCGCGCGGGCTTCCGGCACCTTGATGTCGAAAGCACAGGCCAGATGCAGCGCCTCGAAATCCTCCATCCATGAGAAGGAGACGTGATAGTCGGTCCAGCTGCCGGCAACCGAGATCGAGATTTCGTCATCGCCGGCCCGTTCGAAGGACCAGTCATTGTTATGGGCGACCTGCTCGATGACATCCACCGGATGGATGTCGCGGGAGAATTCGAGTTCGAGAAGTTCCATGGAATGCTTCCTGTGTTCAGGGGAGCGCCACACGCTCCGCGGGGCACACACGACGAACAATCTTGTCTTGAACTCGGACGGCCAGGACTTCACGACACAAAGACCCCGGACCCCACCGCCCGGCCGCATGACCCTGCTCCGAATCATGCAACAAATTCAGTCTATTGATCGGGAGTCGCGTGAACAGCCTAATTTTTCGCACTGCGTCATCAGCATGTGGAAAGGCGCTGTCACAAAGATTCATGCATTGCCGGTAAACGATTCACGTCAAAGCATTTTTTCGGATTGTGCTTTGTGGAAAAGTTCAAATTTATTTTTTTGCTTTGGGCTTTGCCGCAGCCGCAGGTGCGGCCTGTCCGGTCAATTCGGCAAGCCTGGCCTCGAGCGCGTCGATGCGGGCGGCCAGCCTGGTGTTTTCTTCGCGGGCCTTGGCAGCCATGTCGCGGGCAGCCTCGAACTCCTCGCGCTGCACCACATCCATGGTGTTGAGGATGCGCTCGGCCTGCCCCTTGAAGGCAGTCTCCACCTCGCGGCGCACGCCTTGTGCGGCACCCGCAGCATCGGTCATCAGCTTGGCGAATTCATCGAGAATGCGGTTCGGTCCGGTTGACATGGCAAATCCTCGCTTGCTCGAATTGACGTAGTGGCACTGCCTGCGGAATGCAAGAACGTTGAAGCTGGTGCGGCTTCATGTCGGACGCGATTTGGCTCACGGTCCGGCCGACAGATTGCTATTATCTCAAGTGGATTCTTGGAACGACGGTTGCCGTGACGGACAGTGCGGACTTGGAGAAGCGCTTTGCAGCACTCGATGCAGCACTCGCAAAGGGCATTTCGGATGCCGATGCGGGCCGGGTCAAGCCTGGCGACGAGGTGCTGGACAGGCTTGAAGCCAAATACAGGGCAATGGCAGAGAGAACCAAGTGAAGTTACTGGTCTTCGCAGACCAGCGGCCTAGTTTTCCTCACGACTTGCTCAGGCAAGAGTCACTCTCATTCAGGATCAACCAATGGCAACGCCCCCGCGCCGACCGACCAATCCGATGGAAGCCGCTGAAGCGGCCTTCAAGCCGGTCAAGAAACCCGCGCCTCCCATTCGCGAACCCTCCGCCGCACCAAACGTTCGCGAGCTTGTCTCGATCAGGATCGATCGCGCCGTGCTCGACCATTTCCAGGAAGATGGCCCCGGCTGGCAAGACAGGATCAACGATGCGCTCAGGCAATTGGTCGCCGGCAAGCCGCAGGGTTGAGCCCATTATCTCTGACGATCAGGCTGTCGTCACCTTGCCTTGACCCCGCCAAAACCCTGCCGCATGGTCCGCGCCCTAACGCGAGCCCTCCCAGGAGATCCTGTTGAACGACTATTTCCCGCTGCCGATGGCGTCGCTGTCCTTCCCCAACATCGACCCGATCCTGGTTCAGATCGGCCCGCTGGCTGTGCACTGGTACGGCGTCGGCTATATCGTCGGCATCCTGTTCGCCTGGTGGTACGCCAAGCGGCTCGTCACCAACACAAGGCTGTGGCCTGATGGCGTCTTGCCGATGAAGCCGATCGACCTCGACGATTTCATCGTCTGGGCCGCCGTCGGCGTCGTGCTCGGCGGACGCACCGGCTATGTGCTTTTCTACGATTTAAAGCGCTATATCGACCACCCGCTCGACATCTTCGCCGTCTGGCAGGGCGGCATGTCGTTCCATGGCGGCCTGCTTGGCGTCATCCTCGCCATGACGCTGTTTTCCCTCAAGCGCGGCATCCGCACCTGGACGCTGTTCGACGTGGTGGCAGCCGGCGTGCCGGTCGGGCTCGGCCTCGTCCGCATCGCGAACTTCGTCAATGCCGAACTCTGGGGTCGCGTGACCGACGTGTCGTGGGGCGTCGTCTTCTGCAACGAGCGTCTCCAGCAGACCGTGGCGGGTTGTGTCGCGGGCCTGGAGCCTCGCCATCCGAGCCAGCTCTACGAAGCGCTGCTCGAGGGCGCGGTGCTGTTCCTGGTCCTGCGCTTCCTCACCCATTCGCGGCTGAAGCTGAAGACGCCGCGCTTTGTCGGCGGCGCTTTCATTTGCGGCTACGGCCTGTCACGCATCTTCGTCGAGTTCTTCCGCGAGCCCGACCAGCAGCTCGGCTACCTCCTCGGCGGCTGGCTCACCATGGGCATGGTGCTGTCGCTGCCGATGGTGCTGGCCGGCATCTGGGCGATGGCCACAGCCAAACCGGCGCCGCAACCACAGCCGGCATGACACGGCTGAAGACCCGCATCGTCGACCTGATCGGCGCGCTCGGCCCCCTCCCCGTCAACGAGTACATGGCGCTCTGCCTGTTCGATCCCAGCGACGGCTACTACACCACGCGCGAGCCGTTCGGCGCCGCCGGCGACTTCGTCACCGCACCCGAGATCAGCCAGATGTTCGGCGAACTCGTCGCCGTCTGGCTCTATCAGGCCTGGCTGGCGATCGGCCGACCCCTGCCGGTCACCATCGCGGAGATCGGGCCTGGCCGCGGCACGCTGATGAAGGACATGCTTCGCACCCTGACGCGGCTCGATCCGGCTATCGCCGCCGGAGCCTCCTTCGCTCTGGTCGAGACCAGTCCGCGGCTGACCGAAATCCAGAAGCAGACGCTTGCCGAAACTTCGGTTGAGCTCGGCTGGCACGAAACCATCGCCACACTACCGCAGGCGCCGTTGCTGATTGTCGGCAACGAATTGTTCGACGCTGTGCCGATCCGCCAGTTCATCCGCGCCGGCGCCGGCTGGCGCGAACGGGTGATCGGCCTCGATGTCTCAGACGAGTTGAGCTTCTTCGCCGGCGCCGGCTCGGTCGAGGCGATGCTGCTGCCGGAAGACGCCGCCGAGGCGCCACAAGGCTCTATTTTCGAAATAGCACCGGCCCGCGCGGCACTGATGGCGACCATTGCCGAACGCATAGCCGACCACGGCGGCGCCGGGCTGTTCCCTGATTACGGCCATCTCCAGCCCGGTTTCGGCGACACATTGCAGGCCGTGCGCAGGCACGCCCCAGAAGATGTGCTGGCCAATCCCGGCGAAGCCGATCTCACCGCCCATGTCGACTTCGCGGCACTGGCCGCCGTCGTGCGGGCGCATGGCCTCGATGTGGAATTGGCGACGCAGGGCGACTTTCTGCTTGGCATGGGATTGCTTGAGCGAGCTGGCCAGTTGGGCAGCCAGGCAAGCCAAGAGGCACGACAAACCATTGCCGATGCCGTCGAGCGCCTGGCCGGACCCGACGGCATGGGCACGCTGTTCAAAATCCTGAAAATCCTGCCGCATCAGCCAGTCTGACCCTCAGAGATCGTTACAAGCCGTCCCGCCATGTCGCTTGTGGTCGCATGCCTGCTTTTGGCCAATGCAAAGTCGACGCAGCAGCACTGTCGCAATCACTCGGCCGAACTTCGCCTTGACGAAAACGCCGGCGCGGACAACAAACCCATCCATGCTGAATCAGACCAAACCGGATCCTGTTCGCTCGCCGCTGCTGGAAGCGGCCAAGCCGCGAGGTATCCGCCATGGCTATTTCACCCGTATCGGCGGCGTCTCCGGCGGCATCTATCAGGGACTTAACATCGGCACCGGGTCGGATGACGATCAGATGCTGGTCGCCGAGAACCGCCGCCGCGTCGCTGCCTGGATGGGTGTGCCGGCCAGCCATCTCCTGACCGCGCATCAGGTCCACTCGCCCGATGTCGTTATTGCCAGGGAACCCTTTCCCGGCCCGCGGCCCAAGGCCGACGCCATCGTCACCGACCGGCCGGGCATCGCCATCGGCGCCTCGACGGCCGATTGCGGCCCGGTGCTGTTCGCCGATGCGCAAGCGCGCATCATTGGCGCTGCACACGCCGGCTGGAAGGGCGCTTTCACCGGTGTGCTTGAAAACACCATTGCCGCGATGGAAAGCCTCGGCGCCCGCCGTGAGCGCATCATTGCGGTTCTCGGTCCTTCGATCGGCCCCGACAATTACGAGGTCGGGCCGGAATTCGTCGCCCGTTTCGTCGAAGCCGATGCCGAAAACATCGGCTATTTCGCGCCTTCGGCCAATCCGGCGCATGCAATGTTCGATCTCAACCTCTATACGGTCGACCGGCTGAAGAAGGCTGGCGTGACCGCGCAGGGGCTTGGCCGCTGCACCTATGCCGAGGAGGATCTCTTCTTTTCCTACCGGCGCGCGACGCATCGCAAGGAACCGGACTACGGTCGGCAGGTTTCGGCAATTGTTTTGGAGAACGGATAATGGCGCTGCATTTCGAACGGTCGGAATTTGACGCCCGGCGTGACCGGTTGATGATCGAGATGACGGAAAAGAAGCTCGATGCTGTACTGCTTTTCGCCCAGGAGAGCATGTACTGGCTAACCGGCTACGACACGTTCGGCTTCTGTTTCTTCCAGTGCCTGGTTGTGAAGGCTGACGGCTCGATGGTGCTGCTCACCCGCTCGGCCGATTTGCGCCAGGCGCGCCACACATCGATCATCGACAACATCGTGCTGTGGACCGACCGCGACGGCGCCAACCCGGCGGTCGACCTGCGCAACCTGCTCAACGACCTCAATCTCCTCGGCGCTCGCATCGGCGTCGAATACGACACCCATGGCCTGACCGCCTTCAATGGCCGCCGCGTCGACGAGCAGCTGCAGACCTTCGGCCAGATCGCCGACGCCTCCGGTATTGTCGGCCGTCTGCGCCTGTTCAAGAGCCCGGCTGAAATCGCCAAGGCCGAAAAGGCCGCCAACCTTTCCGACGACGCGCTCGAAGCGGCCCTGCCGCTGATCAAGCAGGGCGGCGACGAAGCGCTGATCCTTGCCGCCATGCAGGGCGCGGTGTTTGCCGGCGGCGGCGACTATCCGGCCAATGAATTCATCATCGGCTCGGGCATCGACGCGCTGCTCTGCCGCTACAAGGCCGGGCGCCGCAAGCTGACCAAGAACGATCAGCTGACGCTCGAATGGGCCGGCGTGTTCCATCACTATCACGCGCCGATGATGCGCACCGTACTGACCGGCAAGGCGTCGAAGCGTCATCAGGAGCTGTTCGACGCCGCCCGCGCGGCTCTTCTGGCGGTCGAGAAGGCGATGACGCCCGGCAACACCTTCGGCGACGTCTTCGACGCGCATGCCCGCACGCTGGAGGCGCACAGCCTGACCAAGCATCGGTTGAATGCCTGCGGCTATTCCGTCGGCGCCCGCTTCACCCCGTCCTGGATGGACATGCCGATGTTCTACCAGGGCAATCCCGAGCCGATCGCGCCCAACATGACATTGTTCGCGCACATGATCATCATGGACTCCGAAACCGAGACGGCGATGACGCTTGGCCGCACCTACCTGACCACCGAATCCCAGCCGAAGCCGCTTTCACGCCATGATCTCGACTTGATCGTACAGTGAATCCATAATGGTTGGTCCACGCGGGGGCGTTCACGACTAAGGAGTTTTCGGGCAGATGAGACGATCGCATGTGACGACCGTGTCATTGCTCGCAGCGCTTGTGCTAGCCGCTTGCACCAACGCCAAGGACGTCCTTGAGCCGTCCGCCATCACGCCGCCGGCAGCCTCGGCTCAGCCCTTGGCTGCCCCGGGCATTGCGCCCGCCGCCACACCAGCGCCGGCCGTCGGCGCCACGACACCCGCCAACCCCGCGCAGAGCGCCGCCGCTTTGTCGAAGACCCGGCTGCAGATCGCGCCGATCGTCGGCGCCTCGGTGGAAGCGGCAACGCCGCTGACGGCCGAACTGCAGACACGCGCCAAGCAGCGCGGCATCACCCTTGCCGGCAGCGCCGACCAAGCCGCCACCCATGTGCTGAAGGGCTACTTCTCGACGATGACGGAAGGCAAGGACACCACCGTTATCTATGTCTGGGACGTCTATGACCCCGCCGGCAACCGGCTACACCGCATCAATGGCCAGCAGAAGGCGCCCTCGGTCAATGCCGCCGAAGGCTGGCCCGCGGTTGCACCCGCTACCATGCAGGCGGTCGCCGACCAGACGATCGACCAGTTCGCGGCCTGGCTCGGCGGCAGCGCCGGCTGATCCGCCTGTTACCGGCTTCCGTTCACTGTTGACGTTTTTGAGATTAGCCGGCGGATTCCCGTCAACGAGGCTTGCAATACCGGCACGGCTCGCTACAAGCCCGATTAAGAGGACCTCCCCATCCTTCGCCAGGAACGGTGCATGAAGCTTTTCGCGGGCAATTCCAACCGGGTGCTGGCCGAAGCGGTCGCCCGCTATCTCAATGTCCCGCTGGGCAAGGCCAGCGTCAGACGCTTCGCCGATCAGGAAATCTTCGTCGAAATCCAGGAAAACGTGCGCGGCGAGGATGTCTTCATCCTGCAGTCGACCTCGTTCCCGACCAACGATCATCTGATGGAACTGCTCATCATGATCGATGCCTTCATGCGCTCCTCGGCCAAGCGCATCACCGCGGTCATCCCATATTTCGGTTACGCCAGGCAGGATCGCCGGGCCTCGGGCCGCACACCGATCTCGGCGAAGCTGGTCGCCAACATGATCACCCGCGCCGGCGTCGACCGCGTCTTGACGCTCGACCTCCATGCCGGCCAGATCCAGGGTTTTTTCGACATTCCGACCGACAATCTGTTCTCGGTGCCGGTGATGGCCCGTGACGTGAAGGCAAAATACAAACAGCTTGCCAATGTCGTCGTCGTCTCGCCCGACATCGGCGGCGTGGTGCGCGCCCGCGCGCTCGCCAAACGCTTCGACGCACAACTGGCCATCGTCGACAAGCGCCGCGAACGTCCCGGTGAATCCGAAGTGATGAACATCATCGGCGCGGTCGCCGGCAAGGATTGCCTGCTGATCGACGACATCGTCGATTCCGGCGGCACGCTGTGCAACGCCGCCGATGCGCTGCTCGCCAACGGCGCTACCAGCGTCACCGCCTATATCACCCACGGCGTGCTGTCGGGCGGTGCGGTCGCCCGCATCAGCGGCTCGAAGCTGCAGGAACTGGTGATCACCGATTCCATCCAGCCGACGCAAGGCGTGCTCGACGCCCCGAATATCCGCGTCATCTCCATCGCCGACCTGATGGGCGAGGCGATTTCGCGCACAGCGACCGAAGAGTCCGTGTCGAGCCTGTTCGATTAATCCATGTTGCCCAAAAGCGTGCCCCCGGGCCTGGCTCGGGGGTAATCTCGTTTTTGGAATCTGCCCCAAACCGTCGTGAAAGGAGCCAGCTGATGCGCAATCGAATCAAGGCTGCAGGCATCGCAGGAATGCTTCTCGCAATCGGCATCGCCAGCGCGGCCTATGCGCCGACAATCGCTCCGGTTTCGACCGCGCAGGCGCAAACGGAATATCTTCCCACCGAAAAGGATTTCATCGGCAAATGGAGCATCGCAGGGTCCGCAATCCGGCCACCGCGTGATCTGAAAGAGCCGGCGAAGCCCGACCAGGAAGCGGCTGCGACCGAATTTCAGCAGACTGTGACCGCCTTTTATGGCGCCTTCGACTATCTGGAGATCACGGCGGACGGCCGCTACAATTTTCACCAACCGGGTGACCCGGCATCGGGGCCTTGCGTCTGGTGCGGGACATGGTCGTTCAAGAACGATTCCGTGTGGCTCGAACTGGACACGGCACCCAGGCTCGACATCTACACCGAGGGCGGCGACATGCAGATGACCTACACGGCCGAGCCTGAAGAGACGTCACGATACAAATGGCTTGTTTTCAGCTGGACCAAGGCTGATTGAACTGAGGGGTGAGGCGTTCTCGCGCACGCCAACCGAAGCATCGGTGTCAAGCCCGATCTCCTGAGGCGGGCAGTCAGTCCATGGTTGCATTGTGCGAGGAGTTCACCATGGCCATACTGCCCCTCCAATCAACGGAGGAGTAGCAGATGCGGCGTAGGACTTTGCTCGGGCTCGCGGTTTCCATTGCAGCCACCCTTTCAGTACCGGCGGCCTGGGCCGCCGATTTTCCGGACCGGACCATCACCATGGTTGTCCCCTTTTCCGCCGGTGGCTCGACGGATCTGGTCGCGCGCCTAGTCGCCAACAAGATGTCCGAAAAGCTGGGCCAGCAGATTGTCGTCGAAAATGTCGGCGGCGCCGGGGGCAGCATCGGCGCTGCCCAGGTCGCCCGAGCCGAACCGGACGGCTACACGATCCTGATGGGCACGGTCGCAACCCACGCGCTCAACCCGCTGATCCTGAAGACAAAGCCCTACGATGCGGAGAAGGATTTTGCGCCGATATCGTTGCTCGTGCTGGTGCCAAACGTCCTGGTCGTGAACCCTGAATTCCCTGCCAAGGACGTCAAGGAACTGATCGAGATGCTGAAGAAGGACCCGGACAAATATGCCTACGCCTCATCAGGCAATGGCACCCCGCTCCATCTCTCCGGCGAGCTTTTCAAGACGATGGCCGGCGTCAGCATGCAGCACATTCCCTACAAGGGCGCCGGACCGGCCTTGAACGACGTTATCGGCAATCAGGTGCCGATGATGTTCGACAACCTCCCCTCTTCATCGGGCCATATCAAGAGCGGGACGCTGAGAGCGCTTGGCGTCACCACCAAGGAGCGCGTTCCCTCCTTCCCCGACATACCGGCCATTGCCGAAACCATTCCCGGCTATGAAACCTACAGCTGGAACGCTCTGTTCGCGCCCGCAGGCACGCCGCCGGAGGCCGTCGCCGTTCTTCAGAAGGCGGCAGTTGAAGCCCTGAAAGACCCTGATGTGATCGCCCGCATGGCCCAGTTCAGCGCCTCGATCGTGGCCTCCACCCCGGAAGAGCTTGGAGTGCATGTGAAGGCCGAACTCGCCAAATGGGAACCGATCGTCAAGGCCAGCGGCGTTCAGCTGGACTAGGGCCTACGGCAAAGTACTGCGGGCTTTTCCTGGCGCTACGGCGCCGGGGCCTCAAGTCGGGGCTGAGCCCGCCGCATGCCTTCGTCGCGGGCGCCGCGCATATAGCCGCGCGGCGAGGCGCCAAGCATGCGCTTGAACATGGTTATGAATGCCGGCACGCTGTCATAACCGAGGTCGAGCGCCACCCTGGTGATCGGCTCGCCATCGGCGAGCCTGGGCAGGGCCGCAAACAGGCAGGCCTGCTGGCGCCAAGTCGACAAGGACAGTCCGGTCTGGCGCTGGAAGGCGCGGGTGAACGAACGGCGGCTCATGCCTGCGGCATCCGCCCACTCGTCGATCGTGGCGTGCGGCGAAGGTGCCGCGACAAAGCGTCGGCAGAGCGCCGCCAGCTTCGGGTCGGACGGGAACGGCAGCCCGAGCGGCCGTTCCGGCAAGGTCGGGATCTCGTGCAGCAAGAGGTTCATGATCAGCCCGCCGCGGCCTTCCAGTTCGCTGCCTTGCGGCAGCTTTTCCGATTCGACGATCAGGCTGTGCATCAGCTCGGTGATGCCGACGACGCGCAAACCTTCCGGCAGGCCGGGGATAGCGCCCGGCATGACATAGACCGAGCGCATCGAGACGTCGCCCAGCATTTCGACGGAATGCTCGGTGCCGGCCGGTATCCACATTGCGTGGTCGGGCGGCACCATCCAGCGCCCGTACCTGGTCGTCACCAGCACGACACCGACCAGCGCATGCAGCAGCTGGCTGCGGCTGTGGCGGTGTTGCGGCACGAGGTAACCGTCGGGATATTCGGTCGGCAAAGCCACCGCCGGCCCGGAAACCTCCTCCAGCCACTGCCAGCGGCTTTCGTGCAATCGGCCGAGATCGGCATTGCCGGCGCGGAAGATGTCCCTGCCATGTGGCATCGGCTATGGCCCACTTGCGAAACTATTGGACCAAACCACGAAAGAAGTCGCCTGGCAAGCGGCTTATAAGGCAGCCATCCCCAAGGCGCTCCGCAGGGGCGTCGCCCAAGCGCTTCAGACGAGCGTCCTTAAGGCGGTCCGCGGGAGCGGCCGCCAAGCCTGCCCGCGGGCAAACACCCGCCAAAAAGACCTCGGAGCCTGCCTTGACCGATACGACAGCCACCAGCATTGCACCGCAGCCAAGCGCCAGCCTCCCTTCAGCCCAGGCGACCGCCTTCACCGTCATTCTGGCGGTGAGCTTTTGCCACGGCATCAACGACATCATGCAATCGCTGCTGCCGGCGATCTATCCGCTGCTGAAAGAGAACTACGGTCTCGATTTCTGGCAGATCGGTCTTTTGACCTTCACGTTCCAGGTCACGGCGTCGCTGCTGCAGCCGGTCATCGGCATGATCACCGACAAGCGGCCAATGCCCTATTCGCTGCCCTACGGAATGGCGTCCTCGCTGATTGGCCTGATCGTGCTCGCCTATGCCGGCCACTATGCGCTGCTTCTGGTCGGCGCCTCGCTGATCGGCATCGGCTCGGCGATCTTCCATCCGGAATCCTCGCGCATTGCCCGCTTTGCCTCCGGCGGCCGCTTTGGCCTGGCGCAATCTTTGTTCCAGGTCGGCGGCAATTTCGGCCAGTCGATGGGGCCGCTGCTCGCTGCCTTCATCGTCGTGCCCTTCGGCCAGACCAGCATTTCATGGTTCGCCGTCGGGTCTCTGATCGGCATCATCGTTTTGTCGCGGGTCGGCGGCTGGTACAGCCGGATGCGCGCCGCGCAGGGCAATCGCAAGGCGGCAAGCTTCGTCTCCCCCTTCCCGCGCAAGAAGGTGATGGGAGCGCTGGCGGTGCTGACGCTGCTGGTGCTGACCAAGAACGCCTACATCGCCTCGCTCTCCAGCTACTACACCTTTTATTCCATCCATAAGTTCGGCGTGTCGGTGCAGATGAGCCAGGTCATGCTGTTCCTGTTCCTCGGCGCCTCGGCGCTGGGCATCCTGCTCGGCGGACCGTTCGGCGACCGCTACGGCCAGAAGGCGATGATCTGGTTCTCGATCGTCGGCGTGCTGCCGTTCACGCTGGCGCTGCCCTACGCCAATTTCGAATGGACGATGGTGCTGACGGTGCTGATCGGCCTGATCCTGTCCTCGGCCTTCTCCAACATCGTCGTGTTTGCGCAGGAGTTGGTGCCGGGACGTGTCGGCACCATCGCGGGGATCTTCTTCGGCTTCGCCTTCGGCATGGGCGGCATTGCAGCCGCCGTGCTCGGCGTCGTCGCCGACATGAAGGGCATCGATTTCGTCTTCCAGATCTGCTCGTATCTGCCGCTGCTCGGCCTGCTGACGGTGTTCCTGCCCAACATGAAGGAAGCCAGGAAGGCGCAAGCGGCGGCCAGATAAAACCGGTCGATTTTGCGGATTTGACGCAGGGCGCGGCATTGCTGCGCTCTCTGTGATTCTTTCACCATGCGCTGGTTGAAAAGCCTGCTAGAGATAGTCATCAACGAAGGCTTGGGGCCTTCGACGTCTCTGGGGGATGACATGCACAAGATCGTATTGGCCGTATTGGGTGTGCTTCTTGTTACCTTGCCGGCGACGGCACGCATCGTTCCCTTTCCGCCGGGTTTCAAGACGCAGTCCGTCGAAACCAACGGCACCAAACTCTATGTGCGCGTTGGCGGCAAGGGTCCCGCCGTCGTGCTGCTGCACGGCTTTGCCGATACCGGAGACATGTGGGGCGCCGCGGCCATCGCCCTCGCAAAGGACCACACCGTCATCGTGCCGGACCTGCGCGGCATGGGTCTGTCGGCCCACCCGGAAGCGGGCTACGCCAAGAAGAACCAGGCCGTGGACATCGCCGGCGTGTTGGATGCCCTGAAGATCGACAAGGCAGATCTCGTCACCCACGACATCGGCAACATGGTCGGCTATGCGCTTGCCGCGCAATATCCCAAGCGCATCACCAAATGGGTCATCATCGATGCTCCGCTGCCCGGCATCGGCGATTGGGAAAAGATCAAGCAAAGCCCGCTGCTTTGGCACTTCAACTTCCGCGGCCCGGATATGGAGCGGCTGGTCGCAGGGCGCGAGCGCATCTATCTCGATCGCTTCTACAACGAACTGTCGGCTGACCCCAAGAAGATCGACGAGGCCACGCGCAAGCACTACGCCAAACTCTATGCCCGTCCGCATGCGATGCATGATGCTTTCGAGCAGTTCAAAGCCTTCGACCAGGATGCGATCGACAACCAGGCGATGCTCGCCGCCGGCGGCAAACTGACCATGCCGGTACTGGCTGTCGGCGGTGAAAAATCCGCTGGCACTACGCAGGCCGATCTCCTGCGGCTTGTTGCGACCGATGTCACGGGCGGCATCGTGCCCGCTTCCGGACACTGGATCATGGAGGAAAACCCCGACGACACCGTCAAGCTGATCACTGGTTTTCTCGATAAGTAGGCACTGTCCCGCTGACATTTCGACGAAACCAAAAGCACCCGCCTGACGGCGGGTGCTTTGCCTATCCAGGTGGACGATTCTAGGCCTTGAAGAAGGCCAGCAGGTCGGCGTTGATGACATCGGCATGGGTGGTCGCCATGCCATGCGGGAAGCCCTTGTAGATCTTGAGCTCGCCCTTCTTGAGCAGCTTGACCGAGAGCAGGGCAGAGTCGGCGATGGGAACGATCTGGTCGTCGTCGCCATGCATGACCAGCACCGGCACGTCGATGGCCTTCAGATCGTCGGTGAAGTCGGTTTCCGAGAACGCCTTGATGCAATCATAATGCGCCTTGGTGCCGCCCATCATTCCCTGGCGCCACCAATTCTCGACGACAGCCTGCGATACCTGGGCGCCGGGGCGGTTGAAGCCGTAGAACGGGCCGGCCGCAATATCGTGGAAAAACTGGGCGCGGTTGGCTGCCTGGGCGGAGCGGAAACCATCGAACACCTCGATCGGCAGGCCACCCGGATTGGCCGCCGTCTTCAGCATGATCGGCGGCACCGCGCCGAGCAGTGCGGCCTTGGCGACACGGCCACCGGAACCGTACTTCGCGACATAGCGGGCCACTTCGCCGCCACCGGTGGAATGGCCGACATGGATCGCGTCCTTGAGGTCGAGATGCGCCGCAAGCTCCGCGACATCAGCGGCGTAGGTGTCCATCTCGTTGCCGGTATCGGTCTGGGTGGAGCGGCCATGGCCGCGCCGGTCATGGGCAATGACGCGATAGCCCTTGGACAGGAAGAACAGCATCTGGGCGTCCCAGTCGTCGCTGCTCAGCGGCCAGCCGTGATGGAAGACGATGGGTTGTCCCGTTCCCCAATCCTTGTAGAAAATTTCGGTGCCGTCCTTGGTGGTGATCGTGCTGCTGCCGGGCTTGGTCATCTCGCTCTCCATTGATTGCTTCCGCGATAATCAATATCGCGATAACCATACGACTAGCGCAGGTCCAAATCCTTGTCTACAGAAAATATGTATCGCGATATCATTTTTCGTGCTACATATTGATGTGCTCAGTCGGCAAAGGAATGCCTCGTGCCTCTCCCGTTGGACAACCAGCTCTGCTTCACGCTTTACGCCACCAGCATGGCAATCAATCGCACCTACAAGCCCATGCTGGACGAGATGGGCATCACCTATCCGCAATATCTCGTGCTGAACGCACTTGCCGAAGCCGGCGGGATGTCGGTCGGCTCGATTGCGCACAGGCTCGCTTTGGAATCGAGCACCATCACGCCGCTGGTGAAGCGCATGGAACAGGCCGGTCTCGTCACCCGCCAGCGCAGCCAGACGGACGAGCGCCAAGTGCAGGTCGACCTGACGCCTGCCGGCCGCGCGCTGCTCGTCCAGTGCAACTGCCTCAACGAAACCCTGATCGAACGCTCGGGCATGACGATGGCTGATCTCGATGCCTTGAATCGGCGGATCCAGGCGCTGCGCGAAGCGTTGAGCAGCAAGCCGGACTAGCTGCCCTACAAACACGCCAGGCTTAATCCTTGCCGGCCAGCCAGCGCACGACGTTGCCCATCAGCTTGCCGTAGAGCGGCCAGCCGAGAAAGTCCTGCGACAGCCAGTGCGGGCCGATATCCGTCGCCCAGGCGACAGTGCGGCCGTGGCCAACGCTGCGAGCAGCAAGCAGCGGCCAGTCCGTGCCGCGATACTGGCAGGTCGCCAGAAGCTGGGACGAGCCGTCGCGCCTGAAATCGAGTTTGTTCATGCCGAGGATCGGCGGCAACGGACCCGCGACACCGGCAAGGATCGGATGCGACGCCTGAAGGATCGACGGCTGCAGGCCTTGCGGCACTTCCAGCCCGTCCGAGAATGGCAGGCAGCGCACGGGCAGCACGTCCTCGACCGGGGTGTCGTGGAAACGCGCCGTGCCGAACATGCCCTGGAACCCCATATAGCCGCCGGCCAGCATCAGCCCGCCGCCGCCTTCGACATAGGCCTTGAGGACGTCGAGGCGGTTGACGCCGATGCGCCCGGCGCGGGCCTCCGGCGTGACCAGCAAGGTCAGCGCGCCGACATCGGAGATCACCACCGCCTGGTATTCGGCCAGCGCGTCGAGGTCATACGGAAATTCGGCCGCACAGCGATCGCCACCGATCTGCGTCACCGCTATGCCCTCTGCGGCAAGGGCGGCATTGAAGGCCGTCGCGCCATTCACCCATGTCGCACTTGTCAGAACGTCGCCGCCGGCAGCGACCGACGTCGTCGCCGCGAAGGTCTCGCCTGCCAGCAAGAGTTTCATCGTCGCCCTCACGCTTTTCGACTGACAATTGAACGAGCGGGCGCCGGCTTGAACCGGCGCCCGCCGGGCCTTGGGAGGCTTAGAACTTAAACTCGGCCAGGTTTTCCGGCGTCACGATCTTGGCCGGGCCAAGGATCAGTTCGCCGCTGGCCCCGATCGTGTATTCGCCGAGCCTGCCCGCCGTGAACTTCTCACCTTCCTTGCCGGTGATCTTGCACTGCGCCAGCGCCTGGGCCGCCTGATAGGTCAGGTAGCCGAGATCGGTGACATTCCACCAGATATCCTGGGCAGAGCCATCCTTGATGTATTTCGAAATCAAAGTGGCCGGCGCAAGGCCGGTCAGCTTGACCTTGCCGATCATGC
The DNA here is from genome assembly GCF_040320665.1 of Mesorhizobium sp. M0626. Taxonomy (NCBI): domain Bacteria; kingdom Pseudomonadati; phylum Pseudomonadota; class Alphaproteobacteria; order Hyphomicrobiales; family Phyllobacteriaceae; genus Mesorhizobium; species Mesorhizobium sp. M0626. The sequence goes on along the minus strand of NZ_JAMYQD010000003.1, from coordinate 240,608 downwards.
CGGCTTCCTCGAGTGCGCGCGCGGCCGCCGGAAGGCCAATGCCTGCCGGCACGATGATCACCTTGAGATCCGGAAACGCCTGCACCAGCGCCAAGGCCTGCTGCTGGTTGACCTGCTCGCTCTCCTCGCCATAGGCGACCTGCACCAGTTTCATCTTGGCGTATTTCGGCTCTGCCGCCATCTTCGCCTTCATGAAGTCGATCCAGGCGTTCTGGTTGGTCGCCGTCGGCGTCGACGACAGGATGGCGAACTCGCCTTCGCCGCCGCTGAGGTTGAATGCGCTTTCCAGCATCATTTCGGCCAGACTGTCGCCCTTCACCTGGTTCACGAACACCGCGCGCGCATCGGCCGCGACGTCGGAATCGTACGATATCACCCGGACGCCTTGCTGAACGGCGCGCTTCAGCGCAGGCGCAACCGCATTGGCGTCGTTGCCGGCGATAGCGATGACCCCGACCTTCTGCGACACAAGGCTGTTGATGAATTCGATCTGTGCCTCGGCCGTCGCCTGCGACGGGGCAACCTGGGTGGCGGTGCCGCCAATTTCCTTCGCAGCCTCCTCGGCGCCGCCGAAAGCCACCTTGAAGTAGGGATCGGTGTCGAGCTTGGGCAGGAAGCCGACGGTCACCGGTTCCTTGGCGCATTCCTGGCTGTAGGCCAGCGAGGCCGGCGCAAGCAGAACCGCGGATGCGAGCAGGGCTATTCTAAACGCTTTCATTGTGTCTCCTCCGTCAGAATTCGGGCTTGAAGAAAGGGGCCCGAGATCACCCCTTGGTTTCGCGCAGGACGCGCGATCTTGACAGCCGCTCCTCCAGGGAGCGCCAGTAATTGCCGACCAGCAGCGAGCCGATCAGAAGCAGGCCGATGATCATGCCTTGAGCGTCGCCGCCGATCTGGTTGAGCGCCAGCACATTTCGGATGATGGCGATCAACAGCAGCGCCAGCATGACCCCCGTGAGCCGCCCCTTACCACCGAAGACGCTGACGCCGCCGAGCAGCACGATGGTGATGACATCGAGCTCCATGCCGAGCGCATTGTTGGCGCGGGCGTTGGAGAGGCGCGCGGTATAGACGATGCCGGCGATGGCTGCGACCATGCCCGAAACGACGAACAGCTTCAGCACCATTTTGCGCGTATCGATGCCGGAATAACGCGCCACTTCGGGGCTGCCGCCGAGCGCATAGATGCGCTTGCCGGTCGGCGTCTTCTGCAGCACCACCGCGAAGATCGGCGCCAGCAGCAGGAACGGCACGATGGTCCACGGGATTTGTGTGCCCGGCAGATTGCTGATGCCGAAATCGACGACCGCCGGCGGCAATATGTTGACCGAACCGGTGCCGAGCAGGATGTAGCCAATGCCCCGATAGAGCGCCATGGTGCCGAGCGTCACCACCAGCGACTGCAGCCCCAGCCCTGAAACCAGATAGCCATTGAAGGCGCCGAGCAGGCCGCCGAAGACCAGCGTCAGCGGAATGGCCGCCAGCGTCGGCACGCCGCCCTGGACGAGCAGGCCAAACACCACGGATGTCAGCGCCAGCACCGAGGCGATCGACAGGTCGATCTCGCGGGTGATGATGAGCAGCGTCATCGGCAGGATCAGCAACGCCTTTTCCGAGGCGCTTGCGGCCAATTGCGAGAGGTTGAAGCCGGAGACGAAATTCGGCACGAAGACCGCCGCATAGATAAAGACGGCGAGGCAGGCGGTCGCCAGCAGCAGATCCCAGAAGTCGATCGAGCGGATAAACTTTCTCATCTCGCCCTCGCCTGTCTTGCCTGTTCGGCACGCCGCACGATGAAGGTGTCGATGCCGATGGCAACCAGGATCACCAGGCCATAGACGCCCTGCAGCCAGAGCGGGTCGACACGCACCAGCGTCAGCCCGTTCTTGATGACCAAGAGAGTGAGCGCGCCAAGGATGATGCCGAGCAGCGTGCCCGAGCCGCCGCGGATGGCGACGCCGCCGACCACTGCCGAGGCGATCACCGTGAGTTCGAAGCCGAGCGCGACGCGGGCATCGATGGTGGCATAGCGCGATGCCCACAGCGCCCCGCACAGACCGCCGAGCAGGCCGGCCATGCCGAAGGCCAGCAGAATGCGCCGGTCGACCGGGATGCCGATCAGCCGTGCGCCGTCGGGGTTGGAGCCGGTGGCAAACAGCTCGCGCCCGGTTGCGGTGCGATAGAGCAGCACATAGCCGGCGCACAGGATGACAATAGCGATGATGACGATCAGCGGCACGCCTGCGATCTTCAGCCCGGTCATGTCGAGCCAGGCTTGCGTGACTTCGTCGGCGCTGACCTGGTCGCCCGCCGCCCAGATCGAGTTGAAACCGCGGAAGATCGACATCGAAGCCAGCGTAACGACGATGGCCGGGATCTTTCCCCAGGTAACGACAAGGCCGTTGAGCAGTCCGGCAAAGCCGCCGACCGCGCAGGCGGTGATCAGGCCGATGCCGATGTCCAATCCGGGATAGGCCTGAACCATGCTGGCCGCCATATAGGCGGAGAGGCCGATCACAGCTGCGATCGACAGGTCGATGTTGCGGGTGATCAGCACCAGCATCTGCGCCAGTGCGGCGACAATCAGCAAGGCCGCGTCCATCGACACAGCGGTGAGGTTCGCCGCGCTCACCATGCGCGGGTTGATGATGGTAACCGGGATGGCGACGGCGAGCATCGCGGCGAGCAGCCCGAACTCCCGCCGCTTCAGAAAATCGAACGGTCCTTTTGCCTTTTCCTCCCGGGCGGCGCGTTCTATCTGCGCTGCCTGGCCGGCGCGTTCATCGGTCCTGGTCGCCGCTTCCAGTACTTTTTCCTGCGTGGCTTGCCCGCGCGAAAACTCGGCAGTCTGGCGGCCTTCGCGCAGCACGACAATGCGGTCGCACATGCCGATCAGCTCGGGCATCTCTGACGAGATCAAAAGGATCGCCATGCCTTGCGCGGCAAGGTCCGCGATCATTGCATGCACTTCCGCCTTGGTGCCGACATCGATGCCTTGCGTCGGCTCGTCGAGGATGAGCACGCGCGGCTCGGTGCGCAGCCACTTGGCCAGCACCACCTTCTGCTGGTTGCCGCCGGATAACTCTTTCACCGGCTGCCCGTAGCCGGAAAAGCGCAGCTTCATGCGCTTCAGCCAGTCCGCCACCAGACCGATGGCGCGGTCGGTGCCGTAGAGACCGCGTTGTGCGGCCTTGTCGAGAACAGGTAGCACCGCATTGTCGAGGATGGAGAAATCCATCACCAGGCTCTGGCCCATGCGATCTTCCGACACATAGGCGATGCGCGCATCCATGGCGTCGCGCGCCGAGGCGAACTGCACGGGCTTGCCGTCGATCAGGATTTCGCCGGCGTCGGGCCGGTCGATACCGAACAGCACGCGCGCAATCTCGGTGCGTCCGCTGCCGACCAGGCCGCCAAGCCCCAGCACCTCGCCGGCGTGAAGCTTGAGGTCGATACCGGTAAAGCCGCCGGCGCGCGAAAGTCCCTTCCCCTCCAGCACCAGCGCGCCTGAGGCATGGCGCCGTTCGGGATAGAGGTCGGTGACTTCACGCCCGACCATCATGCTGATGGCGGCAGCACGGCCAAGCTCGGCCTTCGGCTTGACGCCGATCAGGCGCCCGTCGCGCAGCACCGCGATGCGGTCGGCGATGCGGAAGATCTCGTCCATACGGTGGCCGACGAACATCATCGCCACGCCGTGCAGCCTGAGATCGGCAACGACGGAAAACAGCCGCTCGACCTCGCGCTGCGACAGCGCCGCCGTCGGTTCGTCCATGATCAGCACGCGCGCATCCAGCGATAGCGCCCGGGCTATTTCGACCAGTTGCTGTTCTGAGGTACGCAGGGTTCCCAGCCGCGTTGCCGCCGGCACGTCGAGGCCGACGGTCGCCAGCACCTTGCGGGCGCCGGCCAGCATGGCGGCATTGTCGATGCCGCCAAAGCGGTCGCGCGGCATGTGGCCGAGATAGATGTTCTCCGCCACCGACAGATCGGGAAACAGGCCAGGATGCTGGTGCATGACCGCAATGCCGGCCGCCTGCGCGTCATGCGGCGAATGGAAGACGGCTGATTTGCCGTCAACCTCGACATGACCGCTGGTGGGAGAATGCACACCGGCCAGAAGCTTCACGCAGGTGCTCTTGCCGGCGCCGTTTTCGCCAAGCAGCGCCAGCACCTCGCCGGAGCGCAATTCGAAGGAGGCGTCCTTGAGCGCAATCGTGCCGCCGAAAGCCTTCGTCGCCTGAACCAGGGCAACAGGAACAGCCCGCACCACCGCAGCGTCGGCTTCGCTTTGTGTGCTCGAGTGCAGCACGTCTCCTCCCTGACTAGTTATTTTTTCAATTTGCTATATTAAATAGCGCAAAGGCGCAACGGCAAAATTGACTTCCATGGTTCCGACGCGCACTGTCGCCGCCAACATAGGCACCGCAGGGTGCGCTCGGCCGCAGGTGGTTTGCGGGCTTCGCGCCGGGAACGGGACATTTGGGGAGTGTGCGGGTTTTGTCAGGGAAAGGCAGCAATTCTGTCAAAGTTCGGCACTATAATGAGCGTTTCGTGCTCGACGCCATCCGTCGCCTCAAGGAAGCCTCCAAGTCCGATCTGGCGCGCGCGGCAAGCCTGACGCCGGCGGCCGTCGCTGCCATCGTCGACGGCCTGGAATCTTCCGGATTCGTAAAGCAAGTGGGAAAAAGGTTCGGGCAGCGCGGTTCGCCCTCCACGCTTTACCGGCTGACGCCGGAGCGCATCTACAGCGTCGGCATCAAGATCGGCCGGCGTGCGCTTGAAGCCGTTCTGGTCGACTTCGCCGGTGAAATCCGCGCAAGAGAGTCGCACGAATACCGCTTCCCCGATCCTGATTTGGTGCTGAAGGCCGGCAACATGGCGCTGGCCACCTTCGAAAAGCTGGTGGATGGGCTTGGCGATGCCAGCATCGTCGGCGTCGGCATTGCCTCACCCTATTTCCTCGGCGGCTGGAGCGAGGAACTCGGCTTTCCCGACGATCTCGGCAGCCGCTGGGAGGCGATCGACCTGACGACATGCTTTGCCACGCCGGCGAAGACGCCGGTGTTCGTGGAAAACGACGCCACGTCGGCGGCGCTGGCCGAACTTGTCCAGGGCGCCGGCGCCCGCTTTCGCGATTTCATGCACATCTCGATCGACACTTTTGTCGGCGGCGGCCTGGTGCAAGGCGGCAGGGTCCATACCGGGCCGCATGGCAACAGCGCTGCCCTCGGACCCTTGCCGGTCTCGCCCTCAAGCCTCGATTCGGTGGCGGCGAAGCCTGCGCGCTACCAGAGCCTGCTGCATCGCGCCTCGATCTATGTGCTGGTCAATCACCTGAGGTCGCGCGGCGTGGTGATCAATCGTGTGCGGGAACTCGATCCGTTGCCAGCCGAAGCGCGCGTGCCGCTGTTCGAATGGATCGACGATTGTGCGAGCGCGCTGGTCGAGGCGATCATCGCCATCACCTCCATCATCGACATCGAGGCCATCGTTCTCGACTCGATCCTGCCCAGGCCGATCCATCTCGAACTGCTGGCAAGGGTGCAGACCCAGTTCAACCAGGCCAGCGCAATCGGCATCGTGGCGCCGGAGATCGTGTCGGGGCAATTCGGCCCTGAGGCCTCCTCGATCGGCGCTGCCATGCTTCCGTTCTCGGCGCTGCTGGCGCCCGACAGCGGCGTGCTCATGATCGGCAAGGACCGGACGAAACTGCTGAGCGCTCTGTCCACGCTCGGTGGCGCCAAGGGAAACGGATCAAATCCGCCCACCGACCTGCCGGCCTGAGCGCAATGCGGCGCGCCCAACGCAGGCATCGGCCGCCCTTGCCCGCCATGGCTTGCACGCCTGCCCGCCTTCCGCTATAGAGCCGCCACCCGCGTAGACACCCTTGGAGGCAACGCGGCGGAAGGCTGCCTTCCCTTGTGATCCCGAACAAAGCTCCGCGTATGCGGTTTCTGGCATTCGGACATCCAGGCCTGGCGGCTTTCGACGTTTACGGTCCAGGCACACTGCCACCGCAAACGCTCCATAAAACGCGAAAGGAAATGCCATGAGCCACGATACTTACGAGCTCAAGGCCGAAGCGCGCGAACAGGTCGGTAAGGGGTCCGCCCGTGCAGTTCGCCGCAACGGTAAAGTGCCTGCAGTTATCTACGGCGACAGACAGCCTCCCCTGGCGATTGCGCTGAACTACAAGGACGTCTTCTACAAAATCCATGGCGGCGGGTTTTTGACCACGATCGCCACGATCGATGTCGACGGCAAGAAAATCCAGGTTCTGCCCAAGGATTTCCAGCTCGACCCGGTCAAGGATTTCCCGGTCCATGTCGACTTCCTGCGCATCGGCAAGGACACCGAGGTCAACGTCGACGTGCCCGTCCACTTCATCAATGAAGACAAGTCGCCCGGCATCAAACGCGGCGGCGTGCTCAACATCGTGCGTCACGAAGTCGAGTTCCACTGCCCGGCCAATGCGATCCCGGAATTCATCACCGTCGATCTCACCGGCGCCGACATTGGCGATTCGATCCACATCTCGGCGGTTACCTTGCCGGCCGGCGTCAAGCCGGTGATCTCCGATCGCGATTTCACCATCGCGACCATTGCCGGCTCCTCGGCGATGAAGCCGGAGACGGAAGAGACGGCGGAAGCGGCAGCCCCCGAAGCGGCGGCTCCTGCTGCCGAAGAGAAGTAATTTTCGGGCCCGGAGTTCACGATGCTTGTCTTTGCAGGCCTCGGCAATCCGGGCGCGAAATACGCTGATAACCGGCACAATGTCGGCTTCATGGCGGCGGACGCAATTGCCCGCCGCCATTCGTTTTCGCCCTGGTCGAAGAAGTTCCAGGGCCTGATCGCCGAAGGCACGATTGCCGGCGAAAAGATTCTTCTGATCAAGCCGCAGACCTTCATGAACCTGTCGGGACAGCCGGTCGGCGAAGCCCTGCGCTTCTACAAGCTCGGCCCCGAGGCGCTGACCGTCTTTTACGACGAGATCGACCTGCCGGCCGGCAAATTGCGGGTTAAGGTCGGCGGTGGCGCCGGCGGACACAACGGCATCCGTTCGCTCGACCAGCATGTCGGCAAGAACTTTCGCCGCGTGCGCATCGGCGTCGGCCATCCCGGCGTCCGGGAAATGGTGCAGTCCCATGTGCTCGGCGATTTCGCCAAGGCCGACCGCGAATGGCTGGACGTGCTGCTCGACACCATCGCCGACGATGCCGGGCTGCTGGCCAAGGGCGACGACAGTTCTTTCATGAACCGGGTGACGCTGGCCTTGCGCGACAAACTAACGCCAACCGGCGACGACGACCGGCCGCCGCCAAAGGCGCCGAAGGCTGAGGGCCCGAAAGCTCAAAGCCACATCCGCCAGGCACGGCCACAGCAGGCGCCGGCCAAGCTGCCGGAAAGCGGCCCGATGGCCGCCATGCTGAAGAAACTGTTCGGCAAGAAGGACTGAGCGTCGACAGGATCGGGACCGCGGGGCTTGACGTTGCTCACTCCTATCGCCCATAGCCCTCATCAAATTTCTAGTTTCCCGATAGGACCGGACACATGGGTTTCAAATGCGGCATCGTTGGCTTGCCCAACGTCGGCAAGTCGACGCTTTTCAACGCGTTGACCAGGACGGCGGCGGCGCAGGCCGCCAACTATCCGTTCTGCACCATCGAACCGAACACCGGCGAGGTGGCGGTGCCTGATCCGCGGCTGCAGAAGATCGCCGCAATCGCCAAGTCTAAGGAGATCATCCCGACCCGCATCTCCTTCGTCGACATCGCCGGCCTGGTGCGCGGCGCCTCCAAGGGCGAAGGGCTGGGCAACCAGTTCCTCGCCAACATCCGTGAGGTCGACGCCATCGTGCATGTGCTGCGCTGTTTCGAGGATGACGACATCACCCATGTCGAGGGCAAAATCGACCCTGTCGCCGACGCCGATACGGTCGAGACCGAGCTGATGCTCGCCGACCTCGACAGCCTCGAGCGCCGCATCGTGCAGATCCGCAAGCGCGCCGGCAGCAAGGACAAGGAAGCAACCACCGTGCTGCCGATGATGGAGGCAGCACTCGAGCTCCTCCAGGCCGGCAAGCCGACCCGCATCCTGCTCAACGGCATTTCAGCGGAAGACCTGCGCATCCTGCAGGGACTGAACCTCTTGACCTCGCACCCCGTGCTCTATGTATGCAACGTCGCCGAAGCCGACGCCGCCACCGGCAACGAGCACACCAAAGCCGTGGAAAAGATGGCGACCGCGCAAGGCGCCGGCACCGTGGTGATCTCGGCCGCGATCGAGGCCGAAGTCGCCCAGCTCTCCGACGAGGAAGAGATGGAGTTCCTGTCCTCGCTCGGCCTCGACGAGCCTGGCCTCAACAAGGTCATCCGCGCCGGCTACGATCTGTTGCATCTCATCACCTATTTCACCGCCGGGCCGAAGGAGACGCGCGCCTGGACGATCCACAAGGGCGACAAGGCCCCGCAGGCGGCCGGCGTCATCCACACCGATTTCGAGCGCGGCTTCATCCGCGCCCAGACCATCGCCTACAACGACTACATCACGCTAGGCGGCGAAGTGGCGGCCAAGGAAGCCGGCAAGGCGCGCGACGAAGGCAAGGAATATGTGGTCCAGGATGGCGATGTCCTGCTGTTCAAGTTCAACACCTGAGACGCCGAGGCTCTCGCGGCTCGCGCGCTGACGGCGGCCGATCACGGCTTCGTCAAGTGGAGGAGCCGGCATGCCGCTTCGCTTGACTGCCCTTGGCACCGGGTCTATGGCCGTTTGCATGCGACTTGGCCGTCCCCGTGGGAACGGCGGCGCGTGCAAGACCCATCGCTATTAAACGAAACCTTGGGCTCAACCAACGGAGACCGGCGATGATCAAGGCCTTCGTCGTCGACAATGATCGCCTGCGCCTCGCCGACGATCTCGTGGCCAATGGCGATCAGGTCGTCTGGGCCGACCTTCTCAACCCGACCAAGGAAGAAGAAACAACGATCGAGACCTGGCTCGGCGTTGCCATCCCGACGCGCGAGGAGATGGAGGAGATCGAGATTTCGAGCCGCCTCTACATCGAGGACGGCGCCTACTTCATGACCGCCACCTTGCCGGCGCAGACCGAAATCGATGATCCCTTGATGTCACCGGTTACCTTTGTGCTTGCCGGCCCGAGACTGGTCACCATCCGCTATCATGAGCCGAAGGCGTTCAAGACCTTCCCCCTGCGCGCCGAGAAGGTGGCGACAGGCTGCACCACCGGCAACACCATCCTGATCGGCCTGCTGGAGGCGATCGTCGATCGCCTAGCCGATATTCTCGAACGCGCCGGCCGTGACATCGAGACGATCTCGCGCGACATCTTCGAGGCGCGGTCGACCAAGGTGAACAAGCGCAATCGCGATTTCCAGGAACTGCTCAAGGCCATAGGCCGCAAGGAAGACATTGCCTCCTCGATCCGCGACAGCCTGATCTCGCTGCAGCGCCTCACCGGCTTCCTTGCCCACGTCGCGACCCAGATCAAGATGAGCAAGGACGTCCGCGCCCGCATCAAGACAGTATCGCGCGACGTGCTGTCGCTCGCCGACCATGCCACCTTCCTGTCGCAGAAGATCTCGTTCCTGCTCGACGCGACGCTCGGCATGATCTCGATCGAGCAGAACGCCATCATCAAGATCTTCTCGGTCGCCGCCGTCATCTTCCTGCCGCCGACGCTGGTGGCTTCGATCTACGGCATGAATTTCGACGTCATCCCGGAGCTGAAATGGGAGCTCGGCTATCCCTTCGCCATCGGCCTGATGATCCTGTCGGCGATCCTGCCGTTCTGGTATTTCCGCCGCCGCGGCTGGTTGTAGGCCCAATAGAATTCGCTTGACCAAACGCCGCCCGGACGGCATCCGGATGCCCGGTGATCGTACAACCGGATTGAGATCATGACCGCAAAAAGCTGGGCCTACGAGGATTTCACCGAGGGCGCATCGATCGACCTCGGCGCCAAGCAGGTGAGTGCGGCCGAAATCATCGAATTCGCCACCGAATTCGACCCGCAGCCGATGCATCTCGACGAAGCCGCCGGCAAGGCCAGCATCCTTGGCGGCTTGGCCGCCTCCGGCTGGCACACCTGCGCGATCTTCATGCGCATGCTGTGCGACGCCTTCCTGCTCGACTCGACCGCGCAAGGCGCGCCCGGCATCGACCAGGTCAAATGGAAGAAGCCGGTGCTGGCCGGCGACACACTGGCCGGCAGCACCAGCGTGCTTGCCAGGCGCCTGTCGAAATCCAGGCCTCAGCTCGGCCTCGTCACCTTGCGCAGCGAACTGTTCAACCAGCGCGGTGAAAGCGTCTTCGAACTTGAGAACACTGTCATGTTCTTGACCCGCGAGGCCGGCGCATGAGCCTCGACGCGTTCTTCCGCATCGGCGATACCATCAACCTCGGTTCGCACACATTCGAAACCGAGGCGATCAAGGCGTTCGCCTGCAAATACGATCCACAGGTCTTTCATGTCGACGAGGAGGCGGCGAAGAAAAGCGTGTTCGGCCGCCTCTGCGCCTCAGGCTGGCACACCGCGGCCACCTGGATGAAGCTCAATCTCAAAAATCCTATGGACGCTTCTCAATGGACCGGACCCGGCCCGGTACCAGAATTCGGCCCCTCCCCCGGCTTCAGGAACCTGAAATGGCCAAAGCCGGTCTATGCCGGCGAAACCGTCACCTTCACCCGCACGGCCGTCTCCCACCGCCCGCTGGCCAATCGCCCCGGCTGGCGGCTGCTCGCGCTGCGCTCGGAAGGATTCGATTCGACGGGCGACAAGGTGCTGGAGTTCGACAGCGCGGTGCTGGTGAAGGCTGGGTAGGGCTAGGGTTTAGGCAGTAGGGATTAGGCAGCAGTGGGTGCTGCGCCTTGCACGGAATGCGGAGCTTCCTCCCTACTCCCTACTCCCTACTCCCTACTCCCTACTCCCTACTCCCTACTCCCTACTCCCTAATGCCCCTCAAACCCGATCAACGTCCGCACCGGCACGCCCAGCGCTTCGAGCTTCGCCCGTCCGCCGAGATCCGGCAGGTCGATGACGAAGCACGCGGCAAGAATATCGGCGCCGATCTGCCTCAGCAGCTTGACCGCCGCCTCCGCCGTGCCGCCGGTCGCGATCAGGTCGTCAACCAGGATCACCTTCTCGCCCGGCGCAACGCCGTCCTTGTGCATCTCCATCTCGTCCAGCCCGTATTCCAGGCTGTAGGCGACGCGTACCGTCTCGTAAGGCAGCTTGCCCTTCTTGCGGATCGGCACGAAACCGGCCGAAAGCTGGTGCGCGACCGCACCGCCGAGGATGAAGCCGCGTGCCTCGATGCCGGCGATCTTGTCGATCTTCTGCCCGGCATAGGGATGCACCAGCTCGTCGATGGCGCGGCGGAAGGCGCGCGCATTGCCGAGCAAAGTGGTGATGTCGCGAAACAGGATGCCGGGCTTGGGGTAGTCCGGAATGGTGCGGATCGCGGCGAGCAGCGTGTCTTCGAGCGAGGATTTCATGGGTCGAGATTACCTGAAACGGAGGTTGTTGCGCGACAATTGTTCGATCGAACTGCAGCCCATCAGCTTCATGCCGCGCTCGATCTCGATCCGCATCTGCTCCAGCGCCCGCTCGACGCCCGGCTGTCCGGCCGCCGCTAGCGGGAACAGGTAATAGCGGCCGACGCCAACAGCCTTGGCGCCGAGCGACAGCGCCTTCAGCACATGGGTGCCGCGCTGCACGCCGCCATCCATGATGACGTCTATTCTGTCGCCGACGGCATCGACGATCTCGGCCAACTGGTCGAACGCCGCCCGCGAGCCGTCCAGCTGCCGGCCGCCATGGTTGGACAGCACAATGCCGCTGCAGCCGATCTCGACGGCGCGCTTGGCATCCTCCACCGACATGACGCCCTTGAGACAGAACGGACCTCCCCACAGTCTGACCATCTCGGCAACATCGTCCCAGGTCATCGACGGATCGAGCATCTCGGTGAAGTAGCGGCTGATCGACATCGTGCCGCCGCCCATGTCGACATGCTCGTCGAGCTGCGGCAGCTTGAACCCCTCATGGGTGAAATAGTTGATTGCCCAGCCCGGCTTCAGCGCGAACTGCAGCATGCCGGCAAGGTTGAGCTTGAAGGGGATGGCAAAGCCGGTGCGCTTGTCGCGCTCGCGGTTGCCTCCGGTGATGCTGTCGACGGTCAGCATCATCACTTCGACTCCAACCGCTTTCGCCCGCTGCATCATCGCCCGGTTGAGGCCGCGATCCCGGTGGAAATAGAACTGGTAGACCTGCGGGCTGCTGGTGATCTTGCGCGCTTCCTCAAGACTGACAGTGCCGAGCGAGGACACGCCGAACATCGTGCCGAATTTGGCCGAAGCCTTGGCCACCGCGCGCTCGCCTTGATGATGGAACAGCCGCTGCAAGGCGGTCGGCGAGCAATAGACGGGCATGGCCAGCTTCTGGCCCATCACCGTCACCGACATGTCGATCTCGCTTACCCCGCGCAGCACGTTGGGAACGAGGTCGCAGCGCTCGAAGCTCTCGGTGTTGCGGCGATAGGTGACCTCGTCGTCGGCCGCGCCATCGATGTAGTTGAAGATTGGCCCAGGCAACCGCTGCTGGGCCATGCGCCGGAAATCGGAAAAGTTGTGACAGTCGCGTAGCCGCATCATCGATCCCAAATGCCCCTTTAGCCCGCGATCCGCCGGGCGCGCGTGCAATACCAATCGCATGGCGCCGTGCCAACGGACTTCTTACTGGACGGCTGCTGCGCCAAGATGCGAACCATGCCCGGTTTGGCAAGCAAAAAGGGCGTCCGAAGACGCCCTTTCCATTTCCGAGGAATAAGATGCGGCTTAGTGCGCCACGCCTTCCCACACCTTGCGCTTGGTCAGATACATCAGCGCCCCGAACAGAAGCAGAAACACCAGCACGCTGAAGCCGGTCTTCTTGCGGTCTTCCATATGCGGCTCGGCCGCCCACATCAGGAACGCCGAGACGTCGCGCGAATACTGGTCGATCGTCTGCGGCGAACCGTCATCGTAGGTCACCTGGCCGTCGGAGAGCGGCTTGGGCATCTTCAGCGACACGCCGGACATGAAGTATGGATTGTAGTGGGTGCCTTCGGGGATCACCATGCCGGCAGGTGGCGTCTCGTCGTAGCCGGTCAGCAGCGAATGGATGTAGTCCGGGCCGCCCTGCGCATATTGCGTGAAGATATCGAAGACGAAGCGCGGGAAGCCGCGCTCGACGCCGCGCGCCTTGGCTAGCAGCGACATATCCGGTGGGGCAGCGCCGCCGTTGGAAGCGGCAGCCGCCTCCTCATTGGCGAACGGCGCCGGGAAATGGTCGGACGGCTTGCCCGGGCGGTCGAACATGTCCCCGGCATCGTTGGGTCCATCATGGATGGTGTACTCGGCCGACAGGGACTTGATCTGCGCTTCCGAATAGCCGAGGTCCTCCAGCGTGCGGAACGCCACCAAATTCATCGAGTGGCAGGCCGAGCAGACTTCCTTGTAGACCTTCAAGCCACGCTGCAGCTGCGCCTTGTCGTAGGTGCCGAACGGACCGGCAAAAGTCCAGTCCATCTCCTTCGGCTCGTGGATCGGGAAATGCGTCGGTGCCGCCGCGTTGTGCGCCTCTTCAGCGGCGATCGCCACACTGCCGACGGCTCCGATGCCAGCGGCAAACACGCCTAGCAGGGCGAGCGAGGTGAGAATCTTTTTCATGCCAAATCCCCTTAGATTCTCACTCAGCCTTTGGTTTCCGGCGCGGCGGTCGCACCGGCCGGATGTCCCCCTCCGGCACCCTTGTTCTTCTCCAGCACCGCCTCGGTGATCGAATTCGGCAGTCTGCGTGGCGTCTCGATCAGGCCAAGCACCGGCAGGATGACGAGGAAGAAGGCGAAGTAGAACAGTGTCGCCGCTTGAGCGTAGCCAACGTAGTTGCCCGAGACCTCACCTATCAGGAGGGTCAACAGACCGCCACCTTCCGCCGGCTGCGAGCCAAGCCAGCCAAGCAGGACAGCGTCGGCGACGAACAGCCAGAAGAACAGCTTGTACCAGGGCCGGTAGACCGCCGAGCGCACCTTGGAGGTGTCGAGCCACGGCACCAGGAACAGCATGACGATGGCGCCGAACATGCACAGCACGCCACCGAGCTTGGAGTTGATCGGCCCGATGTTGAAGGTGATCGCGCGCAGGATCGCGTAGAACGGCAGGAAGTACCATTCCGGCACGATGTGGGCCGGCGTCTTCAGCGGGTTGGCGATCGTGTAATTGTCCGGATGGCCGAGAAAGTTCGGCAGGTAGAAGACGAAATAGGCGAAGAAGAACAGGAACACGATCATGCCGAATGCATCCTTGATGGTCGCATAGGGCGTAAAGGCAACGGTGTCGGTTTTCGATTTCACCTCGATGCCGGTCGGGTTCGACTGGCCGACCACATGCAGCGCCCAGACGTGCAGCACGACGACGCCGGCAATCATGAACGGCAGCAAATAGTGCAGCGCAAAGAAGCGGTTGAGCGTCGGGTTGTCGACGGCGAAACCGCCGAGCAGCAGTTCCTGGATCCAGTTTCCGACCAGCGGAATGGCGCTGAAGAAGCCGGTGATGACGGTGGCGCCCCAGAAGCTCATCTGACCCCAGGGCAGCACATAGCCCATGAAGCCGGTCGCCATCATCAGCAGATAGATGATGCAGCCGAGGATCCACAGCAGCTCGCGCGGCGCCTTGTAGGAGCCGTAATAAAGCCCGCGGAAGATGTGGATGTAGACGGCGACGAAGAAGAACGAGGCGCCGTTGGAATGCATGTAGCGCAACAGCCAACCGGAATTGACGTCGCGCATGATCTTCTCGACCGAATTGAAGGCGAGATTGGTGTCGGCGGTATAGTGCATGGCGAGCACGATACCGGTCAGGATCTGCGCCACCAGCATGATCGTGAGGATGCCGCCGAAGGTCCACGCATAGTTGAGGTTGCGCGGCACCGGATAAGCGATGAAGCTGTCATAGATCATGCGCGGCAGCGGCATGCGGGCGTCGAACCAGCGTTCGATACCGGTCTTGGGCGTATAGGTCGAGTGTCCCTCGCTCATCGAAATATCCCCTGCCTCAACCGATAAGGATTTTGGTATCGGAAATGAACTTGAATACCGGCACGGCCATGTTTTCCGGCGCCGGGCCTTTACGGATGCGGCCGGCGGTATCGTACACCGAACCGTGGCACGGGCAGAACCAGCCGCCGAAATCGCCTTCCTGGCCAAGCGGAATGCAGCCCAGATGCGTGCAAACCTGCACCATCACCATCCAGGCTTCCTTGCCGGGCGTGGTGCGGTTGGCGTCGGTCGCCGGCGCATCGGCGGGCAGATTGGCGTTGCGGGCAATAGGATCCTTGAGGTCGGCAAGGTTCACGGCCTCGCCGTCCTTCATCTCCTGCTCGGTGCGGTTGCGCACCACGACCGGCTTGCCGCGCCATTTGACGATCAGCGACATGCCAGGCGTCAGCGAGGCGACGTCGACCTCGACCGAGGCCAGCGCCAGCGTCGAGGCATCGGGGCGCATCTGGTCGATGAAGGGCCAGGCAACGGCGCCTGCGCCAACCACTGCGGCCATGCCGGTGGCGACGTAGAGAAAATCACGACGGTTGGGATCCTGGGTGTCGGTTGCGCTCACGGGTGCCTGATCCTTTCGCCTCTTCCGAGCCGGCGGCCGAGCTTTGTCCCCGCTCCATCGCGCCGGCCCGACAGCGCATGGCGAACAAGCTAGCGAATTCCTCCGGCATTTGGATTTCGGTTTATGCGTGAAGCCCGTTTTTGTCCAGCGGGCTGAGGCCACAAGGGCAGATTGTCGCGGGCGTTCCGCACGAAGAGAAATTTGACGAGCTTGGCCGAATGTAGCAATATGTCTACATCTTCCGGATGGAGGTGTTGATATGAATATCTCGACGAAGACGATAACCATCATGTCGAGCCGTGAATTCAACCAGGACACGGCGCATGCCAAACGGGCAGCCAAGAACGGGCCGGTCATCATTACCGACCGCGGCAAGCCCTCCCATGTGCTGATGTCGATGGAGGAATATCAGCGTTTAGAGAAGAAGCCGAGAAGCCTCGCGGACGCGATTGCCGATGATCGCCCCGAAGCAGATTTCGACTGGGAACCACCTCGCCTGGAAGGACCGTTTTTCAAGATTCCCGAACTCGACTGATGTTCATTCTTGACACCAATGTCGTTTCGAATCTGCGTCGTCGGGACAAGGCCGATCGCAACGTTTTGGCCTGGTCAGAGACCCACGACATCGCCAGCTTTTTCATGTCGGTCATTTCGATCCTGGAACTCGAAATCGGAACATTGCTCTTGTCGAGGAAGGATACTCGCCAGGCCACCACGTACCGTGAGTGGTTGGATCAGACACTCATTCCACAGTTTGACGACCGGATATTGAGCATAGACACGGCTGTTGTCGTGCGTTGCGCAAACCTCCACGTTCCCGATCCAAAGCCGGAGCGCCACGCCCTCATAGCCGCTACCGCGCTCGTCAAAAACTTGACAGTCGTGACTCGCAACACCAAGGATTTTGAAGGCACCGGCGTGAAGCTTTTCAACCCTTGGATACCGACGAAGGGTTAGAGGCTATGGCACACATCATCGACCGCGAGACCTGGACCAGGACGCCCGGCCGCTGGCAGGGCGAACTGCAATGCGGCGCCTACGGCTCCAACTCCTGCCTGATTTTCAACTATCAGGAAGAGATTGGCGGCGGCCCGCGCCTGCACACGCATCCCTATTGTGAGATATTCATCATCCGGCAAGGCACCGGCCTGTTCACGATCGGCGACCAGCAGATCGAGGCCACGGCCGGCCAGATCCTGATCGTGCCGCCCGATACGCCGCACAAATTCACCAATCTTGGCCCAGGCCCGTTCGAAACGACCGACATCCACGAAAACGGCAGCTTCATCACCGAATGGCTGGAATGAATTTTGCCGGCTGATGACCTCTAGCTTGCACCGAGCCTGACCAGCACGGCCCTTGGGATATCGTATTCGCGGATGACCGACTCATGCCGGCGCAGGCCGCAGAGTTCACGCTGGATGAAATAGGCGTGCACCGCTGCGGCAGCCTCCTTGAGCAGCCGCGGTCGCTGCTCCTCGTCGTCGTTGTTCTGACGGAGCTTGGCCAGCGTTTCCTCGACCCGTTGGCCGGCACGGCCGAGCGCTGCGGCCTTTTCAGCCAGTATCTCATGGCCGAGGGCGTCGAACGCGGCTTCGGCAGCCGAGGCGCCTAGGGATGGCGGATGCAGTGACATCTCAGCCTCCTTTTCTGTCTTGAGAGAGCATCATGCGGTGCGTGACGAATTCTTCGCTCACCACCGGCTGGAAACCAAGCCGTTCATAGAAGCCAAAGGCTTCTTGTGGCGCGCGGGTATTCAGCACGGCAAAATGCTGACGTGCCCTGTCAATGACGGTCTCGACCAGCATGCGGCCAATGCCGCTGCGGCGATGACGCGCGCTGACGAACAGGTGCCTGACCCGGCCGTGGTCCCTGCCTTCGAAATAAGGATCGATGTTCAACCCGCACACACCAGCGAGTTCTCGGCCATGCCATGCGCCAAACAGCGCCTCGCCTCGTTTCAGGAACTTGTTGCGGCCGCCTGCCCAGCCATCCGCCAGACGCACCAGCATCCAGTAGCCCTCCAGCCGGCTCTCCTCCTTCAGCGCGTCGAAGGCCGGCGCGGTTGGCCGCAGCCGCTTGAGGACGTAGCCGACATCAGGCGACCCTGCCATGCCCTACTCCGCCGGCCGCGCCTCTTCCAGCACGCTGTCCTCGTGGTAGAGGAAACCGCCGGACTGCCGCTTCCACAGCCGCGCATAGAGCCCGTCGCGTGCCACCAACTCGTCATGCGTACCCTGTTCGACGATGCGGCCGTCGTCCAGCACCACCAGCCGGTCGAGAGCGGCAATGGTTGACAGCCGGTGGGCGATGGCGATGACCGTCTTGTTCTCCATCAGCCTGGCCAGATTCTCCTGGATCGCCGCCTCGATGTCGGAATCGAGCGCCGAGGTCGCCTCGTCGAGGATCAGGATCGGCGCATCCTTGAGGAAGACGCGGGCGATCGCCACGCGCTGGCGCTGGCCGCCCGACAGTTTGACGCCGCGCTCGCCGACAAAAGCCTCGTAGCCGGCACGGTCCCGGTTGTCGCGCAGGCCCAATATGAAGTCGTGCGCCTCGGCCTTCTTCGCCGCCGCAATCACCTCGGCATCGGTCGCATCGGGCACGCCGAGCTTGATGTTGTCGCGCAGCGAGCGGTGAAACAGGGCCGTGTCCTGGCTGACCACGCCGATATTGGCGCGCAGCGAATTCTGCGTCACCTCTGACACGTCCTGCCCGTCGATGGTGATCTGTCCGCTCTCGAGGTCGTAGAGGCGCAGGATGAGGTTGGCGAGCGTCGTCTTGCCCGCGCCCGACGGCCCGACCAGCCCGACCTTCTCGCCCGGCTTGACGATGAGGTCGATGCCGTTCAGTACGCCGAACCCTTTGCCGTAATGGAATTCGACGTTCTTCACATCTATACGGCCGCCGGCGACGACAAGCTCCTTCGCATCGCGCGCATCGACAAGGCCGAGCGGCTGCGAGATCAGCGCCTTGGAATTTTCCAGCACGCCGAGATTTCGCAATATGCCATTGAGCTGCATCATCACGCGTCCGAGCAGCATGTTGAGCCGCAGGACCAGGGACAGCGTGAAAGCGACGGCGCCGACGGTGATCGACCCTTCGACCCAGAGATAGACGGCAAAGCAGCCAATCGCGGTGATCATGATGCCCGACAGCGTCGTCAGCGCCATGCGCACGCCGGTCAGCCGGCGGGTGAAAGGCCGCAGCGCATCGAGATAGATGTCGAAGCCGTTCCGGATGTAGCGGTCGTCGCCGTCGGCCGAGAACAGCTTCAGCGTCTGGACGTTGGAATAGGAATCGATGATGCGCCCATTGATCATCGAGCCCGCTTCAGCCGTGGCCTCGGCATGCCTGCGGATCGAGGGCAGATAGAGCTTGGCCAACCAGGCGAAAGCGAGAATCCAGATCACCACCAGCACGGCCAGGCGCAGATCCAGCCCGGCGACCAGCGCCAAGGTCGTCACCGTATAGATGAGCATGAACCAGATGACCTCGATGAAGCTCTCCATCAGGTCGCCGGTCGCCTGCCCCGCCTGCCAGACTTTTGTCGCGATACGGCCGGCGAAATCGTTCTGGAAGAAAGTGTAGGACTGCCGCGACACATGCCGGTGCGCCTGCCAGCGCACCAGATTGTAGAAGCCCGGCGTGATCGTCTGTTCGTTGACCAGCGCCGACAGGCCGACGACGACGGTGCGGATGACCAGCACCACTGCGATCATGAAAACAAGCTCAGGCCCGGCGGCGGTCCACAGCGCGTGCCAGCTGCGCTCGCCAGGAAGCTGGTCGAGAATATCGACCAGCCGCCCGACGAAGTAGAACAGCCCGGCCTCGATCAGCGGCGCGATGCCGCCGATGACCAGCATGGCGAAGAAGGCGAACTTCGCCTGGCCGACATAGTGCCAGAGGAAGCCGCCGACGCTTGACGGCGGCCGAAGGTCCGCCGGCTCCCTGAACGGATAGACCCAGTTCTCGAACCAGCGATAGACGGCTGTCATCATGCTGACGTCATCACTCTGCGGCTTCACCCTTCACGCCGATATCGTTGGCAACAGCGTCATTGGCGGCATCGACCGGACCGTCGTCGAGCAGGAACCCGCCCGACTGGCGCTGCCAGAGCTGCGCGTAGAGCCCGCCGCTGGCGACGAGTTCCTCGTGCGACCCCTCCTCGATGACACGGCCCTTGTCGAGGACGACGAGCCTGTCCATTGCCGCGATAGTCGACAGCCGGTGCGCAATGGCGATGACGGTCTTGCCTTGCATGAGCTTGTAGAGATTCTCCTGGATGGCGGCCTCGGCTTCGGAATCCAGCGCCGACGTCGCTTCGTCAAGGATAAGTATCGGTGCGTCCTTCAACATAACGCGAGCAATGGCGATGCGTTGCCGCTGGCCGCCGGACAATTTGACGCCGCGGTCGCCGACATGAGCGTCGAGCCCTTTACGTCCGGTGTGATCCGAAAGCCTGCCGATAAACTCCAGCGCCTCGGCCCGCCCGGCTGCCTCGACAAGCATTTCCTCCGTCGCATCGGGCCGCCCGTAAAGAATGTTGTCGCGCACCGAACGATGCAGCAGCGAAGTGTCCTGCGTCACCATGCCGATCTGCGCGCGCAGCGAATCCTGCGTCACCGAAGCGATCTCCTGGCCGTCGATCAGGATCCGGCCGTTCTCGAGGTCGTAGAACCGCAACAGGAGATTGACCAGCGTCGACTTGCCCGCACCCGAGCGCCCGACAATGCCGACTTTCTCGCCGGGCTTCACCGTCAGCGACAGGTTCTCGATGACGCCCTTCTGCTTGCCATAGTGGAAACGAATGTCGTCGAAGCGGATCTCGCCCTTGGTGACGGCAATGTCCTTCGCCCCCGGCCGGTCTTCGACCAGGCGCGGCAGCGAGATCGAGGCGATGCCGTCTTGCACCGTGCCGATGTTCTCGAACAGGCTCGACATTTCCCACATGATCCACTGCGACATGCCCCACATACGGAGCACGAGGCCGATGACCACGGCGACGGCGCCGATCGTCACCGCCTGGCCGAGCCACAGCCACAGCGCCGTCGCCGTCACCGAAAACAGGAGCAGCGCGTTGAGGATATAGAGCAGGCCGTAAAGCACCGTCACCAGCCGCATCGACCGGTAGACCGTGTCGAGGAAGCCTGCCATGCCTTCTCTCGCGAACGTTGCTTCGCGCCGTGCATGGGAAAACAACTTGACCGTCTGGATGTTGGTGTAGCTGTCAACGACGCGGCCGGTCATAGTCGAGCGCGCATTGGCCTGCGCCTCGCCGACCTTGCCCAGCTTCGGGATGATATAGCGCAACAACCCGATATAGCCGAGCAGCCAGACGCCGAGAGGTGCCGCCAGCCGCAAGTCGGCCGAGCCGACGATGAACAGCATGCCGAGGAAATAGACGATGACGTAATTGAGCACCTCGATCACCTTGATGACGCATTCGCGCACGGCGAGTGCCGTCTGCATCAGCTTGGTGGCGATGCGGCCGGCAAATTCGTCCTGGTAGAAGCTCATCGACTGCTTCAAGAGATAACGATGCACCTGCCATCGGATGCGCATGGGGTAGTTGCCCATCAGCGTCTGCTGGTTGAGCAAAGAATGCAGCCATACCGTACCCGGCAGCGCGAACAGCACGACGAAGGCCATGCCGGCAAGCTTCCAGCTCTCGGTCTGCAGGAAGGTTTCGCGGTTCTGCCCGGACAGCCAGTCGACGATGTGGCCCATGAAGCCGAACATCCACACTTCCGCGATGGCAATCGCCGTCACCAGCACCGCGTCGACGATGATGTATGGCCAGGCGCCGCGCGTATAATGCACGCAGAAGGCAACCAGCGTCTTCGGCGGCTCGACCGGTTCCGCTGCGGGGAACGGATCGAGCCTTCTTTCAAACCAGCTAAACATAGTGATGCTCACAAAACTTTTGTCCGCTCATGCGGCGCGGGAAAAATCCCCGGGGCGCTCCGCGTCCCCAGACCGTACGTCGGCGGGGACTGACGGCCCGGAATCACCCGGGCCATCGGTCCTGCTTCGCGCAATATAGGGACTTGCGGGCTTTTCACCGACAGAAGCCTTCGACTGAGCTGACGGCACGCCGCCGCCAGTCCGGTTTTTCGCGCCCGGCCGGATCAGCCGGATGATCCGGCGCACCAGCGACGGCCGGCTGTGGTCGGGAACCGCACGCGAGAAATCGACATCCGGCAACATGCCGCGATGCGGACGCCGGCGCGTCTCGGCATGAACCGCCGACGAATAGGTCTCGCCGACTAGCAACGCCCAGGTCGCCGTCTTGCGTTCGTGCAGGCTTCTTGAACCAGGTATCTTATAGGGATCGAACATCGGTCCGTCCTCCGTGTGAAAATAGACATAAAAAGGCGAAGCAATGTCGTGCGCCGGCCTTCGGCCGGAGGCACGGATTGCATCCGTCGGGACACGAGGATAGGCCTCGGTCGCGACATGCTCAGCTGGGGCTCTAGGCCCCTTTAACCGGTTGAAAAACATCGCAGGATTCCTTCAAGAGCCGAAAATTGGGTTCGGCGGGAATCGGTGCGATCAGATCTAAGAAATCAGGTAAATCGTCGTACCGAAACCGCCGGCAGGCAGGTAAGCCCACGGGAGGGGCGCAGGATGTGCATGGTCAGCATGAAATACCCCTCCATCGGTTCGGGTTGACAATGCGTGCGGTATAATCGACTTCGCAGAAAATGGCCACCCGCAGGTCCAGCAATTTCCAAAACCAGCCACCCGCTGTGGCCGATCTGCCACTTATTAGAAAGACGCGGAAATGAACCACCGTCTCCGCATCGCCCTCTACCAGCCTGACATCTCCGGCAACACCGGAACTATCCTGCGCTTCGCCGCCTGCCTCGGCCTTGGCGTCGACATCATCGAACCAGCCGGGTTTCCGCTCTCCGACAAAGCGCTCAAGCGCGCCGGGATGGACTACCTCGAAATGGCTGCCCTGACCCGGCATGTCGACTGGAACGCCTTCGAGGATTGGCGCAAGGGCCAAGCCTGCCGGCTGGTGCTGCTCACCACCAAAGCCGCGACCCCCTATACGGGCTTCAGCTTCGCCCAAGGCGACATCCTGCTGTTCGGCCGCGAATCCGCCGGCGTGCCGGATCCTGTCCATCAGGCGGCCGATGCGCGGCTGACGATCCCGATGCAGCCGGGCACGCGCAGCATCAACGTCGCGCTGTCCGTCGCCATGGTCGCCGGTGAAGCCATCCGGCAACTCGGCTAGAACCTTCAACGCGTTGTCGTCATCGCCAACGGCCCTTGCGTCTTGCATCATTCTCACCCAGGCGCACATCGCCTTCTCCTCAATTGCCCTATCGACATTTCCTGGCTACAAGCTCAACTTAAGTTGAGGTCAAGCGGAAAATCGAGATGGCTCCGGTAAAGGAATTGACGGTCGGCCAGTTGGCCATGCGTAGCGGCGTGGCGGTGTCGGCGCTGCATTTCTACGAGGCGCGCGGGCTGATCCGCAGCCACCGCACGTCGGGCAACCAGCGGCGCTATGGCCGCGACGTGCTGCGGCGGGTGGCGATCATCCGGATCGCCCAGGAGGTCGGCATCTCGCTGGCCGAGATCGGCGCCGCACTTGAATCGCTGCCAGAAGGCCGTACCCCGACGCGCGAGGACTGGAACCTGTTGTCGACCGGCTGGCGCGACGACCTCGATCGCAAGATCACTCAGCTAAAGAAGCTGCGCGACGGCCTTACCGACTGCATCGGCTGCGGCTGCATGTCGATCGACAAATGCCCGCTGCGAAACAGGGAAGATCGCTTGAGTGCGCAAGGGCCGGGCGCAAGGCGACTGCTTGTGGAATCCTAATCCGCCGCGGGCAGCCGCCGTATGGTGAATTCGATTACGTCGCCCGGCCGCTCGAACCAGCTTTCGATCTCGGTCCAGTAGGCCTGCTTGGGAAAACGCTCGAACCATTCCTTGGCCTTGAGCCGCGCATCCGGGCGCGGCAGGACGAAGGTCTCGCGCAAAAACCCGTCACGCGGCATGCGCTCGCGCTCGGCGCGTGAACGATCGAGCCTTTTCTTCAGGCCATGCAGCGGCGGTCTTGCCGGCGTGCGCATGAAAGAACTCCTGGGCCGAACCAGATGACACTTGACCCTTGCCCCTAAGAGATTAGGGATCGCGCCCGGAAAAGGCTAGTGGTCCGATTCCAACATTCGCCTCCCTAATCCCCAGGCGCCGTTGCGAATGTTGGAATCACAAGGACCGCTAGCAAGTTTATGTTTCTGGTGGAGTTTTCGAATTTGACATTTGCATCGTGCCCTGCGCCACGCTGTGTGCAAATGTCAAATTCACTCCACTAGGTCCTTTGTCGGCCGCGACCGGAGACAGCATTTTGGAACGACCAGAAATACCGGCAGGCCTGCCACCCGACATCGAACAGAAGAAAATGAAGGCCAGGCTCTGGTTCGAGACGCTGCGGGAGCGCATCTGCACCACCTTCGAGCAGATCGAGCAGGACTTGACCGGTCCGCTGGCCGAATGGTCGCCCGGCCGCTTCGAAAAGACGCCGTGGGAACGATACCATGGCAAGGGCGGCGGCGGCGCCATGTCGATGATGCGCGGCCGCGTCTTCGAGAAGGTCGGCGTCCATACTTCGACCGTCTATGGCGAATTCTCGCCCGAATTCAGGAAGCAGATGCCCGGCGCCGAGGAAGACCCGAGCTTCTGGGCATCAGGCATTTCGTTGATCGCGCATCCCTGGAACCCCAACGTGCCGGCCGTGCACATGAACACCCGCATGGTCGTGACGTCGCGCCACTGGTTTGGCGGCGGCGCCGATCTGACGCCGGTGCTCGACCGCAACCGCACGGAAGATCACCCCGACACGGTCGCCTTCCATCGAGCCATGCAGTTCGCCTGCGAGAAGAACGCTGCGATCGCCGACCACCCCAAATTCAAGGCCTGGTGCGACGAGTATTTCTATCTGCCGCACCGCCACGAGCCGCGCGGCGTCGGCGGCATCTTTTTCGACTGGCTGCATTCGGGGGAGGAGAAAGGCGGCTGGAATGCCGATTTGAACTTCGTCCAGGATGTCGGGCGTTCTTTCCTTGTCGTCTACGGCCACCTGGTTCGCGCCCATTTCAACGAGAACTGGACCGACGACGACCGCGACGAGCAGCTCATTCGCCGCGGCCGTTACGTAGAATTCAACTTGCTTCACGATCGCGGCACCATTTTCGGCCTGAAGACCGGGGGCAATGTCGCCTCGATCCTGTCCAGCCTGCCGCCGGAGGTCAGGTGGCCGTAAACTATCGGTGAGCGCAACGTGAGCCGCATTGACGTCCCATTCGCCGAATCTGGGCGGCCAATGTGGCATCGCCATTATCTTTTTCGTCTAATAGGCAATTGAAATAAAAAGACTATTTGTCGTTTCGGGCCGGGAAGCGCCGGCGGTTCAGTCCCGAACCGCGACACGACGCTACCGGACGGCCCTGAACAAGGCGGAGCATTTTCCAAACGGATGCCCGCATTTCCAGGAGTATTACATGCGAAAGCTCATTGTTTCGGCAGCCGCCGCTGCCCTTCTCGCTTCCGGTTCGGTCGCCTTTGCCGCGGTCAAGCACACCACCGGTACGGTCAAGACCTATGATGGCACGGCCATGAGCCTTGTTCTGGACGATGGATCCACCTTCACGCTGCCCCAGACCTTCAAGGATCCAGGCTTGAAGGCCGGCGAAAAGGTCCGCGTTTCCTGGGACATGAGCGGCAAGAACAAGGTTGCCGAGTCCGTCAAGATCGTGAAGTGATGGGGACAAGACCGAACGGTCTCGCCTTGGCTTAGCCTGACAAGAGGGGGCGGAGCAGCGCGGCTCCGCCTTTTTCGCACCCACGGCAACTAAAATGGTCGAACCGTGTTATGCTAGCTCCCCCGTGCGCGCCCCCGAAACCGACTGCTGTGACAGGGCGCGGAACAGGAGATGGCGGAGCTTCGTGTGCCCATGAGAGGCACATGCTCCAAGGAGGAAAGGAGAAAATCCCATGAAGGAATTCCATTGCGGCTCGCTGGTTCCCGGCTGTGAGTGGCACACGCGTGCCGGTGAGGAAGCCGAGGTCATGCGCCGCGCCGTCGACCATATGCGCGAGACACATGGCGAAACGGTCATTCGAGAGACGATGATCGAGGCGATCCGCTCGCGCATCGAGAAAGTTCGCGACGCGGCCTGAGCAGTCCTATCTGGCCTTCAAGGCTCCCGCGGCGCGCTCCAGCAGCGCGTCGCGATCGAGCGCAAAGCCGGACCCGATCCATTCCTTTTCCAGGTTTTTCAGGATCGCACCGAGTATTGGCCCCGGCGACGCGCCAAGCGCCGTCAGATCGCCGCCCTTGACTGGGAACACCGGTTTTTCCCATTTCAGCGCAAAAGCGAGCAGGCGCGAAAACCCGCCGGCCTGAACCAGCGCGTCATTGTCCTCGAGAGCCCGCGCTCGCGCCGACGCCAGCGACAGCCGCAGGCGATCGAGAAAACCCTGGCGCTCGCCGGAATAGAGTTTCTTGGCCAGTTCCGCTTCGCTTGTCTTGGGCTCGACGGCAGCCGTCAGCGCCCACTGGCGCAGGCGCTCCGCCTCAGTGGTCGAAAGTTTCAGCCGCTCGGCCAGTGTCTTCATCCGCGCCGCATCGGGCGGCACGATCGCCTCCAGCCTGAGCAGCGGGTCCGGCGCCCAGCCCAGATCCTTCTCTGTCTTGGTCAGCCCATGAATGGCATCGATGCCCCATTTCTCGCTTTCCGGCAGGGCGCTGGTGAGCACGCCGGCCTGGCGCATCCACAGCAAGGCGCGCGACGGATCTGGGGCCGATAACAACTTCTTCAGCTCGGACCAGATGCGTTCGGCCGAGAGATGGGCGAGACCGTCCTTGAGCCGGGCGCAGGCCTTCAATCCCTCGGCATCGGGCCGACCCTCGCCATACCAGGCGAAAAAGCGGAAGAAACGCAGGATGCGCAGATAGTCTTCGCGGATCCGCTGCTCGGCATCGCCAATGAAGCGCAGCCTTCGTGCCTCGATATCGCCGACGCCGCCAACCAGGTCGACCACCGTCCCGTCAGCCTCCGCATAGAGCGCGTTGATTGTGAAATCGCGCCGTTCGGCGTCGGCCTTCCAGTCGCGGCCGAACGACACTTTAGCGCGGCGGCCATCGGTCTCGATGTCGGCGCGCAGCGTGGTGACCTCATAGGGCGCGCCGCCGGCAATCACCGTGATCGTGCCGTGCTCGATGCCGGTCGGCACCGCCTTGAAGCCCGCCGCCTCGGCGCGGCGAACGGTTTCCTCGGGCAGGCAAGTGGTAGCAAGATCGATATCGGCGACCGGCTGCCCAATCAGCGCATTGCGCACCGCACCGCCGGCGATACGGGCTTCTTCGCCGCCTTGCGCCAGCACGGCAAGCAGCCGCTGGAGATGCTTTTCACCCAGCCAGTCGGCTCTGCGCGCCAGCGATACCGGATCACTCAAGCATAGAGCCTTTCATAGAGGGTGCGGAGGATGCCGGCGGTGACGCCCCAGATGCGCTGGCCGCCATAGGGCATATCGTAGAAGAACCATTCCAGATCGTTCCACATGCGGCTGTCCCTGGTGTGGTTAGCCGGATCCATTAGGAACGAAAGCGGCACTTCGAAGGCGGCATCGACCTCGTCGGAATTGAGCGACAGCGTAAAACCGGGCTCGACGACCGCCAGCACCGGGGCGATGCGATAGCCGCTGCCGGCGACATAATCGGGCATGCGGCCGATGATCTCGATGCGGTCCTGGCCGAGCCCGATCTCCTCGAAGGTTTCGCGCAAGGCCGCTGCTTCCGGGGTCGCATCGGTGGGATCAATGGTGCCGCCGGGAAAAGCCACCTGCCCGGAATGGCTGCGCAGTTTTTCCGCCCGCTTGGTCAAAAGCACGGTCGCATCGCGTCCATGATCGACGACCGGGATCAGCACCGCGGCGTCGCGCAGCGCTTTGAGCTGCGTCAACCGTGGATGGCCGGGGTTGAAGCGATGATCGCCATAATCGTCGCCGGCATGGGCTTCAGCTTGCGCCGCGACCCGCGCGCGAAAATCCGCTGTGGAAAACGGCGGCGGCCTCACCTGATCCATCATGCGCTCAGCCGCTTCAGTTTTTCCGCCGGCATGATCGGATAGATTTCGCCTTTCGAGCGCACGGCAAACATCGTCTTGCCGCCGATATCGATCTCCTCGCCATGCTCGACCAGTTCGTACATCACCGGCCGCGCCACCAGCGCTTCCAGCCGCCCGCGCACCAGCACATAGGGTTTTAGCCCGCCGGTCTCGTTCTCGTCGACGAAGCGCAGCGGATGGCCAGGCCCGGCCTCGACGACATCGCCGACATTAGTGCGGAAAGTGATGGTCTGCTCGGCGCCGGCGCCGGAAACATCCATTTCAACCGCGATGAAAGGCGCGTCCACGACGCGGATGCCGACCCGTTCGACCGGCGTCACCAGATAGGTCCTGCCATCCTCGTCCTTGCGCAGCACGCTGGAAAACAGCTGCACCAGCGGCATGCGGCCGATCGGCGTACCGAGATAGAACCACGTTCCGTCCTGTTTGATCTCCATGTCGAGATCGCCGCAGAAGTCGGGATTCCAGCGCTCCACCGGCGCCGCGCCCTTGCCGGCGCGAGCCGCACGCGAGATCAACGCTTCGAGACCGCGCGCCTCGGTTGCGGCAGCAAGGCTGTGTTCGCGATGTTCGGAGCGTTCCGTCATGGTCACGAAATAGTCACTGTTGTTCCGCTTGTCAGCCTAAGTCTGTGATTTAAATTCATTCGTAGGCGCCAGGCGAAGCCGAATCGCGGCATTCTAAGGCACTACAGTGCAAGCCGGTACTTCCAGCACAAGGATCGATGCGGCATGAGCGTAATGGTCAAGGAAAGCCCAATCAGCGAAAAGGACATGATCGCCCAGGCCGAGACGGCGCTGGCCGATATTTCCAGGGTGCGCGACGGCGTCGGCCGTGTCATTTTCGGCCAGGAAGTGGTGGTCGAGCGCACGCTGGTGGCGCTGCTTGCCGGCGGCCATGCGCTGCTGGTCGGCGTGCCCGGCCTTGCCAAGACCAAGCTGGTCGAAACGCTCGGTGTCGTGCTCGGCCTCGATTCGCGCCGCATCCAGTTCACACCCGACCTGATGCCGTCGGACATTCTCGGCTCAGAGGTGATGGAACAGGACGAGGCCGGCAAGCGCTCCTTCCGCTTCATCTCTGGCCCGATCTTCGCGCAATTGCTGATGGCCGACGAGATCAACCGCGCCTCGCCGCGCACCCAGTCGGCGCTGCTGCAGGCGATGCAGGAATATCACGTCACCATCGCCGGCATTCGCCACGACCTGCCCGCGCCCTTCCATGTACTGGCGACGCAAAACCCGCTGGAGCAGGAAGGCACCTATCCCCTGCCCGAAGCGCAGCTCGACCGCTTCCTGATGCAGGTCGACATCCTTTATCCCGAAATCGAGGCCGAGCGGCGCATCCTGCTCGAAACCACCGGCATCGAGGACGCCAAGGCGCAAAACGTGCTGCAGCCGGCGCGGCTGAGGGAAATCCAGACGCTGATCCGCCGTATGCCGGTGCCCGAAACCGTCGTCGACGCCATCCTCAAACTGGTGCGTTCGGCGCGTCCCGGCCAGGGCAATGCCGAGACCGACAAGCATGTCGCCTGGGGTCCCGGCCCGCGCGCCAGCCAGGCGCTGACGCTGTGCGCCCGTGCGCGCGCGCTTTATGACGGGCGGCTGGCGCCGTCGGTGGACGACATCCGCGCGCTGGCCGAACCGGTGCTGCAGCACCGCATGGCGCTGACCTTTGCCGCCCGCGCCGAGGGCACGACTGTGCGCGACGTGGTGGCGAAACTGGCCAAAGGAATCTGATGGCGCGTATCGGCGAAGTCCAGGCACCGGCAGCGACGCGCGACGCGCTCGCCAGGGGCCGGTTGCGGGCTTCGCTGGTGCCGGACCTGCTGGTCGAGGCACGCCGTATCGTCAATACGGTAATTGCCGGCTGGCATGGCCGCCGCAAGCGCGGCATCGGCGAGAATTTCTGGCAGTTCCGCCCCTATGTCGAAGGCGATTCCTCGCGCATCGACTGGCGCCGTTCGGCCCGGGACGACCACACCTATGTGCGCGACCGCGAATGGGAAGCAGCCCACACGGTGTGGCTTTGGGCCGACCCATCGCCCTCCATGCTCTACAAATCGACTGGCGCCAGCGTTTCCAAGGAATCGCGCGCGCTGGTGCTGGCACTGGCCATGGCCGAATTGCTATCTCGCAGCGGCGAGCGCATCGCATGGCCCGGCCTGACAGATCCGTTCACCGCCCGCAACGGCGCCGAGCGCATCGCAGCGCAATTGATGCACGCCGCGGACCTGCCAGCAAAGCCTGACCTGTCCGCCATCCGCCGCTTCTGCGACATCGTCGTCGTGAGCGATTTCCTCGACCCGGTCGAGGAGACCATGGAATGGCTCGATGTGCTGGCGCGGCATGGCGTGCGTGCGCATCTGATCGAGGTTGCCGATCCGGCGGAGGAGACCTTTCCTTATGCCGGCCGCACCGAATTCACCGATCCCGAGACCGGCGACAAGTTGACCGCCGGCCGCGCCGAAATGCTCGGCGACGAATACCGCCTGCTCTACACCGCCCGCCGCCAGGAGATGGCCAGCTGGTGCAAGCGCCTCGGCTGGAGCTACACCGTCAACCACACCGATCGCCTCGCTTCCGAGGCGCTGGTGCGCATCCACATGGCGATGACCGCCGATGGCGCATTCGTGGGAAGGGCCGGCGCATGAGCTGGCTGCCGCTCTCCTTTGGCGCTCCCATGGTGTTGTGGGGCCTGCTCGCGCTGCCGGTGATCTGGTGGCTGCTCAGGCTCACACCGCCCAAGCCGCAGTCCGAAATGTTTCCGCCGCTGAAGATCCTCGCTCGCGTGCTGAAGCGCGAGGAAACGCCGCAGCAGAGCCCGTGGTGGCTGACGCTGCTGCGGCTGTTGATGGCAGCCCTTGTCGTCGCGGCATTAGCCGAACCCGTTTTCAATCCGCGCGAAAAATTGCCGGCCGAGGGCGCCGCCCTGGCGCTCGTCATCGACAATGACTGGGCGAGTGCCGCCGACTGGGGCAAGCGCGTCGCCACCGCCCAGCGGCTGATCGGCGATGCCGGTTCGAACGGCGTACCGGTCGTCATCGCCTTCACCGCCGAAAAGCCGAACGCCGAGATCGGCCCCTTCGATGCCGCGGCTGCCCTCGACCGGCTGCGCGCCGCCAAGCCGAGGCCGATCCCAACCGACCGACCCGCCGTCTATGCCCGCGTCGCCGGCGTGCTGGAAACCTTGCCCGGCGCCAGCGTTGCCGTTCTCGCCGACGGCCTTGCGGCAAAGGGCGACGAGGCCGCCTTCAACACACTGCTGTCGAAAAATGCCGCCCGTGTCGTCTGGGCCAATTCCGACCGGCTGGCGCTGACTGGGCTCACTGGCGCCGAAAATCAGGTCGACGGCTTCGCCCTGACCGCCATCCGCGCGCCCGGCGACCCGGCGCCGGCACAAGTCACCGCCGGCGCCTTCGACGACAAGGGCCGCCGCATCGCCGACGCGACGCTGACCTTCGCGCCGGGTGAGACTACCGCCAGCGGCACGATGGCGGTGCCGTTCGAACTGCGCAACGACTTCGCCTCGATCGCGCTCGACGGCGAACGCCAGGCAGGTGCGGTGCGCGTGCTCGACGAAAGCTCCAAGCGCCGCCGCGTCGGACTTTTATCGCAGGCCGAGGCCGACCAGGCGCAGCCGCTTCTGTCGCCGCTCTATTACATCAGGCGCGCGCTGCAGCCTTTCGCCGATCTGGTCGAACCGTCGAGCGTCGATCTCGCCGACGCCATCCCGCAGCTTCTCGACCAGAAGCCGGCGATGATCGTCATGGCCGATATCGGTACCATTCCGCCGCAGGTCCATCAGCGGCTGGTCGACTGGGTCGACAATGGCGGCACGCTGGTGCGCTTTGCCGGTTCGCGGCTGGCCGCCGCCGGCAATGACGATGATCTGTTGCCGGTCAGGCTGCGCACCGGCGAGCGCTCGCTTGGCGGCGCGCTGTCATGGACGACGCCGCAGGCGGTGACCGAATTCCCGAAGAACGGCCCGTTCGCCGACCTCGCACCGCCGGCCGAGGTCACGGTGAGCCGGCAGGTGCTGGCCGAACCGACGCCGGACATCGTCGAACGCACCTGGGCAACCCTTGCCGATGGCACCCCGCTGGTGACCGGGTTGAAGAAGGGCAAGGGCACGCTGGTTCTGTTCCACATCACCCCGGAAGCGACATGGTCGACGCTGCCGATCTCCGGCAGCTTCGTCGAGATGCTGCGGCGCATCGTGCAGCTGTCGCGCAACCAGGGTGCGGCGGTTGCCAACGCCGAAGCCGCTGCTACGTCGCTGGCACCTTATCGCATGATAGCCGCCGACGGCACTTTGGTGCCGCCGACGCCGGACGCGCGACCGCTGGTCCCCGGCGCCGGCACGCTGCCGGTGACGTTCGAGAACCCGCCCGGCCTCTACGGCTCGGAAACCGGCGTTTTCGCCCACAATCTGCTCGAACCGGCCACCGCCTTCGCGCCGCTGGTGCGCCCGCAATTCACAGTGCCGGTGACCAATATCCAGTACGCTTTCGATGAATCGCGCGACCTCAAGGGATCGCTGGTCACAGCGGCACTTGCGCTTATGCTGCTCGACACGCTGGCGGTGTTCTGGATGGGCGGGCTGATGTCGCGCCGACCGCGCCGCGGCCGATCGGCCGCAGCAACGACGGCTGCGCTGCTGCTTGGTCTCGGCATGCTGTTTGGCCATGCCGACCTCGCCCACGCCGACGACGCCAAGCCCGGCGATGCCGCGGCAATCGAGGATATTGCCAAGACCCGCATCGCCTATGTGCTGACCGGTGTGCCCGGTGACGATTCGATCAGCCGCGCCGGGCTCGAAGGCCTGACCCGCTTCCTGATCGAGAAGACCGCGCTCGAGCCGGGCGCGCCGGCGGGCGTCGATATCTCGAAGGACGAGCTTTCCTTCTATCCGCTGATCTACTGGCCGATCGATCCTTCCGCGCCGATGCCGAGCCAAGCCGCGATCGCCCGCATCGACGCCTATATGCAGCAGGGCGGCACGGTGCTGTTCGACACGCGCGACCAGTTCGCCAACGGCATCGGTGCGGATTCGGCGAGCCCGGCGACGGAACGGTTGCGCGACATTCTCGGCAATCTCAACGTGCCGCCGCTGGAGCCGGTGCCCGCCGACCA
Source organism: Mesorhizobium sp. M0626 (assembly GCF_040320665.1). NCBI lineage: Bacteria > Pseudomonadati > Pseudomonadota > Alphaproteobacteria > Hyphomicrobiales > Phyllobacteriaceae > Mesorhizobium > Mesorhizobium sp. M0626. The sequence goes on along the minus strand of NZ_JAMYQD010000003.1, from coordinate 207,652 downwards.
TGTGCTGACCAAATCCTTCTTCATCCTGCCCGAATTTCCCGGCCGCTTCTCCGGCAGCCCGCTCTGGGTGGAAGCCTCGCTCGAGGCCAGCAATGCCGAGAATCGGCCGGTACGCGTCGGCGACGGCGTCTCGCCGATCCTGATCACCGCCAATGATTTTGCCGGCGCCTGGGCCGTCGACGGGAATGGTGACCCGCTTTTGCCGACCGTGCCATCGGATCCGATGCAGCGCATCTATGCGCTGCGCGCCGGCGTCAACATCATGATGTACATGCTGACCGGCAACTACAAATCCGACCAGGTGCACGTGCCCATCCTGCTCGAACGGTTGGGGCAATAGGATTGCAGTATTGGCTAATTTCGTCTCGATCCTGTCTGGCGCCGGCGGCGCAGCCTCACCCTCACCCTCCCCCTTTTGGGGAGGGTCGGCTCGCTGTCGCAGCGAAGCGAAGACAGTGGGCCGGGGTGGGGGTGCAGCCAGCGCTCTGTCGCCTACCCCCACCCCGCTCCGCTACGCGGATCGACCCTCCCCACAAGAGGGAGGGTAAACGATGAACTGGTCGATTTCGTTCGAACCGCTGCTGTCCTGGCCCTTGCTGGCTTTGGTGCTCGCACCGCTGCTGGTGCTGGCCGCTGTCGGCTTGTGGTTTCGCCAGCGCGGCGCGATCTTCCGCTTCGCGGCGCTGATTGCGCTGGGCGCAGCACTCCTCAATCCGGTCTTCCTCGATGAGGAGCGCGAGGCGCTGAAGAGCGTCGTTGCCGTCATCGTCGACCGCAGCCAGAGCCAGGATATCGGCGACCGGACCAAACAGACCGACGAAGCGCTTGCCGGTTTGCAGCAGCGCCTTGGCCGCTTCAAGCAGTTCGACGTCCGCGTCGTCGAGGCCGGCAAGTCGGAAGCCGCCGACGAGCGCACCGAGACCAAGCTTTTTGCAGCGCTTGAAGGCGCCTTCCGCGACGTGCCGCCCTCGCGCATCGGTGGCGCCATCATGATCACCGATGGCGAGGTGCATGACGCACCGGCCGCCCCCGACTTCAATGCGCCGCTGCACGCGCTGATCACCGGCAACGAGCACGAGAAGGACCGCCGCATCCGCTTCGAGAACGCGCCGCGCTTCGGCCTCGTCGGCAAGCCGCTCGACATGACCTACCGCGTCATCGCCACCGACGGCGAAACCGGCCCGGTCGATGTCCGCGTCTCGGTAAATGGCGAGCAGGTCGCGGTCGAAGAGGCGACCATCGGCCAGGCGATGCCGCTGCAGGTGACCATCCCCGGCGCCGGCCGCAACATCGTCGAACTCTCCATCGACCGCGAGCCGGGTGAACTGACCGACGCCAACAACCGCGCCATCGCGCTGATCGACGGCATCCGCGAGAACTTGCGCGTGCTTTTGGTTTCCGGCGAACCGCATGCCGGCGAGCGCACGTGGCGCAATCTGCTGAAATCCGACGCCTCGGTCGATCTCGTCCATTTCACTATTTTGCGGCCGCCGGAAAAGCAGGACGGCACGCCGATCAACGAACTGTCGCTGATCGCCTTCCCGACCCGCGAGTTGTTCGTCGAGAAGATCAAGGATTTCGATCTCATCATCTTCGACCGCTACCAGCACCGCGACGTGCTGCCGATCCTCTATTACGACTACATCTCCGAATATGTCGAAAAGGGCGGCGCGCTGCTGATCGCCGCCGGGCCGGAATATGCCGGCGACGCCTCGATCGCCCGCACCCCGCTAATGTCGTCGCTGCCGGCAATGCCGACCGGCGAAGTCATCGACAAGGCCTTCTATCCGCGCCTCACCGATCTCGGCCAGCGCCATCCGGTGACGCGCGGCCTCGACGGCTCGGCGACCGAGCCGCCGCGCTGGAGCCGCTGGTTCCGCACCATCGGCGTACAGAACCCCGAAGGCGAAGTGGTGATGAAGGGCGCCGACAACCGCCCGCTGCTTCTGCTCGATCATAAGGGCGAAGGCCGCGTCGGCATGCTTCTGTCCGATCAGGGCTGGCTATGGGCGCGCGGCTTCGAGGGTGGCGGCCCGCATGTCCAGCTTTACCGCCGCATCGCCCACTGGCTGATGAAGGAACCTGAACTCGAGGAAGAGCGGCTGACTGCCGACGGCCGCGGCATGATGCTGGAAATCCGCCGCCAGACGATGAGCGACGATCCCGGCCCGGCGCAGGTGATCACCCCTTCGGGCAAGGCGCTGATCGTCAAGCTGGAGAAGTCCGAACCCGGCGTTTTCCTGGGCAGCATCGAGACCAAGGAGATCGGCCTCTACCAGATCGGCAATGGTGACCTGACCGCACTCGCCCATGTCGGCCCGGTCAACGCGCCGGAATTCTCCGACGTCGTCTCCACCGAGGACCGGTTGAAGGCTCCGACTGAGGCCACCGGCGGCAGCGTGCGCCGGCTGGCGGCCTCCTCCACCCTTGGCCAGCTCACCGGCAGTGTCGCCCTGCCCTCCATCGTCCCGGTCCGCGCCTCCGGTGCGGCCTCGGGCGCAGACTGGATCGGCCTGCGCAGCACCGACGACAGCGTGCTCAAAGCCGTCTCGCGCGTACCCCTGTTCGGCGGCTTCCTCGGCCTTTGCCTGCTGCTGCTGGCCATGGGCGCGATGTGGTATAGAGAAGGAAGGTGAGGATCCCTTCTCCCCGTCACTATAGGGGGAGAAAGACGCTCAACCTACTCCTCCGGCTCCGTCGTAAACAGCAGCGGGTAGCCCTTGGCCTTGCCGGCATCGGTAGCCCGTGTCGCCTTGGTCTCGGCGACATCCCTGGTGAAGACGGCAACGACGCAAACGCCGAGCCGGTGCGCGGTGATCATCACCCGGTTAGCCTGGTCTTCGCTGAGCTTGAACTCGCCCTTCAGCACCGTCACCACGAATTCGCGCGGCGTAAAATCGTCATTGATGAGGATGACCTTGTAGAGCTTCGGCCGCTCGGTCTGCGGCTTGGTCTTGGTGCGGGGTTTGGAACTGATTTCAGGCATCGGGAACCGGTATCGCGCGAGGGGTCGCTCTCACTTTGTCATGGGGGAAAGCCGTCGTCCATTTTGATCGGCGCGCCAAACCGGCTTCCCGGAAGTGCTGCCGTTCACAAATTTAGGAAGTGTATGCTGCGGTTCAACGGCCCTGGCGATTGGCGACGCGACGAGCCTGGAATTGCCGTGCGCTGGATGCCGCATCCGGCCTTGATCCGGCCGCCTTGTATTCGACCCAGGCGACCGCGAGCCAGCCGAAGAAGCAGGCCAGCGCCGCGCCGGTGATCACGGTAAGCAGCAGGCTTTGCCATGGTGTGATGTATTGCCAGCTGCTGGAGATTGCCGGTGCAAACAGCGACGGCTCCGTGCGCCCGCTCACCGGATCGGGCACCGGGCTGGCGGTAAACTGGACCAGCACCCTGACCATTGCCGAGGCGACAAGGCCGCCGATGGCCATCGAGCGCAGAATGGATGAAAGCCGCTTCTTCATGCGGGCTGTCCTACCGGACCGGCATTGCAAACGGGTTAAAGATCTGGGTGGCCGGCACCCATCAACGGGTAATCATGCTCTCACACGACAAGGCCGCTCCAGCCGGGGGGTGCTGGAGCGGCCTTGTTACAGACAAGCCTGTTGGCTGTCTGGATCAGGCCTTCGGGGCGTCCGTCTTGACGACCTTCTTCGCCTTCTTGTGCTTCTTGACGGGCTTCTTGGCGACGACCTTCTTCACCGGGGGCTTGGCGGTCGTGGTCGCCGGAGCGGTGGTCGTGGAAGCAGCCGGAGCAGCGGTCGTGGTGGCAGCGGCATTGCCCAGAGCCGGCATTGCGAAAGCGAGAGCGACGGCGAGACCGGTGGCGGAGAGGATGGACTTTTTCATGGCTTCATTTCCTTCTTTGTGCGGGTCGAGTTTCGAGTGTCACTGAACCGGGTCGATCGGTGTCACTCCAAGCAGCTTCAAAGCGTTCGCGAGCATCCGGATACCCTGTGCCTGTTTCTTGTTGGCGCAGAACCGGTTTCCCTTTCTTTGCAGTGCTTTCGCCGCGGTGACCTGCGTTGCCGCGGCATGGGTTTCGAGGGCTTCGTCTACCTGGCGATTGAGATCGATGCAGCGCTCGCTCCTTGTGATCGGCGTCACCTTTGCGGTTGTGGCTCCGATCGCGGCTGTGACGAGCGGAATGCTGAGCAGCGCACCCATCAAGCTGATCGTGAACCTGTGCATCGGTAATGTCCGTTACTCCGGAGACTTCGCGTCGCAGCCGATGTCCTGACCGCCACGGCACCCTTTATGCCCTTGATTCTTTTCGGGAGTTTTTCCGGACTATAGAATTTTGTTTCTGGACTGTTTCTGGCAAATCGGCTTTGCGGGCGATCATCGCCGCTGGCCAACATGTGGCCAGAATTCTATCGTGTGGGTGACGCCACAGAAGCAGACTCAGAAGGCAGCCGCCGACCGGCCGCCAGCAATGACAGGATCGCCGTGAAATCCGATGCGCACATACTGATCGTCGACGACGACAAGGGCATTCGCGACCTGCTTCAGGAATTCTTCCAGAAGCGGGGCCTGCGCACCACGGTTGCCGCCGACGGCGTCGAGATGGAAGACATACTGCGCCGCACGCAGGTAGACCTGATCGTGCTTGATGTGATGCTGCCGGGAAAGAGCGGGCTGGAGCTCTGCCGCGACCTGCGCGCCAGCTACTCGACGCCGATCATCATGCTGACGGCGGTGACCGAGACCACCGACCGCGTCGTCGGCCTGGAAATGGGCGCCGACGATTATGTGCCCAAACCCTTCGATCCGCGCGAGCTGCTGGCCCGCATCCGCGCCGTTTTGAGGCGCAATGGTGCTGCTGAGCCGAAGCGCGCCACCACCAAGCAAATCTACCATTTCGCCGGCTGGACGATGGACTGCTCGCGCCGGCGGCTGATGGCGCCGGGCGATGTCAGGGTCGAGCTGACGATGGCGGAGTTCAACCTGTTGCAGACCTTCGTCAAAAGCGCGCAGCGCGTGCTCACCCGCGACCAGCTCATCGAGCTTTCCGGCGGTGACAGCGACTATTCCTTCGATCGCAGTATCGACATCCTGGTCAGCCGTCTCAGGCGCAAGATGGAAGACGACCCCAAGACGCCGAAACTGATCCTGACCGTGCGCAGCGGCGGCTACCAGTTCCTGCCCGAGACCACCTCCGAATGAGACGGTTCCTGCCGCAAACCCTGCCGGTCTGGGTTTTGCTCATCGTCATTGCCGGCCTGCTGATCAGCCAGGTCGCTACGCTCTATATCGTCTCGCGCGATCGCGCCGTCGCCAATGACGAGGTCGATCTCTACCGGCTTAACGACCGCGCCTATTCGCTGGTGCAGCTGATGCATGACGACACGCCGGAGCAGCGCAAGCTGACGGCCTCCGGTCTGTTCAACGCCACCTATGCGCTGACCGTGTCGGACACGCCCGCGGTCACCTCGTCGATCGCCGGCGACGACGAACTGGCCGAACTCGAGGACATCCTGGTCGGGCGGCTGTCGAAATTCGGCATCACCGACGCCCGCGTCCGGCGCGATCCGGCAACCCAGGCAGCCAACGCGCCTGGCGGTGTGGCCGTGACCAAGGATGTCGGCGCGGTGGAGCGTGACCTGTTATCGCTGGCGGCCAGCTTCGCCCAGAGCGACAAGCTGACGGCATCTGTCCGCTTCGCCGACGGCCAATGGCTGAATTTCACCGAGCCCAACACACCGGTCGGACCGATATTGAGCTTCGACAGCCTGCCGCTCTATTCGCTGATCGCGGCCCTGGTGGTGATCATGTCGATCTGGTCGCTGCGCCGGCTGACGGCGCCCTATCGGATGATGGAAACGGCGGTCAACCGGATCGGCACGGACCTGAAGAGCCCGCCGATCGCCGAGACCGGCAGCCGCGAAATCCGCGCCGCGGCCAAAGCCGTGAACGCCATGCAGGTGAGGCTGCGCGACTATGTCGAGGACCGCGAACATCTGGCCGCCGCGCTCGCCCACGATCTGCGCACGCCGCTGACCCGCATGCGGCTGCGCCTCGAACTGTTGCGCAGATCGACGGCGCGCGAGGCGCTCGCCCACGACCTCGCCGACATCGAGAGCATCGCCAGCTCCGTCATCGACTTCGCCACCTTCGAAGTCACCGAGGAGAAGAGCGAGCGGATCGATTTCTGGTCGCTGGTGGAATCCATCGCCGACAGTTTCGAGGACGTCACGTTCGATCATGACGGCGCCAGGCCGCGTGGCATGATCTGCATGGCGCGGCCGGTGGCGCTCAAGCGCTGCGTCAACAATCTGGTCCAGAATGCCGTGACCTACGGCAAGAAAGCCCATGTCAGCCTGCGGCAGTCGGACGGCACGGTCACGCTGGTTATCCGCGACGAGGGGCCGGGCATACCGCAGGCGCAGCTCGATCAGGTGTTCGGTTCCTTCGTGCGGCTGGAGCAATCGCGCAACCGCCAGACCGGCGGCCTCGGCCTCGGCCTGACCATTGCCCGCAACATTGCGCGTGCCGCCGGCGGCGATGTCAACCTGTCCAACCATCCCCGCGGCGGCCTGCTGACGGAGCTCAGCCTGCCGCTGGCGGCATAAGGCAGCAGACTAGCGTCTCGCTGGGCACCGGGGGTGGATCAACCAACCCGCCCTTGCAATAGTGCGGCCGCTCGAACAGGAGGAGATCGCCGCATGTTTTACGCCATCCTGGCCTATCACGTCGAACAGACCACCCAGTCCCTGACGCCGCAGCAGGATGCGGCGCTGATGCACGACCTGCTCGAGGTCAATGCCAGATTGACCCGCGAAGGCAAGCTCGGGCCGGCGGCAAGACTGGGCGCGACCGCCGACGCCGTCACGCTGCGTGGTCCGGGAGACGGCATCGTCATCGACGGCCGTTTGCCGAGACCAAGGAACAATTGCTGGGTCTTTATGTCCTCGACTGCGCCACGCAGGAGGCGGCGATTGCGGCTGCGCGCGACTTGCGCCGCGTGAATCCCTCGGCAGTCTACGAAATCCGGCCGATCACATTTTACCTTCCCGGCGTGACGTTTCCCGCTACGGAGGGCGATTTAAAGGAGGCCGCCAGCGGCTGAGAACTACCCCATGGCCGGTCAGGCAGAAGCGATCTCGTTGCCCAGGCGAACCGTTTCGGCGACCAGAAGGTCGAGGTCCTCGCGCCGGGTCCGGTGGTTGTTGATCGCCACCCTCAGGCAATGCTGGCCTTGCACCGTGGTATCGGAAATGGCGGCGATGCCCTCTTCCTGCAGCGTCAGCATGATCTCGGTGTTGAGCGCCTTCGCGCGCTCGCTATCGAGACCATCCGCGCGATAGCGGAAGCAGACGATATTGATGCTGGTCGGCGCCGTCAGTTCGAGCGCTGGATCGGCCGCGATCAGGCCCGAGAGATAGTGCCCCTGCGCAATGTTCTGGTCGATCAGGCGGCCGAATTTTTCGACGCCGTGTTCTCGCAACGCCATCCACACTTTGAGTGCCTTGAAGCCGCGTGACGTCTGCAGGCCATAATCGTGCAGCCATTGGCCGGAGGCGAGGCCGCGCGGTGTCGATTCCAGATATTCCGGCGTCACCGCGAAGGTCTTGCGATGCGCCGAGGCATCCCTGACCAGCGCGCAGCCTGCCTCGAACGGAGCGTGCAGCCATTTGTGGGGGTCGAGCGCGATGGAATCGGCCCATTCGATGCCGGCGACACGACGCGCATTCTCGGGCGCGATCGCGATCAGCGCGCCGATGCAGCCGTCGACATGGAACCAGAGATCCTCCTCATGCGCCAGCTTGGCCAGTGCCTGCAGATCGTCGATGGCGCCGGTGTTGACAGTGCCGGCATTGCCGATGATGCAGGCCGGCTTGAACCCGGCCGCGCGATCTTCCGATATCGCAGTCCTCAAACCTTCAATGTCGATGCGCAGGCCGGTGTCGCTGGCAATGCGGCGCAGCGCCTTGTTGCCGAGACCGAGCGCTTCCATCCCCTTGCGGTGACAGGAATGGACCTGGTCCGAGCCATAGAAACGCAACGGCTTTTCGATGGCGGCAACGCCGTGCTCGCGCACGTTGATGCCGGCCTTGGTGTTGCGCGCCACGGTCAACCCGATGATGTTGGCCATCGAACCGCCGCTGACCAGCGTGCCGCTGGCCGAAGCCGGCATGCCCATCATCTGCTTGCACCAGTCGACCACCTGGCCGTCCATCAGGGCGGCGGCATGGTTGCCGCCGCCGAGATTGGAGCCCTGGATTGCCGCCAGGAAATCGCCGATCGCGCCGGTAAAATTGCTCGACCCCATATACCAGGACCAGAAGCGCGGATGGATGTTGCCCATCGGATAGGGCATCACCTTGTCCACGACATCGCCATAGATGTCGGCAAGCGGGGTCGGCGATTGCGGCAGAGAGGCGGTGAAGAAATCCCTCACATCTCCAGGCATCTCCTGCCACACCGGCCGTTGCCTGACATCGCGCAGGTAAGCGACGGCATCGTCAACGATCCGATGCGACAGGCTTTGCACATCGGCCCAGTCCGAGGGGTCAAGCGTTTCCTCGGTACTGGTAGCCGAGTGTCCAGGCATCGCGTCCATGCAATTTGCTCCCGCGTCATCATGCCGGGAACTGGCAACCGGGCGTCGAGAGCGAGAGAGCAAGCTCTTCCGCATTCATCTCGGCCTCGATGCCGTCGAACAAAGGCGTGGTCATGTAGCGTTCACCGGTATCGGGAAGCATGCACAGGATCACCGATCCGGCCGGTGCCGTGCCGGCGATCTGGCGCGCCACGGCAAAAGCCGAACCGCCGGAAATGCCGGTGAAGATGCCTTCCTGCTGCGCCAGCGCCTTGGCCCATCTCATGCCCTCCGGCCCGGCGATCGGCATCACCTCGTCATAGAAGTTGCCACCGATGGCCTCCTGCAGGACGTGCGGGATGAAATCCGGCGTCCAGCCCTGGATCGGGTGCGGTTCGAAAGCCGGATGGCTGGCGGCCGGCGCTCCGCCGGCGCCACGCATCTGCGGCTTGCCGCTGCCGACAAGCTGCGCGTTGGCCGGTTCGGTGAGCACGATCCGGGTCTCAGGCCGCTCGCGGCGCAGCACCCGCGCCACGCCGGCGACGGTGCCGCCGGTGCCGTAGCCGGTGACGAAATAGTCGAGCCGCGAGCCGGCGAAATCGTTGACGATCTCGCGTCCCGTAGTTGCTTCATGGATGTCGGCGTTGGCCTTGGTCTCGAACTGGCGGGCCAGGAACCAGCCATTGGCTTCGGCCAGTTCCACCGCCTTCTTGTACATGCCGAAGCCTTTCTCGGCGCGCGGCGTCAGCACCACCTTGGCGCCCAGCATCCGCATCAGCTTGCGGCGCTCGACCGAGAAACTGTCGGCCATCGTCACCACCAGCTTGTAGCCCTTCTGCGCACAGACCATGGCAAGACCGATGCCCGTGTTGCCGCTGGTCGCCTCGACGATGGTCTGTCCCGGCTTGAGCGCGCCGGTGCGTTCACCTTCCTCGATGATGTTGAGCGCCAGCCGGTCCTTCACCGACGCAGCCGGATTGAAGAACTCGGCCTTGACGTAGATGGTGGCGTGCGCCGGTCCGAGATTATTGACGCGGATGACCGGCGTGTCGCCGATGGTGTCGAGAATGCTGTCGAACAGGCGGCCGCGGCCGGCCGTGGTTCTGATTTTCTGCTGATGCAACATGGTAGACTCCTGGTTCTTGCTCACGGGCCGGTTACACACCGGCGGTTTGAGCGGCGAGATTTCGACACCTTGCCGCACTACAGGTCCTTGACGTGCGGCAGTGTGGTAAACACCACATTCGGCGCACAAATTTTGCCAGCCGGGTGCACTTTGTCGTGCTCGGTGGTAAAGCAGGGGCCGGCAGGTCAGCGTGGGAGCAGGCGTGGTATCTGGCGTGGAATCGAGCCTGGCGAGCAGCCATCAAGGTGTTGTCGTGCGCCTGTTTGGGCCGCCGACAATTGCGCGCGACGGCGTCCCGGTGGTCTTGCCGGCATCGCGCAAGCTGCGCGCGCTGCTGGCCTATCTGGCGCTGGCGCCCCATCCGGTCGGACGTGGCAAGCTCTGCGAGTTGCTGTGGGATGTTCCAAATGATCCCAGGGGTGAGCTGCGCTGGTGCCTGAGCAAGCTGCGGGCCGCGCTCGACGAACCGGGCCGCCGCAGGATCGAAACATCGGGCGATACGATCGCGCTCGATCTCGACGGCATCTCAGTCGACGTTCTGGATGTCGCGGCGGCGGCTGCCGCAGGCATCGAAACGCTCGAGCCGACGCGACTGCAGTTGCTCTCCGACCTGTTCGTCGGCGACTTCCTCGAAGGGCTGGAGATCGACCGCAGCCCTCTCTTCAACAGCTGGCTGACCGCGCAGCGCCGCCGTTTCGGTTCCTGCCAAGCTGCTATACTGGAACATTTGGTCAAGACGCTGCCGGCCGATTCCGAAGCCGTCTCCGCCCATCTCGAAAAATGGCTGGAACTGACCCCGTTCGACAGCAGCGCCCATGTCGCACTCCTGGTGAGGCTGGCGCGGCGCGGCCAGTTCGGCGCCTGCGAAGACCATCTTGCCGCTGCGGCGCAGTTGTTCCAGTCGGAAGAGCTGGATTTCGGCCCGGTGCGCGAGGCGTGGCTGTCCATCCGCAGCGAACGGCCCTGCGCGATTTTGCCGGCACAACCGGCAGCTCCGCCCGGGCCGAACCAGGCGTCAGTCATGCTTGCCGGTTCAGAAGCCGCGACGCCGCACAAGGCTTCGCTGGCCGTGATGCCATTTGCCGAAGACGCCGGTAGCGGCGTTCGTGGCGGGCTGGCCGATGGCTTGACCCACGACATCATTACCCGCCTCGCCAAGCTCAGGGACTTCTTTGTCATCGCCCGGGGCTCGGTCTTTGCGCTGGCGGAAAGGAACATCGCGCCGGAAGATGCCGGCCGAAGGCTGAATGTCGACTATGTCGCCACCGGCACGGTGCGCAGCGCGACGGGTCGCCTGATCGTCACTGTCGAGCTTGTCGAGGTTCGCACGGCCAGGATCGTCTGGGCCGAGACCTTCGAGCGCAAGGCCGAGGACATCTTCATTGTCCTCGACGATATCGGCAACAGCATCGTGGCCTCTGTCTCATCCGAGATAGAGATGGTCGAGCGCAACCGCGCCATGCTGAAGGCGCCCAATTCGCTCAATGCCTGGGAGGCCTACCATCGAGGACTCTGGCATATGTATCGCTTCACCCGCAGCGAAAACGAGCAGGCCAGGCATTTCTTCGGCATCGCACTGCAGCAGGATCCGACCTTTACCCGCGCCTATGCCGGCCTGTCCTTCACCCATTGGCAGAGCGCCTTCCAGCGCTGGGGCGACCGCGACCAGGACAGCGCGCTTGCCTTTGAGGCGGCCGGCCAGAGCGTTTTGGTCGACGATCATAATCCCGCCGCGCACTGGGCGATGGGCCGGGCGCTGTGGCTGCGCGGCGAGGGTGATGCGTCCGTGCTAGAACTGCAAAGAGCCGTCGACCTCAGCCCGAACTTCGCGCTTGGCCACTATGCGCTGTCCTTCGTGCATTCGCAGTCGGGCGACCCGCACGCGGCGATCGGATCGTCGGATCATTCGCGCCATCTGTCGCCGTTCGACCCGATGCTGTTCGGCATGCTGGGCGCACGCGCCATGGCGCATGTCCGCCTCGGCCAGTTCGACGAGGCGGCCGAATGGGCGCTGAAGGCGGCCGCCCGCCCCAACGCACATGTCATCATCCTGTCGATCGCCGCCCACTGCCTGGCGTTGGCTGGGCGGCTGGACGAGGCGAAAAACTTCGCCGCCGCCATCCGCAAGACGCTTCCGGATTACCGAGCCGACGACTTCATCGACACCTTCCGCTTCGACCGGGATGCCACAGCCCTGTTCAAGCTCGGCGCCACGCGCATCGGGCTGGCTTAGAGCATGATCCCAAAAAGTGGGTACCGGTTTTTGGAAAAGATCATGCTCCAACAAAGGGTTAGATCATGATGAGATTTCAACCAAATCTCATCATGATCTAGCGCCGCAACACCGCGCTCAGCACATCGCGTATCCCGATCGCGCCGACAAAGCGCGACTGGTCGTCGAACAGCGCCACGGGTGCCGTCTGCGAGCGGTGCATGGCCAGCATCACCGTCTTCAGCGACGTGCCGGGGTTGGCCCAGAACACCTGCGCCGTCTCCTCCGGCTGCGCCTCGACATCGGCGCATGAAACCCATACCGCCGGTTTGCCGTCGCGTTCCGCCGCCGCCACCAGCCCGTGCTCGTCGATCTTAAAGCGCGTCGTCTTGCGCCGGTCGAGCCACACCCAGCCATTATCGCCGTGCTCGAGGTCGCGGCTGTCGCGCATGACGTTCCAGGCGGTCAGCACGGACAACGGATTCACATTGGCGATGAAGTCGCGGACATAGTCATTGGCGGGCTTGAGCACGATGTCTTCCGGCGCCCCGGTCTGCACGATGCGACCGCCCTCCATGATGGTGATGTGGGTGCCGATCTTCAGCGCCTCTTCCAGATCATGGCTGACGAAGATGATGGTCTTCTTCAGCTCCGCCTGCAGCTGCAGCAATTCGTCCTGCAGCTTGGTGCGGATCAGCGGATCGAGCGCCGAGAACGGCTCGTCCATCAGCAGGATCGGCGCCTCGGTGGCGAAGGCACGGGCCAGGCCGACGCGCTGCTGCATGCCGCCGGACAGCTCATGCGCGTATTTCTTCGACCACTGGTCGAGATTGACCAGTTTCAGCTGGCGTTGCACGCGCTCCTTGCGCTCTTGCTCCGGCACGCCGGCGAGTTCGAGGCCGAGGCCGACATTCTCCTCCACCGTACGCCAGGGCAGCAGGCCGAACTGCTGGAACACCATCGCCACCTGCTTCTGGCGCAGCCGCCGCAGCGTAGCCTGATCGCAGGTCACGACATCGACGATATTGTCGCCGTCCTTGACCAGCACCTGGCCGCGCGACACCACGTTGAGCCGGTTGACCGCCCGCAGCAGCGTCGACTTGCCCGAGCCGGACAGGCCCATCAGCACCGAGATTTCGCCCTCATGCACGGTCAGGCTGGCGCCGGCGCAACCCAGCACATTGCCGGTCTTTTCAAGGATTTCGGCGCGCGTGGCGCCGCCATCGATCAGCGCCAGCGAACCGGCCTGGTCGGACCCGAAGACGATATCGACATTTTTGAAATCGACGGCGACGGTCATTTCTTGCCTCCAACGCCGATACGCGTCATCCGGTCGAGCACGATGGCGAGTACGACAATCGCCAGGCCCGCCTCGAGCCCGAGATCGATGCGGCGCGAGCCGAGCGCGCGGTTGATTTCAGTGCCGAGGCCGCCGGCGCCGATGAGTGCTGCAAACACCACCATCGACAGCGACAGCATGATCGATTGCGTCAGCCCGGCCATGATGGTCGGCAGCGCTGAGGGCAATTCGACCTTCCACAGCAGCTGCTGCTTGGTGGCGCCAAACGCCTCGCCGGCCTCGATGATCGACTTCGGCACCGAGACGACGCCGAGATGGGTGAGCCGGACCGCGGTCGGGATGACGAAGATGATGGTGACGATGAGGCCGGGCGCGTTGCCGAGACCGAACAGGGTCAGGACCGGGATCAGGTAGACGAAGGTCGGCAGCGTCTGCATCAGGTCGAGCACCGGCAGCATGATGCGGTAGACCTTCGGCTTGTGCGCGGCCCAGATGCCGAGCGGCACGCCGATGGCCATCGCCATGGCGGCGGCGGCCACGACCAGCACCAGCGTCTGCACCGTCTGCTTCCAGAGGTTCTGGTTGATGATGAAGATCAGGCCGAGAAAGACGCCTATGGCCAGCGGGCGCGAGCGCTGCAGCAGCCAGGCGATGATGGCGATGATCAGCGCCAGCAGCACCGGCGGCACCATCAAAAGGATGCCAACCAGCCCGTCGAGCAAGAAATTGAGGCCATTCGAGAAGGCCCTGAACACGGTGTCGAAATTGTCGGTGAGGAAACCGAAGAACGCCTTTCCCCAGGCGCCGATCGGTATCTTGTGATCGACCATGAATTTCGAAATCGGATCCATATCGCCCCTCTCATGCGAGAGACCGCCTGCTTCCGGCCTCCGCTGTCGTTAGGTCATCTTCTCACAGGATATGAAAAAGGGCAGCCTTTTCTAGATTGGCTGCCCTTCCTGGTTCGGCTTTGCCGAATTCAGTCGGCTCAGCTTCCGAGCGCGGTCTTGACCGCCGCTGCCGCATCACCGCCATCGAAGGTGGTGACGCCGGCAATCCACGGCGCAACCGCGTCAGGGTGCTTCTTCAGCCAGTCGGCAGCGACCGTGTTGGCGTCGCCGCCCTTCAGGATCGCGTCCATCATCTCGCCTTCCATATCCAGGTTGAACTTCAGGTTGGCGATGAACTTGCCGGCATTCGGGCATTCCGTGGTGTAGCCCTTGCGCACATTGGTGTAGACGGTGGCGGCGCCGAAGCCGCTGTCGCCCATGCCGTCGAGATAGGTGAGCTTCATGGCGCCCATCACCGGATGCGGCGTCCAGCCGAGGAAGGCAATCCACTCATTGTTCTTGATCGACTGCTCGGCCTGCGTCAGCATGCCGGCTTCCGAGGACTCGACCAGCTCGAAGCCTTCGAGATTGTCCTTCGGGTTCTTGATCATGTCGAGGATGATGCGGTTGCCGTCATTGCCCGCCTCGATGCCGTAAATCTTGCCGTTGAACTTGTCCTTGAACTTGCCGATGTCGGTCAGCGACTTGACGCCGGCCTCCGCGACATAGGTCGGTACGACGATGCCGTAGCCGGCGCCGGTCAGGTTGGTGCCGATCGTCTCGACCGAACCATCGGCGGTGTAGTCCTTGATGTCGTTAGTCATCGACGGCATCCAGTTGCCGAGGAAGACGTCGAGATCCTTGTTTTTCAGCGACGCCATGGTCACCGGTACCGATAGCTGGATCGTCTGCGGCTCGTAGCCGAGCGCGGTGAGCAGCACCGAAGCGACGCCGGTGGTTGCCTGGATGTCGGTCCAGCCGACATCGGAAAGGCGCACCGCCTTGCAGCTCTCCGGATCGCCGGCAAGTGCAGCGCTCGTGGACAGAAAAGTCGCCAGGCCGAGACCGGCGACGAAGGTGTTCATACGCGACATTGGCAGTCTCCCATTGTGATTCTTTGGCGAAGCGTAGTTACGGTTTCTCTGCCCGCCTTGTTTCGTCAGCCAAACACCATTCTGGTGTGGTTTCAAGCGCTAAGACAATCACGATCAACGGCGCGGACTGGCCAAACAGCGACACGCCCGCCGCTTTTTCGATTGCAGACGGCTTTTCCCATGAAATGCAGCGGTGCCCTCTCCCCGCGCCGCGCCAACTCGGCTTAAAAGGACGGCATGGCCAAGCTCTACTTCCACTATGCGACGATGAATGCCGGCAAAACGACAATGCTGCTGCAGGCGTCCTACAATTATCGCGAACGCGGTATGACGACCATGCTGTTCGTCGCCGGCCACTATAGAAAGGGCGATACCGGGTTGATCTCGTCGCGCATCGGCCTGGAGACGGAGGCCGAGATGTTCCGCGACGGCGACGATCTCTACGCTCGCGTCGCCGAGCATCACGAACATACGACGGTGCATTGCATCTTTGTCGACGAGGCGCAATTTCTCGAGGAAGAGCAAGTCTGGCAGCTCGCCCGTATCGCCGACCGGCTGAACATCCCGGTGATGTGCTACGGCCTGCGCACCGATTTCCAGGGCAATCTGTTTTCCGGTTCGCGAGGGCTTCTGGCCATCGCAGACGATCTGCGCGAAGTGCGCACCATCTGCCGCTGCGGCCGCAAGGCGACGATGGTCGTGCGTCTCGGCGCTGACGGCAAGGTGGCCAGACAAGGCGAACAGGTGGCGATCGGCAAGGACGTCTATATCTCGCTCTGCCGCCGCCACTGGGAAGAGGAAATGGGCCGCGCCGCGCCTGACGATTTCATTGGCTTCACCAGAGGCTGAACGGCCGGGACAACATGAAAATTCTGCAGTTCACAGTCGATTGCCCGTTTCCGCCGGTCTCCGGCGGAGAGATCCGGAACGCCGCCAATGCACGCGCCCTGGCATCGATGGGCGAGGTCCTGACGGTAAGCCTGACTGGCGCCCCGGCACCCTCCACACCGCCGAACATCCGTCACCGGATCATCGAGGCAGCGCGCGGCAGGGCGCCGTGGGGCAGGCGCGGCCCGCACCCGACCGTGCATATGATGCCGGACGACGAGCTGGCCGAGGCCGACGCCATCTGGAGGGAATTCGCGCCCGATCTCGTGGTAATCGAGGAGATCGTGCTTTCGCAGCTGCTGACGCTGGCGCCGAAGCATCGCGCGCGCACCGTCCTTGACCAGCACAACATTGATTCCCGGACGGTGTCCGACCGGATCGCCGGCCTGACGCTGTGGCAGCAAATTCGAGACTGGCGCCAAAACAGGCGAAGGAAGGCAGAGGCGCGCGAAGCCGACAGGTGTGCGGCTGCCCTGGCCGACCAGGTCTGGGTTTGTTCGCGGGCCGACGAAGCGCTTCTGTCCGCTCTCGGCCCCGTCAACGACGTCAGGTTCGTCGCCAACCCCATTCCAGACGAGAGCGTGCTTTCCCTGCCGATTGCTGCCGAGCGCTTCAGTGAACTCAGCCTGTGTTTCATAGGCCATCTCGGCTATTTCCCCAACATCGATGCCGTCAAGCAGATCGGCCGCGCGATGGCGCCGCGCCTCGCCGCCTCCGGCCGGCCCTGGTCGATCACCGTCGCCGGCAGAAACCCGCGCGATGTCGTGCGCGGTCTATGCACCAGGCATGGTCTGCGGTTGATCGAGAACCCACCGCATCTGCCTGAATTGCTTGGGCGTGCCGGCTATGCGCCGATCCCGCTGCGCTTCGGCGGCGGAACCCGCATCAAGGTGCTGGAGGCGATGGCGGCGGGCCTTGTCGTCGCCGCCACCGAAAAGGCCGTCGAAGGGCTTGGCCTGCAGGCGGGCAGGCATTTCCTGTCCAGCGACGATGCCGGCAAGTTGGCATTGAAAATCATCGATCTCGCGACACGCCCGCAAGCGGCCGCCGAGATGGCGGAGATCGGCCGCGCTTTCGTGCGCGACAATCATTCGTCGGCGGCGATTGAAAAGCAGGTCAAGCAGGCGGTCGCGGCGATCCCGCGCACGGATTGAGCCCGGCTGCTATCCACCGGCATACGGCGTTTGTTAAGGCCTGCAGCCTATTTTGCCCTCAGCCAGAGCCAGCCGGGAACCGCCATGCTTCGAGCCATTTCATCAGGCCTTGTCATTTACTTGGCCGGTATCCTCGCCGCGCTGGCCGACGGCGATGCAGCACTTGGCAAGAAAGTGTTCTACCGCTGCATGGCCTGTCACGAGGCGGCAAGCGACCGCGACAAGGTCGGCCCGCATCTCCTCGGTATCGTCGGCCGGACCGCCGGCACCGCCCAGAACTTCAACTATTCGCAGGCCATGAAGGACGCCGGCGCGGCCGGCCTCGTTTGGGACGAAGCCAACCTCAAAGCCTATCTCGGCGCTCCCAAGCTGAAAGTACCCGGCAACAGGATGGGCTTCTCCGGCCTGAGCAGCGACGAGGACATCGCCAACGTCATCGCCTATCTGAAGGCCGATCCGAAGCCTTGAACGGCGCGATGCGTAGCGTGATGGCGACGGCTTCCGCCAGCTGTCTCGCGCTTGCAACTCATTGAGCCCTCTGTCGAATTCAGCACACCCACACTGTCCGAGATCGACTTCTTCGCAGCCGTCAAAGTTCAATGACAATTGAACAATACTTGGCCGGCTGGTTAATCACGCCATGACCCCGCCTTCATTGCCTTTCAAGACGACCAGGCATTTTTTTGTTTTCGGGGCGGGTCTTGTCTTGCGTCTTTCAATCCCCTGATACCCCACATATATTCGCCGCTGTTCGCAGCCAGCGACCGGAAGCCGAAGCGGGAGGCCCCTATGGCGACATTGCAGAATTTCGATGCCGAAATTGCCAAGACCAGGCAGGTCGTGCAGGACATGCGCTCCAAGATCGAGCAGTCGGGCACGGTGCTTGATACGCTGGCCACCGCCGACAAGAAGATCGGCGACGCCAATTTCGACATCGAGAATGCCCGCATCGAGGACGTGCTGAAGCAGCAGAAGGTGATGGAAGGCAACATTGCCGACCTGATCATCGGGCTGGAAGACGCCACCAACGTCTTCGGCACCGAATTCGAGAGCATGAAGAACTACACCGGCTGGGAAAGCTTCGTCGGCGTCTTCTCGGCGCAACGCAAGCAGCGCATGCGCACCGACCGCGTCCGCAACATGTCGCTGGCCGGCAATCTGCAGGAGCTTCTGGTCAAGTCCGACACCATCGTCGGCATCCTGAAAGCGCAGAAAGAGGTCCTCGACCAGCGCTACAAGACCTCGGAAAACAGCCTGTCGCAGGTGATCGAGCGCCGCAAGGTCACCATGACCAACCTCGAGGCGGTGCAGAAGCGCATCGAGGAGGTCAATCCGCTGCTGCTCGACATCGAAAACAAGATCGCCGCTTCTACCAGTCAGAAGGAGCGCACGCAGCTTGAGGGCGAGCGCTCGAAACTGGCGACCGAATACAATGAAAAGCAAGCCAAGGAGCAGGAGCTTCTGGCCGAGAGCCAGACGCTGGAACGCTACACCTCGATGTTCCAGACCTTCGTCGATTCGCTCAACAATCAGATCGCAGCCCAGTCGACGCTTATCAACAAGCTGACCATCGATACGGAGCAGCGCATCGTGCTCTACAAGGCACTGGAAGATTCCTTGAAGACCGCCGCCCAGCAGGATGTCGCCCACAAGATCAACACGCTGGGCAGCCAGGTCGACAACACCGCCGAAGAGACCATGGCCGGCATTGGCGCCGCCTCGCAAAAGCACATCGGCGATCTCCTCGAAATGCACGAGAAGAACATGGTCGCCAGCTCCGACATCCAGCGCCGCAAGAAGCTCGCCGACGACGCCTTCGCCCGCCGTTTCGACGACGTGATGAAGAAGCACAATTCGGCCAACTACGTGCAGTCGTAAGGAGCGGCTGCACGCGGGCACACCGGCATGACTCCCGAAAACGAAGCGGCGGCGCGCTATTTTTCCGCCATCACGGCGGCACTCAGCGGCCTTGAAGTGTTCATGCGCGACGACCGCTCGCCGCTTTACCGGCACGGCATCGTCGCCAAGATCGTCGCCGAATACATTGCCCGGCTGGACAAATCGTTTTCCTGCTGGCGCAACCGGCTCGGCTTCATGGACACGTTCCGCATTTCGCGCGCCGACAGCGGCTATCCCGTCTTCCAGAACCTGCTCGAGCTGGAAAACGACCGCCGCCAGGCCGAGGCGCGGCTGGCCAACATTCCGCTGGCCGGCGAATTGCGCGAGGAAATGGCCGACTTCATCCTGCGCCACAAGGAATTCCCCGAAGCGCTGCAGAAGTCGATGGCCGAGCGGCTCTATCTCGAGGACGTCAAGAGCGAACAGACTTTTGGCCCGTTCTCGCTGGCGCAGACGGCAAAGGTCTCGGTCAATCCAAAGACCGGGCGCCCCTATTACCTCGTGCACTGGGCGAGCTTCGACGGCAGCGCCAACCTGCCGCTGGTCTACATGGTGACGGTGGAGGATTCTTCCGAAAGCATGATCCGGCAGCTCGTTGACAGCAACGGCAAGCTCAATGAACGGGTCGACATCCCGCTGCCGGTGGACGGTCTGCTCAACCCCGAACTCGCCCATCGCTTCGACGATTTCACCGAGAAGAATTCCGCCTATACGCTGTCGCCGGCAACGATTGCCGTCAATCTCGACAAAGATTTCGAGCCGCTGCACCCTAAGCAGCTGCGCCGCGTCGTGCTCGGCCCCTTTTATTCCGCAGGCATTACCGACAACAATTCGACCGTGACCGAGGTGCTGGCCAAGGTGCGCAAACCGGAAAATGCCTGGCTGCTCACCTGGACCATCCAGGAGGTCTACTCCAAGGGCGAGAAACCCGGCCGCAAGGGCCTGTTTTCGAGCGAGAAGACCACGCAGGAATTCTTTATCAACACCGACGATCTCGAAGCCGCGCGCCAGGGTGTGTCGAGCTACGAGAACCACGCCCTGATCCCGCACGAAGCCTATCAAGCACTCTACGCCGCCGGCGAAGCTCAAAAGATCTTTTCCGGCTACAAGGTTCACATCCTGTCAAATGGGCAGGTGATCAGCGATGTGTGAGGTGGCATTTTTGGTGGGCCTGACAATCTCCGGGGCGCGGTCAGGGGCAGAAGGCGATTGTGATCGAAACGGATAACCTTGCTTCCCGCAGTAATGAATCGCCCTGCCGGGTTCTCGCTTGGTGGGATGTCGATATGCATATCGGTGCTTACAAGAAACACAAACTGACCGCCCGACCATTGCGTTGGCCGGGAGAGGCCATCTTTCAAGCCGAACGCTTTCCCGATCACGAACCCTTTGACGGGATGTTTTCAATTTTGCTCACGCGAGGGCAGGCACAAGAGTGAGTCGCGAGGAGGATTGATACGATGGACACCGGCCTGACCACCGTCCCGGAAGCCGCAATCGAAAAGCACCGCGCCACGGCGCAGAGCTTCATCACCCGCGTCGTGGTTCTGGAAGACCCTGCGCGCGAATCCGGCACAGCACTTGCCGGCACCAATCGCCGCTTTGTCTCGACAGTCTCGGTCGGCTCGGTGCGCCGCACACGCGAGGTCGAGCTGACCAAGACCGTGGCCGCAATCCATCCCTACGACCAGCTGATGAGCATCCCGCAGCACACGCTGTTGTTCCGCGCCCGCCGCGGCCTGGCGATTGCGCTCGCCATCTCCGACGTCTTCGCCGAGGGCTCCGACCTCGAAAGCCTCCAGGCCAAGAACACCCGCGCGCCTCTTGAGGGCGATGAGGCGGCGACCTTCAAGAAGCTTCTGTCAGCCTCGGCTTACGTTTCAGCCTTCAGCCTCGCCTCTTACCTGTTCCAGCTGATCGACAGCGACGGCGAGGCTCCCAACGATATCCCCGAACCGGACTTCCTGTTCGACACGCCGCAGGACGCGGTGAAGTCGATCGTCGCCGGGTTGGACAAGGCGATTGCAGGCTCCAAGGACGACGGCGACCTGACGACGCGCGCGCGAGCTTTTGCACGGGTCGCCATTGATGGGCTGCTGGCCCGCAAAGGCCGCTTCGACGGCATCGGTCCGTTCGAGAACGCTCATATCCGCATCGACGCCGACGATTTCACCCTCGATGGCTTCGACGTCGCGCCCGGCAAGCGCTCCAAGCCGCTGGTGATGACCTTCAAGAAGCCGGAAGAGGTCGTCGGCAACCACATTGCCAAATACCAGTCGGTCAAGCTCGCCAAGATGCTGATGGCCTACGATTTCGAGCGCGAGTTGAACCCGTTCGTCGAACTCGGGGGCTTCCTCTTCACCTTCATCGGCGACGGCGCGCCGGGCACCGGCAAGACGACGCTGATCCAGATGATCGCCGGCCTCGTAAACGGCTATTGCCAGGTCGCCGGCTATCCCTTCGCCTATGAGAATTTCGGCGTCGACCAGATCTCGTCCTACCAGGGCAAATCCGGCCAGAATTGCCGCCAGTTCATCAACAATGTCTTGAACCCACGCGTCATCGGTTTCGGCACCGTCGACGACATCGACCAGGTGGCGGCCCGCCGCTCCGACGACCGCGCCTCGGCCGGCCAGCAGGAGATCACCGGCGTCTTGATGGATGCCTTTGCCGGCGCCGGCACGGTAGTGCGCGGCAACTGCTCGTTCGGCATGTTTTCCAACTATCCCGAAAATGTCGACGATGCGCTGCGCCAGCGCGCCGGGGCCCGCTGGCTGGTCGACGGCCCACAGAGCCGCGACGACTATATCGACATCTTCGTCCTGCTTGCCGGCAAGAACCACAAGATCCCACTCGGCGACCACAAGCTCTACGCCGCGCAGGAGATCCAGCGCGCGGTGACCGAAGCCTATGAGGAGCACGAGAAGCCTCAGGAAGACGGGCTGATGAAGGTCTATGAGCGCTACATGAAGGAGAATGGCGCGCCGAAATCGATGGCCGACATCGGCACCTATCTGCACCTGATCAAGGATGCCGAGCCGCGCTTCACCGGCCGAGCCATCAAGAACGTCACCGACGCCATCAAGATGCGCGCCATGGACATCGAGCTGCCCGACGACTGGTTCGAGAAGCCGGAAGCCTTCATGCACAAGGGCTACGACGAGAAGAAAGCCATGATCGAGGAACTGCGTGGGCCGTTCTCGATGGACATGGTCATGCAGGAGATCAACCGCTACGCCGACTCGGAGTTCCGCTATTCCGACAAATCCGACGACGCCGCGGTGGAGAAGCTGCTGCGCGACGCACGCCTGCGCGAACGGGCGGGGCGCGAGATGGAGGAGATGAAGAAGAAGGGGCTGTGGAATGCGTGAGCTTCCTTCGCTGCCCGCGGGTGCTGAAAGGCTTGGCGCTAACGCTGACGCCCCCCTCTCCCCGTCCTTCACGGGGCGAGGGCAAGGGTGAGGGGCGGCGCATGCGTGGACCAGAGATCGCTACGACCATACTGGCAGCTATCGAACAGCGCCTCGATCGGCACATCCGGACCAATGATCTTCGATTCATTGCCGCCAAAGGCCATGGGGAGACATGTCCTTGAATGCTAGCGCTGCCCCTCACCCTTGCCCTCTCCCCGTGCAGAACGGGGAGAGGGAGGCGTCAGCGTTGGCGCTTCGCCACAACAGGCAACGCCGCTCGGAACGTTCTGCATGAGCCACGCCAAAAAGCCCGACCTTCTCCGCGACAATGAGCTGATCTACGGCCGCTTGCTCACCGTCGACGAGCCGCACCTCATCCAGCGTTACAACAAGGCGCTTGTCGCCTTCGGCCTCAAACCGACCAAGCTGAAGAGCTTCCAGATCGACCGCACCGGCTTCTCGCCCGAAGTGGCCGAGGAATGCGGCGACTACGACTATCTCGATCCCAACGAGGTCAACCGCCGCTTCATCATCCTGACGCCGTCGCAGATCGATCTGCCGGTGGTGCACACCGCCTTTTCCAACACCTCGCAGCTGATGTTCGAGTTCATGTCCAAGAACCAGCGCGCCATCGATGCGCTGACCATCAAGGATGTCATCTACGGGGAGATCGAGGATTCCGTTCCCCTGGTCAACGACATCGAGGATCTGCTGTCGATCAGCCAGGTCGAGTTCAGGGTGCTTTCGGCCGAGGACGTGCTGGGCAAGGCCGCCGAACTCGGCAAGCTGGTCGACCGGCTGAAGCAGGAGCCCGATGCCTGGCGCGACAACACCATGCTGAGCCGTATGGTGGAACTGGCGAAGGTGTGCGGCGATATCCGTGAGAATGCGCTGGTGCCCGACCAGGTGATCTTCCGCCACAACGCCTACTGGACCAGCCATTTCGGCGGCGTCTACGTCTTCGTCGATCCTGATATGACTACCGTCATCGGCGACCCGGCCGCCCCCGGCTTTCGCCGTTCGCGGCCCTGGCAGGTCAGCTATCTTTCGATCAACGATGCCGACAAGGTGTTCAAGTTCCTGGCCAGCACCGGCCGCATCGAACTGCCGCGCGCGTCATGGGTCGAAAGCTCGGGCTATCTCGAGCATCGCGCCGAGATGGTGGTGCGCTCTCTCATCCGCGACACAGAGCCGAACCGCAATTTGACCGAGGTCGACAAGGTCTGGCTGCAGACCTGGATCCATGGCCATGCCGATCTGATCACCAAGGACGGCAATTTCCCCTTTCTCAACGCCGCCAAGCGTGAGATCGCCCAGCTCGGCCATCTCAAGATCGAGGATGTGTTTCCGCAACAGCGCTTCCTGGTCGTGCGTGGCAAGCCCGACCATCCCGACGCCTGGCTGACCAACCAGCTGATCTCGGATTTCGTGCCGCAGGACTTCGTCTCGCGTTACGTCTTCAACAAGCCGGGCTTCTACAAGGACTATGACGGCTACAGCGACGCCTGGCGGTCGCATGTTGTGGACGTTCTGAAAACCACATATTTGAAAGACAAAGTGGCGTTTCGCACGCGCCTTTACGGCCTGACTGACTGAGGGGTGAACGAGAGCCATGCTTGATCCGATCGTGAATTTCTTCACCCGTATCTTCCAATGGATCGGCCGCGGCATCGGCCTCGTCATCGGCGCGATCCTGTGGCCGTTCCTCTGGGCTGGGCGCTGGTATACGCAGCGCGGCTGGATCCTGAAGGCTGTGGTCGGCCTCGCGCTTCTGGTGTTGATCGGCCTCTACGCCAATTTCTTCTACGCCACCCAGTGGTGGAACAAGTTCGATCCCGACTACGTCGACAAATACACCTTCGAGAACCGCAACATTTCCGCCGGCGAACAGGTCGCCGCCGGCGCCGGCACCGACACCGCCAAGACCTGCGGCAATTCGGGCATCGCCCAGGTGGCGGCCGACCTGACGGACTTCAACGTCAACCAGAATGCCTGGATCTCGTCGATGATCCTCTACAAACTCGGCCTGTTCGGCATCGACTGGGACAACACGCCGTTCATGGACAACAAGGCCTCGTTCCAGCGCGGCATCAACCAGGCGGTGCGGCGCACCGCCACCGAGCTTGCCGACAATCTCGGCCGTGTCCGCACCACATCGCAGATCGACGGCGACCTGCAGGATGCGCGCGGCAATCTGCAGTTCGACGAGGAGACCTGGTATTTCGGCCTCAACCCGTTCGGCCCCAAGACGCCGACGCCGAGCTATTATCGCGATGCCGTCACCAAGCTGCGCTCCTTCAACGCCCGCCTCGGCAGCTGCCAGGCGACGTTCGATGCCCGCGCCGACAATCTGAAGCAGTATATCGACCGCATCTCCTCCGACATCGGTTCGACCTCGGCGATCCTCAAGGAGCGCGCCGAAAACCATAACAATGGCTGGTTCGACTTCCGCGCCGACGACCGCTTCTGGTTCGCCTATGGCCAGCTCTATGCCTATTACGGCCTGATGAAGGGCGCCCAGGCCGACTTCGAGGACGTCATCAAGGAAAAGCATCTCGGCAATCTGTGGGACACAATGGATGCGCAATTCGTCTCGGCGCTGCGCATCCAGCCCTTCATAATCGCCAATGGCCGTGAGGATGGCTGGATCATGCCGACGCACCTGACGACGATGGGTTTCTACGTGCTTCGCGTGCGCTCCAACATGGTCGAGATCAGCAACGTCCTGACTCAGTAGCGTTCACTGCTTCCCGGTGAGCGATGGCGAATTTGCGCCGTCGCCTCTGTCGCATTCCGTGCATTGGGCGGCTGTTTTGAGACGGCGGAACGTCGCGTCCTCTGGCTTCTATACGGCGCGGCAAAGGAGCCAGGAAGAACCGGCGACAGGTCGGCCGGCCGCGGAGACACTTTCTTCATAGGAAACATAGTTGCATGCAAGTTGACGCCACGGGAGCGACAGGGTTAGAACATGCCCGCGCCCGGGTTCAACATGCCTGCGAGTGAGATCAAACCCGTCCCCTCCACCGTCCAATCCGAAGGAAAGCCGTCATGGCCGAAGTGAAGTCCGACATCGAGATCGCGCGCGGCGCCAAGAAAAAGCAAATCCAGGAGATCGGCGCCAAGATCGGCATCCCGACCGAGCACCTTTTGCCCTACGGCCACGACAAGGCGAAGATTTCGGCCGAATTCATCAAATCGGTGAAGGGCAACAAGGACGGCAAGCTGATCCTCGTCACCGCCATCAACCCGACGCCGGCCGGCGAAGGCAAGACGACCACCACCGTCGGCCTTGGTGACGGTCTGAACCGCATCGGCAAGAAGGCGATCGTCTGCATCCGCGAGGCTTCGCTCGGCCCGAATTTCGGCGTCAAGGGCGGTGCTGCCGGCGGTGGCTACGCGCAGGTCGTGCCGATGGAGGACATGAACCTCCACTTCACCGGCGACTTCCACGCCATCACCACGGCGCACAACCTTCTGTCGGCGCTGATCGACAACCACATCTACTGGGGCAATGAGCTCGGCATCGACACCCGCCGCGTCGCCTGGCGCCGCGTCATGGACATGAACGACCGGGCGCTGCGCGAAATCATCTGCTCGCTCGGCGGCGTCGCCAACGGCTATCCGCGCGAGGCCGGCTTCGACATCACCGTCGCCTCGGAAGTCATGGCTATCCTGTGCCTTTCCACCGACCTCAAGGATCTGGAAAAGCGCCTTGGCGACATCATCGTCGCCTACCGCCGCGACAAGACGCCGGTCTATGCCCGCGACCTCAAGGCCGACGGCGCCATGGCGGTGCTGCTGAAGGACGCCATGCAGCCAAACCTGGTGCAGACGCTGGAAAACAACCCGGCCTTCGTCCATGGCGGTCCGTTCGCCAACATCGCCCATGGCTGCAACTCGGTCGTCGCCACCACGACGGCGCTGAAGCTCGCCGACTACGTCGTCACCGAAGCCGGCTTCGGCGCCGACCTCGGTGCTGAAAAATTCTTCGACATCAAGTGCCGCAAGGCGGGTTTGAAGCCGGCGGCTGCCGTCATCGTCGCCACGGTGCGCGCCATGAAGATGAATGGCGGCGTCAAGAAGGAAGACCTCGGCAAGGAAAACATCGAGGCAGTCAAGAAGGGCTGCCTCAATCTGGGCCGCCACATCGAGAATGTGAAACAGTTCGGCGTGCCTGCGATCGTGGCGATCAATCATTTCACCACCGATACCGAGGTGGAAATCCAGGCGATGAAGGATTTCGTCGCCTCGCTCGGCGCCGAGGCGATCCTGTGCAAGCATTGGGCCAATGGCTCTGCCGGCATTGAGGAGTTGGCGCGCAAGGTCGTCGAGATCGCCGAATCCGGCGCCTCGCAGTTCGCGCCGCTCTATCCCGACGCAATGCCGCTGTTCGAGAAGATCAACACCATCGTCCAGCGCATCTATCGCGGCGACGAGGCGATCGCCGACAAGTCGGTGCGCGACCAGCTGCATGCCTGGGAGCAGGCCGGCTACGGGCACCTGCCGGTCTGCATGGCCAAGACCCAGTATTCCTTCTCGACCGACCCGAACCTGCGCGGCGCGCCGACCGGGCACACCGTGCCGGTACGCGAGGTCAGGCTTTCGGCGGGCGCCGGCTTCGTCGTCGTCATCTGCGGTGAGGTCATGACCATGCCCGGCCTGCCCAAGGCGCCGTCCTCGGAAAAAATCTTCCTCAACGAGATCGGCCAGATCGAAGGCCTGTTTTGAAAATTTCGAGATCGTTGCGAGATCCAAGAAGGGCGGCCACTGGCCGCCCTTTTGCTTTTCGGGGACAGATTTGCCTATGCAGCGTTGCGCGCCAGCGCGCGCTGGTTGGACGCATAGGGCGTGTCGCGTTCGGGCAAAGCACCGGTCTTCAGGCAATCGATCCATTCGGCGGTCTTGAGCACGGCCGCAAAGCGCGACTGCAGGATGATGGACACCACGCGGTGGATCTCCTCGGCCGAGGCGTAGCCGGCGCTGTTGGCGTAAGGCAGCGAACCGGTGGCGTCGGACAGGAACTCGACCGCAAAGCCGACATGCGCGGCGTGGATGATGCTCGACAGGTCGCAATTATGCGTCATGTAGCCGATCACCGTTATCGTATCGATGGTATTGGCGCGCAGCCACGCCTCGAGGTCGGTGCCGGCAAAGGCGCTAGGCAGTGACTTCTCGACATAGTGGTCGCGGCTTCGCCGGGCGATCTCGGGATGCAGTTCGCCGCCATGGCTGCCCTTGGCGAAGACTGGCGAGGTCTCGGGCGCCATCTGCTTGACGACCACCACCTTCACGCCGGCCGCAGCGGCGGCATCCATAGCGCGCGCGACATTGACGACGCTGTCGCGGAACGGCGGATACTGGATGGCGAGGTTGCCGCCATCATAATCGTTCTGGACATCGATGACGATGAGCGCGCGGCGCGGCGTGATATTGGCGGACATGGTGTTCTCCTTCGGGCTTGAATGGGATAGGTCGAAAATAGGCGGATCGCCCGACTGCCAAAAGTGGCCCGATTGACATCATTCGAAAGAATTAGGACAATTCGCTTTTCGCTTGCTGGAAACACGCATGGCCGACCCGATCATTGCCGTTCTCGCCTTTGACGGCATCAGCCCGTTCCACCTCTCCGTGCCGTGCGTGGTGTTCGGCACCGACCGCACCAAGCTTGGCTTGCCGCGTTTCGACTTTCGCGTCTGCGCGCTCGACGATGGAGCGATCCACACCGATGCCGGGCTGACCATCGCGGTGCCGTATGGCCTTTCCGCATTCGACGATGCCGACATCGTCATCATTCCGAGCTGGAAGGATCTCGAGGCCCCACTTCCGCCGCCGCTCCTGGCAGCGCTCACCCACGCGCACCGGCGCGGTGCGGTGATCGTCGGCCTCTGTCTCGGCACCTTCGCCATTGCCGCCGCCGGGCTGCTTGCGGGCCGGCGTGCGACGACACATTGGGCCTCCACCGACCGGCTGCAAACATTATACCCGGACATCGAAGTCGACGCCGACGTGCTCTATGTCGACGACGGCGACATCGTCACCTCGGCCGGCGTCGCCGCCGGGCTCGATTGCTGCCTGCACATTGTGCGCGCCCGCTATGGCGCAGAGGTAGCGCTGCGGCTGGCCAGGCACATCGTGCTGTCGCCGCACCGGCAGGGTGGGCAAGCGCAGTTCATCGAGCGCCCGCTGGCGAAAACCCCGGCCACCGACCGCTTCACCCTGGCGCTCGACACGGTGCGGGCAACGCTCGGACAAACGCACAACCTCGACCGCGTCGCGGAGGCCGCGGGCCTGACCCGGCGCACTTTCACCCGCCGTTTCCAGAAATCGATCGGCACCAGCTTTGGCGAATGGTTGGCCGGCCAACGCATCGAACTGGCGCAACGGCTGCTGGAGGCGACGGAAAAATCGATGGACATGGTGGCCTTCGAAGCCGGCTTCGGCAGCGCCACCTCGCTGCGCCAGCATTTCGCCGCACGGCTCAAGACGTCACCGGCCCAATACCGGCGTGAATTCTCGCGACGAGCCGGTCCGGACGAGCGCATGGCACGCACGGCTTCATACTGACCGCCCACGACGAGTTCAGCCCCGCTTGACCGCCCGCGCCGGATTGCCGACCACCGTGGTGTTGTCAGGGACGTCGCGCGTCACCACCGCGCCGGCGCCGACTATGGCGCCATCGCCGATGCTGATGCCGCCGAGGATGATGGCGCTGCCGCCGACCCAGGCGTCATCGCCGATGGTGACCGGCCTGGCAATCTCCAGTCCCGACTGACGGCCAGCGGCCTCCTTGTGGTGCTCGGCGCAGTAGATCTGCACATTGGGGCCGAGAAGCGTCCGCCTGCCGATACGCACCGGCGCGGTATCGAGGATGGTGCAGCCGGCATTGAGGAAGGCGCCGTCGCCGAGATGGATGTTGAAACCGTAGGCGCAGTGGAACGGCGCCTCGATGCGGGAGCCTGCGCCCGCGCTGCCGAGCAGCGCCAATAGCGCCGGGCCGATATTGCCGCGTTGCTGGGGCCGTAGCGTATTATGCTCGAACACCGCATCGCGCGCGATCGCCCGCAGCGCCTCCAGTTCGTCGTCGATGCAGGTGTACCATTCGCCTGCAATCATCCTTGTGCGTTCGCTTCCGGCCATCACAGCGACTCCGTCCCTTCGTCATGTTCGACTGGTTACCAAAGTACAATGCTCGCTGATGGAAGAAGCACCATCGCCTACTCTCGTCAAACGTAGGACCTATGCTAGCTTGCCCTCGTGGGCCAGTCCCGGGCCTGCTTTCGAGGGGATCGACATGCTCTATTTGCTTGCACTTCTGATCGGCGTCATTGCCGGTCTTCGCGCCATGACCGCGCCGGGCGCGATCGCCTGGGGCGCCTATCTCGGCTGGCTGCCGGTGGCCGGCACCTGGGCAAGTTTCATGGGCCATTGGGCCGCCGTCGGTATCTTCACCATCCTCGCCATCGTCGAACTGGTCACCGACCAGCTGCCCTCGACGCCGAGCCGCAAGGTTCCGCAGCAATTCGGCGCCCGCATCCTGCTTGGCGCCTTCAGCGGCGCGGTGATCGGCGCCACTGCCGGTTCCACCATTGGCGGCCTGATTGCCGGCGCCATCGGTGCTGTCATCGGCACCTATGGCGGCGGCGAAGCGCGCGGCCGGTTGGCCGCCGCCTTCGGCAAGGATTTGCCTGCCGCCCTCATCGAGGACGCGGTGGCGATCATCGGCGGCCTGCTGATCGTGGCGGCGGTGGTATGACTGCCCAAGCCTCAGACGCCAAGACATACGACGCCATCATCATCGGCGCCGGACAGGCCGGCCCTCCTCTCGCCGGCCGGCTGACGTCAGCCGGCATGAGCGTGGCGCTGATCGAGCGCAAGCTGGTCGGCGGCACCTGCGTCAACACCGGCTGCATGCCGACCAAGACCATGGTCGCCAGCGCCTATGCCGCGCATCTGGCGCGGCGTGCCGCGGACTACGGCGTGACGTTCTCAGGCCCTGTCGGCGTGGACTACAAGAGGATCAAGGCGCGCAAGGACAAGGTCACAAACGACTCCCGCAGCAATCTGGAGACGTGGATCGCCGGCATGAAGGGCTGCACGCTTTATCGCGGCCACGCCCGCTTCGAATCCGCCAACACCGTGCGTGTCGGCGGCGACCTTCTGACCGCCGAAAAGATCTTCCTCAACACCGGCGGCCGCGCCTCGGTGCCCGACCTGCCGGGCGTCAACGACGTCGACTACCTCACCAACTCCTCGATGATGGATCTCGATGTTTTGCCGCGCCATCTTATCGTCGTCGGCGGCAGCTACATCTCTCTTGAATTCGCGCAGATGTTTCGCCGCTTCGGCTCTGAAATCACCGTCATCGAGAAGAGTTCGCGCCTGACCGGCCGCGAGGACGAGGACGTGTCGGCGGCCGTCCTATCGATCCTCGAAAACGAAGCCATAGAAGTCCATGTCGGCGCCGACGACATCCGCTTTGCCAGACAGGGCAAGGAGATCGCCGTGACCTTCTCATCCGGCAAGCCGCCGGCGGTCGGCTCGCATGTGCTTCTGGCACTCGGCCGCACCCCCAACACCGACGATCTCGGCCTCGATAAGGCCGGCGTCGCGGTCGATCTGCGCGGCTTCGTCACCGTCGACGACCAGCTGCGCACCAGCGTGCCCGGCATTTGGGCAATGGGCGACTGCAACGGCAAGGGCGCCTTCACCCACACCTCCTACAACGATTATGAGATCGTTGCCGCCAATCTGCTCGACGACGATCCGCGCAAGGTCAGCGACCGCATCGAGGCCTATGCGCTCTACATCGATCCGCCGCTCGGCCGCTGCGGCATGACCGAGGCGGCGGTGAAGAAATCCGGGCGCAAGGCGCTGGTCGGCCAGCGGCCAATGACCCGCGTCGGCCGCGCCATCGAAAAGGGCGAGACGCAAGGTTTCATGAAGATCCTGGTCGATGCCGACACCAGGCAAATCCTCGGCTGCTCCGTGCTCGGCCCCGGCGGCGACGAGGCGGTGCACTGCGTGCTCGACCTGATGTACGCCAAGGCGCCGGTCGATACGCTGGCGCGCGCCGTGCATATCCACCCCAACGTCTCGGAGCTGTTGCCAACCATCGCCCAGGAGCTAAAGCCGCTCGCCTGACATAACCCCGCGTCAAGCTCAGCGCTTTCTGCATTGGTGCGTTGCAGCAATGTGCATTGCGCGCGGCAAGGCTTCTCGTTCAGTCTGAATTGAACCGATTCAGTCTGGATTTTCCATGCCTTTGCCGATCCTTGCGCTTGCCATTGCGTCCTTCTGCATCGGCACAACCGAATTCGTCATCATGGGCCTGTTGCCGGAGGTTGCGGCCGATCTCGGCGTGTCGATCCCCTCGGCCGGCCTGCTGGTTACCGGCTATGCGCTGGGCGTCGTCTTCGGCGCACCCATCGTCGCCATGGCCACCGCGCATCTGCCGCGCAAGCCAGTGCTGGTCGCGCTGACGGCGATGTTCGTCGTCGGCAATCTGCTCTGCGCCATTGCGCCCAATTACTGGCTTCTGATGGCCGCGCGCGTCTTCACCGCGTTCGGTCATGGCGCCTTTTTCGGCATTGGTTCCGTCGTTGCCGCCAGCCTGGTGCCGCGCAACAAGCGCGCCAGCGCCATGGCGATGATGTTCGCGGGATTGACGCTCTCCAACATTCTCGGCGTTCCTGCCGGCACCGCGCTTGGCGAAGCCTTCGGCTGGCGCTCCACCTTCTTTGCCGTCGTTGGCATCGGCCTGATCTCTGTTGCGGCCATCGCCTGGCTGGTGCCATCCAATGTCGCCGAACCGAGCGGCGGCGGCCTGCGCAGCGAACTGCGCGTGCTGGGCAAGCTGCAAGTCTGGCTCGCCATGCTGATCGCCTCGCTGGCCTCGGCCAGCCTGTTTGCCGTCTTCACCTACATCAAGCCCTACCTTGCCGATGTCTCCGGCCTGTCGACCTCCGCGGTCACCTGGGTCCTGCTGCTGTTCGGCGCCGGCATGACCATAGGCAACATCATCGGCGGCCGGCTGGCCGACTGGAAATTGATGCCGACGGTGATCGGCACGCTGCTTTTGATGGCGGTTCTGTTTGTCGGCTTCATGCAGTTCGGCGCTATCGCCAGCGTCGCCATCGGCGTCGTCTTCTTGTGGGGACTGCTGATCTTCGTCGTCGTGCCGCCGCTGCAGATCCGCGTCGTCGAAGCGGCTTCGGAAGGGCCGAACCTCGCCGCCACGCTCAACCAGGGCGCATTCAATATCGGCAATGCCAGCGGGGCCTGGATCGGCGGCGTGGCTCTGTCGGCCGGCGTTTCCTATGCTCATTTGCCGCTGGTCGGCGCGGTGCTGGCCCTGCTGGCGGTCAGCGTAGCCGTTGTCTCGCAGGCGCTCGAAGGATCGGCGCCGATAACGACGGTTCCGGCCGCCGCCGAATAATTCCATTGCGCCCATGGCGGCGCGAACTGGACCAATCGACAGCCCTTCGGCAAAAGTGCATGTGTTCTGCCTCTTATCCTGGAGGCATCCCATGCAGAAATCGATCGAACGCATCGCCGGCGACACCGAAGGCGTTTCCTACGAATTCCCGGTGTTCCGCTTCGCCGGCACTGATAAGGCCGCACCCTCGGCCTATCTGCAGGCGGCACTCCACGCCGGCGAACTGCCTGGTGTCGTCGCCATCGACGCCTCGATGCCGGCGCTGAACAAGGCCGAAGCTGAAGGCCGCATCAAGGGCAACATCACGGTCGTGCCCTGGGCCAATCCGATCGGCCGCGCGCAATATCATTTCGGCGAGCACGAGGGCCGCTTTCATCTCGGCACCCGCAACAATTTCAACCGCGGCTTTCCGTTGCTCGCAGCACCGGACGCCAAGCTTTTGCCCGACACCACGCTTGGCACCCCCGACCAGCGATTGAAGACCCGTTTGGTGCAGCTGTCGCTCGGCCACGACATCGTGCTCGACCTGCATTGCGACGACGAGGGCCTGGCCTATCTCTACGTCCACACCAGCCTGTGGCCGGCGATGGCCGATTGCGCCGCCGCCATGGGCATCGACGCGGTGGTGTTGTGGAGCGAGGACACGGACGGCACCTTCGAGGGCGCCACGATCATGCCCTACCAGAACGTCCCCGCCAACGTGGCGAAGCTCGACCGCCGCGTTGCCACCACGGTAGAATACCGTGGCATGCTGGATGTCGACGGCACGCTGGCAAATTCCGATGCCGAAGGCCTCTACCGGCTGCTGGTAGCGCGCGGCGTGATCGCCGATGCCGCCCTTCCCGAACCCGGCCCGTTCAAGGGCCTCGTCGCGCCGCTGGAGAACATCGACATGATGCCGGCGCCCCGGGCCGGCGCCATCCTCTACGACGTCAAGCCCGGCGACCGCGTCGCCAAGGGCGCGCGCCTCGCCACCATCGTCCACACACCGGGCGAGGCCGGCGGCCGCACCGAAGTGCTGGCGCCGCAGGACGGCGTCATCCTGACCCGCCGCTCGCGCCGCATCATCCGCGCCGGCGAGGATCTCTTGAAGCTGGTCGGCGACAAGAAGAGCGCCGACGCGAGGTCAGGCACGCTGGAGGACTGAGCTAACCCGAAATCGCCAGCCGCGCCTTGGCCTCCAGCCATTCGGCCATCTGCCGGTACGGCACCGGGCCGTGGCTGACACGGGCGACACCAAGCTCGGCCAGGCGCTGGCGCGGCGGCACATGCGCCAGCGCGATGATGTTGACCGGCAATGCCGTCGCCTTGCACAGCGCCTCGATCAGACCCTCGTCGCCGAGCCCCGGCGCAAAGAAGCCGCTCGCTCCTGCCTTTTCATAAGCGTGCGCCCGCTCGATGGCCTGGTCGAGCAGCACGCTGTCATGCGCATCCGGCTTGGCCTTGAGGAAAATGTCGGTACGGGCGTTGATAAAGGCGGGAATGCCGGAAGCCTTCACCGCCGCCGCTGCCGCCTCGATGCGCTTCACCTGTATGGCGATGTCGTGCAGACCGGCGCCGCCGACGATCTGGTCCTCGAAATTGAAACCGATGGCGCCGGCCTGCAGGGCACGTGTCACCGTCTGGGCGACAGTCTCCGGCTCGACGCCGTAGCCGCCTTCGAGGTCCATGGTCACCGGCAGGTCGACTGCCGCCACGATGCGCCTGATGTTGTCCAGCGCTAGCTCCAGCGGAATTTTCTCGCCATCGGCATAACCAAAAGCAGCCGCGACCGGCCAGCTTCCGGTGGCGATCGCCTTGGCGCCCGCCTTCTCGACGATCTTGGCCGAGCCCGGATCCCAGGCATTGTAGAGAACGATCGGGTTGCCCCTGACGTGGAGCGCATGGAACCTGCGTGCGCGCTCGATCTGCTCGGTCATTGCTGTCTTCCCGTCTTTCCGATGTTGGACGAACAGTCTAGGCAGGACCCCAAGCCTTGGCGATGTGCCATGGGCTGCGGAAGCGGCGGCCACAAACAGGCCTTTCAAACCTGTTGCGCATCCGGCTTTTCGCCGCTATGGATTTCGCCCATGAACATGCGCTCGATCAAGACCATTTGGTGGTGGGCTCGCTGACAGCGGCCTGTTCGAACGCGTGCGCGTGAAAATAGAGGGTGGCCGCAACGGAATGTCCGGGCGGCCATTTGTTTTTTCAAAGCCAGTCCCGGGTCCGTTGCCCCAACAAGCCATATGGAGACGGCAATGACGATCAAGGCTCTGGAAAACGGCGCGGAAAGCTTCGTGACCGCAGGTGGTGTCACCATCACCCGCGAACGCCACGACAAGCCTTACGCCGGTGCGATCGATGCCTATGTCGATGGCTTGAACTCGCGCCGTGGTGCGGTGTTTTCCTCGAATTACGAATATCCGGGCCGCTACACACGCTGGGATACGGCCATCATCGATCCGCCGCTGGTGATTTCCGCGCGTGGCCGCGCCATGCGCATCGAGGCGCTGAATGGCCGTGGCGAAGTGCTGCTGCCGGTGATCGGCAAGACGCTGGCCGGCGTTGCCGAGGTGACGATTGCTGAAACCTCGAAAAAGCTGATCCGCCTCGATGTCGCCAAGCCCGGCCGCGTCTTCACCGAGGAAGAGCGCAGCCGCGTCCCCTCTGTGTTTACTGTGCTGCGCGCCATCACCGCTTTGTTCAAGACCGATGAAGACGCCAATCTCGGCCTTTACGGCGCCTTCGGTTACGACCTCGCCTTCCAGTTCGATCCAGTCGACTACAAGCTCGAGCGCAAACAGAGCCAGCGCGATCTCGTGCTGTTCCTGCCTGACGAGATCCTGGTCGTCGACCATTATTCGACCAAGGCCTGGACCGACCGCTACGACTATTCCGGCGACGGTTTTTCAACCGAGGGGCTGCCGCGGGACGAAATTGCCGAACCGTTCAAGACCGCCGACCGCATCCCGCCGCGCGGCGACCATGAGCCGGGCGAATATGCCAATCTGGTGCGCAAGGCGATGGACAGTTTCAAGCGCGGCGACCTGTTCGAGGTCGTGCCCGGGCAGATGTTCTACGAACGCTGCGAGACGCAGCCTTCCGAAATCTCGCGCAAGCTGAAGTCGATCAACCCGTCGCCCTATTCCTTCTTCATCAATCTCGGCGAAAACGAGTATCTGATCGGCGCCTCGCCCGAAATGTTCGTGCGCGTCAATGGCCGCCGCGTCGAGACCTGCCCGATATCCGGCACCATCAAGCGCGGCGAGGACGCCATTTCCGATAGCGAGCAAATCCTGAAGCTGCTCAACTCCAAGAAGGATGAATCCGAGCTGACAATGTGCTCGGACGTCGACCGCAACGACAAGTCCAGGGTCTGCGATCCGGGCTCGGTGCGCGTCATCGGCCGCCGCCAGATCGAAATGTATTCGCGCCTGATCCACACCGTCGATCACATCGAAGGGCGCCTGCGCGAAGGCATGGATGCCTTCGACGCCTTCCTGTCGCATGCCTGGGCGGTCACCGTCACCGGCGCGCCGAAACTGTGGGCCATGCGCTTCATCGAGCAGAACGAAAAGAGCCCGCGAGCCTGGTATGGCGGCGCCATCGGCATGGTCAATTTCAACGGCGACATGAACACCGGCCTGACGCTCCGCACCATCCGCATCAAGGACGGCATTGCCGAGGTGCGAGCAGGCGCCACGTTGCTCTTCGACAGCATCCCCGAGGAAGAAGAAGCCGAAACCGAACTGAAGGCATCCGCCATGCTCTCCGCCATTCGCGACGCCAAATTGGGCAATGCCGCAGGCGCCGAACGCACCACCGCGCGCGTCGGCGACGGCGTCAACATCCTGCTCGTCGACCACGAGGACTCCTTTGTCCACACACTGGCCAACTATTTCCGCCAGACCGGTGCCAATGTCTCGACCGTGCGTTCGCCGGTGCCGGAAGAAGTCTTCGAACGGCTGAAGCCCGATCTCGTCGTGCTGTCGCCCGGACCGGGCACGCCGAAGGATTTCGACTGCGCCGCGACCATCAAGAACGCCCGCGCCCGCGACCTGCCGATCTTCGGTGTCTGCCTTGGCCTGCAGGCGCTGGCCGAGGCCTATGGCGGCGAACTCAGGCAGTTGCACGTGCCGATGCACGGCAAGCCGTCGCGCATCCGCGTCTCCAAGCCCGGAATCATCTTCTCCGGCCTGCCCAAGGAAGTGACCGTCGGCCGCTACCACTCGATCTTTGCCGATCCGGTGCGGCTGCCCGACGATTTCATCGTCACCGCCGAGACCGAGGATGGCATCATCATGGCCTTCGAACACCGCAAGGAGCCGATCGCCGCCGTCCAGTTCCATCCGGAATCGATCATGACGCTCGGCCACAATGCCGGCATGCGCATCATCGAAAACATCGTTGCGCATCTGCCGCGCAAGGCCAAGGAAAAGGCCGCTTAGAAACGATGGCGGAGACGGACAACATGGCGGCGATCGCAGCGAAGGCAGCGGCCAGGCAAAGGATCGCCAGCCTTGCCTTCTGGTCGATTGTCATCGCCTGCGTGGTGCTCGCGCTCAAGCTTGCCGCATGGTACGTCACCGGCTCCGTTGCGCTCTATTCGGATGCGCTGGAGTCGATCGTCAACGTCATAGCCTCGGCCGCCGCCTATTGGGCGGTCCTGGTCAGCTACAAGCCGGCCGACCAGGACCATCCGTTCGGCCACCACAAGGCCGAGTATTTTTCGGCGGTGCTGGAAGGCGTGCTGATCGTGCTCGCCGCGCTTTTGATCCTCAACGAGGTCTGGCGCTCCTGGCAGACGCCGACCCCGCTCGAACAACCTTGGGAGGGCCTGGCGATCAACGGTGTCGCCACCGTCATCAACGCCTTCTGGGCCTGGACGCTGATCCGCGCCGGGCGCAGCGCAAAATCACCGGCGCTGGTCGCCGACGGCCGGCACATCATGACCGACGTCGTGACCTCGGTCGGCGTCTTCGGCGGCCTCGTCGGCGCTATCCTGACCGGTTGGCAGATCCTTGATCCGGCGCTTGCCGTCATCGTCGCGCTCAACATCCTGTGGCAGGGCTGGCACGTCATCGGCTCGTCGATGAACGGGCTGATGGACCGCGCAGTGGACACGACCGAACACATGCACATTCGCGACATCATCTCGGCCAATTGCAAGGGCGCGCTGGAGGTTCATGACCTCAAGACCCGCATCGCCGGCCGCGCCACCTTCATCGAGTTCCACCTGGTCGTCGACGCCGACATGACGGTCGGCGCCAGCCACGTCATTTGCGACCGCATCGAGGACGCGCTGAAGGCCGAAATCCCCTCGGTGCGCGTCACCATCCATGTCGAACCGGACGACGAGGCGAAGCTGCCGAAAGGCACGACGGCGGTGCCGTTCGCGTGAGGCGAGTTACCACGTTTCGATAGTGAGATCTTTGATCCGCTCGAATTCCCGGATATTGCGGGTTATCAGCGTGAGGTCCCGAGCACGTGCCTGCCCGCCAATCAGCGCATCGTAGGGACCAATCGGGGTTCCCAGTGCCGCAAGCCCAGCACGAATCTCACCGGCATGTCTCGCGTCGTCTCGGTCGAATTCAAGTACCGGGAACTGCAAGGCGTCGATGCGCGCCAGATTTTGGACCTTTCGCTGGCTCTTTTCAGCGCCGTAGTACAGCTCATGCAAAACGACCGCCGAGAGAGCAAAGTCTTGTGGTGCATGCCGTTTGAGCAAAGCCAGCAGACCCTCGTCGCCCGCGATGACCGCTATGACGGCATTGGTGTCGAGCAGGTAGGTCACTTAAAGAGGTCATCCAAAGCAGGTCGATCCTGACCATCCTGACGCTCCAGCGCTCCCTGGACGAAATCGTCGTCAACCGGTCCGATGACCTGGTCGAGCCATGCCCAATCCTGCGCAAGCGGCTCCAAGATGACAGTTTGCCCATGACGACGGATCGAAACCTCGTCTGCCTCGAACCGAAACTCCTTAGGCAAGCGCACAGCTTGTGACCGGCCTGACCAGAACACCTTTGCCTTGTCCATGTGCTATCCTCAAATGAGATATAGCAAAGATATATACCATGGTAGCGTCATAGACAAGATCGAACTCAACGAGTGCAGGCCGACTGCGGCATAGCCTCCAACCGGTAGACCTTGTCATCGGACTTGGTCTTGCCATCCGCCGAGCACAAATCGACGATCGCCAGGCTGCTATTGGGGTTGGCCAGCATCAGGGTGCCGTTGGCGCCGCGCTTGAGGAAGATTTCCTTTTGCGCGATATCGCAGGAAAAGTTGCTCATCTTCGAACTGGCCGCGCAGCGCCATTGATCCGCTTCACCCTGGCAGGAATAGGTCTGCGTGACCTTCGTCCCGTTCTTCCTGGTGGTCACCGAAACGGCGACATCGGAGCCGTCGGGCCAGTTGGCGACA
This sequence comes from Mesorhizobium sp. M0626, assembly GCF_040320665.1. NCBI lineage: Bacteria > Pseudomonadati > Pseudomonadota > Alphaproteobacteria > Hyphomicrobiales > Phyllobacteriaceae > Mesorhizobium > Mesorhizobium sp. M0626. The sequence continues at coordinate 168,351 of NZ_JAMYQD010000003.1, read as the reverse complement.
TCGCCTGAGGCAAAGGAGGCGAGTTCGACCGGCCCGCGGAAGACCCGGATCGACTGCGTCACCTGGTCGGGATGCGAGGAGAGATGCGCGGCATCGTAGTCTCGCCCGAAACAGAAAGGCTGGTCCGGCTTCAGTCGCTCGCGCAAGGGAGCCCCAAGCGCCGGATCGATCGGGTCGATCTTGGCGAATTCAGCCTGGCAGGTTGCGGCCGGCATCGGGTCGAGGCGGAAATTATTGTCCTCCGAGCCCAGAGCCTGCCGGTCATATTCGGCTTCGCCCAGTTCGTCTTCCGATCCGGCGTCGAGATAGAGATCGGACGAGACGTCGGTGAGGATCAGGCGGCCTTTGTCATCGAGCTTCAGCGACGCCATGGTGCGGTCGCAGTCCATGCCGCAGCGGATCGGACCTGACTTGCCGTCCTCGGACTCGTGATTGCACCAGCCGCCGGCCCATTGCGGCGCCTTGGCGCCGCGCACCGTGGTGGTGAGAAAACCGTTGTAGGAGGTGTCGGCGTTTGCCATCGGCTCTTCGTTCGGATGGCTCACCGGATCATGGCCATAGAGGAAGAAGATCCGCGCCACCTTCTGCTTTGGATGCGCCTTGAGGTGCGCCGCATCATAGACGCGGCCGAAACACGCATCGGCGCCATTCGGGCTGAGTTCGGGTAATTTAAGCGCATCGCCGGCAAGGGCCGAACTTGCAAGCGCGCCGAGCAGCACGGCGCCAAATCCAGCGCTGGCAACAACCTTCCACTTCCTGAACGCCATGTGACCCCCTCCTCGCATCGACAGGACGTAACGTGAATTTATGCTAGTATCATGGCCGCAGCCACGCAATTTGCGGGGAGCGCCAAGCCGAGAGGATGCCATGCGTCGACGCGACATGTTCCGGGCCAGCCTTGCCGGTGCCGCCGGCCTGTTCGGGCTGAGCCGGGCCGCCGCCGCTGAAGACAGACCGAAGGTCGCCTATCACCTCAGCGACCTCGATAAGGTCAACTTCGTGCTCGGCAACATCAAGAACCACTATGAAGGCACCGGCGGCAATGTCGACATCGTGTTGGTCGTGCATGGTCCGGCCCTCGCCGGCTTCAAGTCGAAAGGCATATCGGCGGCGATCTCGGGACGCTTTGCCGGCCTTGTCCAGCAGGGCCTTGAGCCGCATGCCTGCGGCAACACCATGCAAGGCATGGAGATCACGCTTGCCGACCTGCTCGAGGGCTTCCACGCCGCCGACAAGGGCGGCGTCGTCAAGCTCGCCGAACTGCAGCGCCAGGGCTACGCCTATCTCCGGCCCTGAGCCGCCACGGGCTTGAACGTGAAGGCCATGAGAGCCTACGAAGGGTGGCCAAACAGCCCGAAGGAAAGTGCTCATGACCGCGACCACCCTCGTCATCCCCGATCTTGCCGGCAAGGCGGTGCTGGTCACCGGCGCTTCGACCGGCATCGGTGCCGCCCTTGCACTGGCCTACGCCGCCCAGAAATGCCGGGTCGCCCTGCACTACAATTCGAGCCGGGAGGCCGCAGAAACGCTGGCCAAAAACATCCGCGACAGCGGCGGTGAGGTGTTCCTGACACAGGGCGACTTCTCACAGGCAGCCGATGTCGAGCGGGTAGTCGAGGAGAGCGCCGAAACATTCGGGCGGCTCGACGGGCTGATCAACAATGCCGGCGGCATGCTCGGCCGCGTACCTTATGCGGAGCAGACCGAGGCGCACTACGACGCGGTGATGGACCTCAACGCCCGCTCGGTGCTGACGGCCTCGCGCAAGGCGATGCCATGGCTGAAGAAGCAGGGCGGCTTCATCGTCAACACCTCGTCGATCGCGGCGCGCAATGGCGCTGGCGGCGGCGCCGGGCTGTACGGTTCGGCCAAGGCCTTTGTCTCCAATGTGACGCGCGGCATGGCCAAGGAACTGATCGGCTTCGGCATCCGCGTCAACGCGGTGGCGCCGGGCACCATCGCGACACCCTTCCATGAGCGCTATTCCACCGACGAGCAGATGAAGGGCATGGTCGCCACCATTCCTCAAGGGCGTGCCGGCACGGCCGAAGACTGCGTCGGCGCCTATCTCTTCCTGTCCTCCGATCTCCTGAGTGGTTACATCACCGGCCAGGTGATCGAGGTGAACGGTGGCCAGTTGATGCCGTGAGCCGGCAATTGCATACTGCGTCTCGCAACCATGCATGTCGTGCGCACGTTTGCTGAGGTTGGAAGAAAGGGGAGAGGCAATGTACGGATTGATCGGAAAGATGCGGGCGGCGCGCGGCCAGCGCGACGCGATCATGGATGTGCTGCTCGCCTCGACCGGCGCCATGCCGGGTTGCCTGAGTTATGTCATCGCCCGCGACCCGGCCGATGCCGACGCGATCTGGGTGACCGAAGTGTGGACCGACGCCGCAAGCCACAAGGCTTCGCTGCAGCTGCCGGAGGTCCAGGCAGCGATCGCCAAGGCCCGGCCGATCATCGCCGGCTTCGAATTCCAGGTCGAGACCCATCCGGCCGGCGGTTTCGGCCTGCCCGCCATCAAGAACGAGTGACATCCCAACGCGGGGTCGGGGTCGTGAATTTCGTCCGAGACAGCGTTCGCATTTTTCTCTTCCAGGTCTAAGACCCAAACATGGACTCTTCGCCAGACCAACCGGCCGTCGAACGCATGGCGCGCATGCGTCCGGTTCGGCAGTGGCTGGTGCTGCTGATCGTCTCGCTGCTGTTCGCCGGCGCGCTGGAATACGCCGCACTGCCGGCGGCGCTGCTGATCGGCCCGATGCTGGCGGCGATCCTTGCCGGCACCAATGGCGCCACGGTGCGCGTGCCGCGGCCGCTGTTCGCCGCCGCCCAGGCCTTGGTCGGCTGTCTGGTCGCGGCGTCGATCTCCACCGACATTTTTTCGGTGTTCTACAAGGAATGGCCGCTGGTCCTTGTCGTGGTGCTGGCGACCCTTGCGGCGTCCAGCCTGCTTGGCTGGTTGATCAGCCGCTGGCGCATCCTGCCCGGCACCACCGCGGTCTGGGGCACGTCGCCGGGTGCTGCCACTGCCATGGTGCTGATGGCCGGTGCCTTCGGCGCCGATCAGCGCCTCGTCGCCTTCATGCAGTATCTGCGCGTCATCTTCGTCTCGATGACGGCAGCACTCGTCGCCAAGATGTGGGTCGACACTTCCGGCATCGAGGTACCAGCCATCGTCTGGTTCCCGCCGATCGAACCGGCAGCCTTTGCCGCCACGCTCGGCGTGGCGCTGGTCGGCGGCCTGCTCGGCCGGTTGTGCCGGCTGCCGTCACCCTTCTTCCTCGGCACCTTCATCATCGGCACCATCGTCCATCTCGGCTTCGGCGTGGCGATGCAATTGCCGCCATGGCTGCTGGCGCTCTCCTATGCGATGGTCGGCTGGTCGATAGGGCTGAATTTTACCCGGGCGATCCTGCGTCATGCGACACGGGCGCTGCCGCAGATCGTCGGCTCTATCGTCGTGCTGATCGCCTTTTGCGGCGGGCTAGCCTGGCTGATCAGCCACGTCCTTGGTATCGATCCGCTGACCGCCTATCTCGCGACCAGCCCCGGCGGCATGGACAGCGTCGCCATCATTGCCGCCGCCGCGCAGAACGTCGACATATCCTTCGTCATGGCCTTGCAGTCGACCCGCTTCCTGGTCGTGCTCATCGCCGGGCCGAGCATAGCGCGGCTGGTGGCGAGAGCCGTCAGGGACTGAGATTCAAATATCCAGGGAAGAGGAAAAGTGCCCATGAAACGTCGTGTGAATGCCGTCGATCTCTCAGGCCGGGTCGCCGTGGTGACCGGCGGCGCGCAAGGCATCGGCCTTGCTGTCGCCCGGCGACTGCTGTCATCGGGCGCCAGCGTCGCCATCTGGGATGTGGACGAGACCGCAATGGCGAAGGCCGTTTCCGAACTCGCCCCGCTCGGCCGGGTCGAGGGTTTGCTGTGCGATCAATCGCTGATGGAGGCCGTCGACAGCGCCGCGACCGAAACCGAGCGCTCGCTTGGTCCGGTCGATCTGCTGGTAAACAATGCCGGCATCGCCGGACCGGCAGCGACGGTGGCGGATTATGATCCTGCCGCCTGGCGCCAGATAATCGACATCGACCTCAACGGCGTCTTCTACTGCTGCAAGCGCCTGGTGCCCGGCATGATCGCGCGCAGCTACGGCCGCATCGTCAACATCGCCTCGGTCGCAGGCAAGGAAGGCAATCCGAATGCCGCCGCCTATTCCGCCGCCAAGGCCGGCGTGCTCGCGCTGACAAAATCGCTCGGTAAGGAGTTGGCTGGCCACGACATCGCCGTCAACGCGCTGACCCCATCGCCCGCCCGCACCCGCATCCTCGAACAGCTCACTGAGGCCCAGGTCGCCTACATGCTGGGCAAGGTGCCGCGAGGCCGGTTCGTCGAAGTCGAAGAGGCGGCTGCGATGATCGCCTTCATGCTATCGGACGAAAATTCCTTCACCACCGGCGCAACGTTCGATCTCTCCGGCGGCCGCGCCACCTACTGAGAAGCGCCGCTGTTCCTTGCTGTCGCCGTCGCTGTCGGCCGCGAAGGACTAATTCAAGAGCCGCTCAGCGTCGCGGCAAGCCGGTCGGGAAGAAAGTCGACGAAGGCGCGAACCTTTGGCGACAAATGGCGATTGGACGGCCAAAGCAACCGGAACTGGCCGCGGCCGTCGACATGGTCGTCCAGCACCGTGCGCAGCAGGCCGTCACGCAGCGCCTCGCGGACCAAGAAATCGGGCATCGAGCTGATGCCGAGCCCGGCCATCGTGGCGCCCTTCAGCGCCTCCGTGTTGTTGCAGGTCAGCATCGAGCGGACCTGCGGCTCGGCGCTGCCGCCGATGAACGGCCAGCCTTGCAGCTTGCCGCTGTTGGGAAAGCGGAAGCGGATGCCGTAATGGTTCACGAGATCGTCCGGGCGGCTCGGGTTGCCGTGCTGCTCGATATAGGAGGGTGCCGCACACAACAGCAGCCGGAAGGGTGCAAGCGGCCGCGCCACCAAGCGCGAATCCGGCAGGTCGCCGCTGCGGATCGCGATGTCGACGCCTTCGTCGATGAGGTCCACGATGCGGTCGTTAAAGTCGATGTCGAGTTCGATTTCGGGATAGCGCGCCATGAACTCGGACAGCACCGGGAACAGCAAATGATAGGTCACGATCGGCGTCGAAACGCGCAGCCGCCCATGCGGTGTTTCGCGGCTCCGCGACAGCATCGCCTCGGCATCGTCGATGTCGTCGAGGATGCGCCGCACCCGCTCGTTGAACAGCTTGCCCTCTTCGGTCAGGCCGATGCGGCGCGTGCTGCGCTGAAGCAACCTTACGCCGAGATCCTGCTCGAGCCTGGCGACGCTCTTGCCGACGGCCGATGCCGAGATGCCGAGCGTGCGGCCCGCAGCGATGAAGCTGCCGAACTCAGCCGTGCGGGCAAAGGCCAGGAGCCCATTGAGGCGTTCCATCGCATCTCTCCATTCGAGCGTTTCAGTCCGGTATATCTGGAGATTTAACACTATTTTTCTCGAAGTGTCGCGAGCCTATCTTCCCGTTACGACCGGCGCAGCAAGCTTGCGGCAGGCCGGCGGATCCTGGTTCAGATAGGAAATCCATGACCTCGAAGACCACAAACGGCGCGGTCGCGCCATGGCTTGTCCTGTTGTCGGTATGCCTTGCCGCCATGACAATGCCCTTGACCTTCACCGGCCCGGCCGTCGCGCTTTCCCGCATTGCGGCCGACCTCGGCGGCAGCCCGATCGCGCTCAACTGGGTGACCAACGCCTTCATGCTGACCTTCGCCGCCACCTTGATGGCATCAGGCGCGCTGGCCGACAATCATGGCCGCAAGCGGCTCTTCCTTGTTGGCCTCGCCACCTATGTGCTGGCATCGCTGGGATCGATGTTTGCCCCTGATATCGTCTGGTTCGATGTGCTCAGGGCTGCGCAAGGGCTCGGCAGTGCCGCCGCCTTTGCCGGCGGCGCCTCCGCTCTTGCCCAGGAATTCGATGGGCCATTGCGGCTGCGCGCCTTCTCCTTCCTCGGCACCAGTTTCGGCATCGGCCTCGCTTTTGGGCCGATCGCGTCGGGCCTGCTCATAGATGCTTTCGGCTGGCGATCGATCTTCGTCTTGGTGGCAGTGCTCGCGATTGCAGCCGCTTTGCTCGGCCTGCGCACCATCAGGGAATCGCGCGATCCGGATGCGACCGGCCTCGACTGGGCGGGAGCCGGCACCTTTACGATCGCGCTGGCATCGCTGACCTACGGCGTGCTGCAAGCGCCGCAGAGCGGCTGGACCGATCCCCTGGTGATCGCGCTTCTCGTGGCGGCCGCCCTTTGCTTTGCCGCTTTCGTCGTCGTCGAGCGGCGCGTGCGCCGGCCGATGCTCGATCTCTCGCTGTTCCGCTTTCCCCGCTTCGTCGGCGTCCAGTTCCTGGCGGCCGCTCCCGCCTATGGCTTCGTCGTCCTGCTGGTGCTGTTGCCGATCCGCTTCATCGGCATCGAGGGGATGAGCGAGATCAAGGCGGGGCAGTTGATGATCTGCCTGTCGGGACCGCTGTTGATCCTGCCACTGCTCGCCGGCCAGGTAGCGCGCTGGATCGCTCCGGCAACGATCTGCGGTGTCGGCCTGCTTGTGGCCGCCGGCGGCCTTGTCTGGCTGAGCCTGACATCGCCTGTCGTCGCAGCGCTGGTGGCGCCGCTGATCCTCATCGGCGTCGGCATCGCCCTGCCCTGGGGGCTGATGGACGGACTTGCCGTCGGCGTCGTGCCGAAAGAGCGTGCCGGCATGGCGGTCGGCATCTTCAACACCACCCGCGTCGCTTGCGAAGGCGTGGCGCTGGCGATCGTCATGGCAGTCCTGTCGGGTTTCACGGCAGCCCAACTGGCGGCTCAGGGAACGGCATCTTCCCTGGATGCAACCGCCGCCGCGCAGCTGCTGGTGACCGGCAACATCGGCGAAGCGGCAGCCCACTTGCCGGGTGCCGGAGCCACGGTCCTGGTCCAGGCCTATGAGACCGCGTTCGACAGGCTGCTGATCGTGCTGGCGGCAATCACCATCGTCACCGCTCTTGTCGTCTTTCTCGGCTTGCGCCGTGGATCGGCGGTGGAACACGAGACCATTGCTCTGCCGGTTTGCCAGGAAGGGTAGCTGAGCCGTGTCAGGAGATGGCGAGGCTCGCTATGCGGTGGCCGTCCAGCACGAAGGTCATGTCACCCTCGCCGTTGAAGCCATTGCCTTTCACGGCGATGCGGACGCGATAGCTGCCCTCGACCTCGGCGATGCGGACAATGCGAAGATTGGACTTCACGCCGATATTGTCCGACTGGTTCCAGCGCGCGATCTGCTGGCGGCCTTGGAAGGACCGCCCCCAGTCGGTCAGGGACGCGTCGGCTGTGAACGTGTCGAGAACGGCTTCGCTATCACCCGCATTGGTGGCCTCGATAAAGCGGCGGATAGGTTCGGGTGTGGCCATCAATCGAGCCGGTGCATCAGATCGTCATCCAGCCAGCGGCCGAAGAAATAGACCAGCTGCTTGTGCCACCATGGCCAGTCATGACTGACATCGCCGCCCCAATAGTCGACCCAGGCGGGAATGGATTTGTCGCGCAGGATCTGTTCCAGCCTGCGCGTCTCGACCAGCATCCGCTCTTCCCAGGCGCCCTGCCCGCAGCAGAAGATCATCCTCAGCGACTTCAGCCGGGCAAGCAGTTTTGGGTCTACGATGCCGGGCAGATAGTCGAGCGGCGAATTGTAGAAAATGTCGCCTTCCAGCACCTTGCCGAAGAAGTCGCCCGCCGAATAGACGCCCGACAGCGCGATGACGCCGCTGGCGAGTTCGGGAAAGCGAAAGACGAAGTTCGAGGAATGATAACCGCCCATCGAACAGCCGGTGAACAGCGGCTTTAATTTGCGCCCGCCATTGGCTTGCTCGGCGGTCGCCAGAAACTCCGGCAGCGCCTCCTCGCGCACATATCGGAAATAAGCCTCGTGGCGACCGATACGGTGGGCGGCGCCGGCATGCTTGTTGAAGAACGATTCCGAATCGACGCCGTCGACCGCAAACAGCTGGATGCGGCCGGTATTGATGAATTCGGCCAGCGCTCCAACCCCGCCGGAATCCTCGAACTGGTAGAACCGCCCCTGCGACGTCGGGAACACCACCACCGGCCGGCCGGCATGGCCGTAGCGCTTGTATTCCATGTCGCGGCCGAGATTGCCGGAGAAACCCTTGTGATAAGAGATGTCCATCGCGTCTAAGCCTTTTCCGCGTGGATGTAGGCGACAGCCGCGCGCAGTGCTGCTTCGTCCTTCGAGCGCATCTGGTAGGCGTAATTTCCCATGGCGCGGCTGAAAACCTCTTCAATTGGCTGATGATGGACGATCTTGTCGCGATGCGCGGCTATCACGTCCTCATGGCTGTGCAAATAGTCGAGGCGCCGCTTGCGGCTGGCATAGGCGGTGAAATATTTGCCCTCGTAAGGCCCGCCGGCGGCATCCTTCACCACCATGTCCGCCCAGGCCGCGTAGACGTCGATGTCGAACGTGTAGTTGATCGCATCGGTCATCCAGGCGCCGGGCGGCCGCATGTTGACCTCAAGCGCGATGACGCGGTCGTCCTTGGTTTCGAACAGCTCGATGTGGAAGAAGCGCTCGCGCACGTCGAACGCCTTGAGGATTTTGCGGCCGGCCTCTTCGATCGCCGGTCGGACCTTGGGAAAGCAGGTGTAGCTCATGTGGCGATCCTTGTTGACCACTTCCATGATGCTCTGGTCGTAGCGGTGGCTGGCCGCCAGCACCACCTCGCCGTCACGGTTGACCAGCCCATCGAAGGTCACCACCAGCCCCTCGATGAATTGCTCCATGACGAAGGTCACGTCCTCGGGCTTGTCTCTGAAGAACTGGTCGAGTTCCCTGGCGTTGGAAATCTTGAAGGTGTTCGAGGCGCCGGAACCGGAATCGGGCTTCACCACCACGGGATAGCCGACGCGGCGGATGAAGGTCATGGCACCGGCCCGGTCGGAGCATTTGCGCTGGGCGATGGTGTCGACGCCGCTCTTGCGAAAGAATGCACGCATGCGGCTCTTGCGCTTCAAATTCTTCACGAAATCGAGCTTGGTGCCGTAGATGTTGAAGTCGGTGCGGATATTGGCTTCCAGCTCCAGCCAATGTTCGTTGAGGGACTCGAAGCGCTCGATCCGGCCCCATTTGTGGATGAAATGACCCATCGCCCGGAACACCGGGTCGTAGTCCTCCATGTCGGCGATGCGGTAATATTCCGACAGGGCCACCTTCAGCTTGCCGTCCAGCGCCTCATAAGGAGCATCGCCAATGCCCAGCACCGTGGCGCCGGCCTTCTTCAGCCGGTCGCAGAAATCGGCGCCGTTGGCGGGAAAATGCGGCGAGAAGAAAACAAAATTCACGGATGACCCCTCCGACGGCGAAGCATTGCGGCCTCGGCTACACGCAAGTCTGGCGCATTTGCCGCGCATGGGGAAGAGTGCTCGCGAGTGGTGGAATGGCAGCCCACTTGCCTGTCCATGGCGGCTCCTGTATGAAACCCGCCATGAACACGCGCGTCTCCTCCGTCGCTTCCCGTCCGACTGGCTTTGCCGGCGAGACGGTGCGCGCGCTGGCATCGACCCTGCTTCTTCTCGGCCTTATCGGCGATCGCCGGGTTCGCTGAAGGAGCGCCCGGCGGTCGAACCGCCGCTTACGCGCACGCTCCTTGGCCAGTTCAGAAATTGGCAATTCACATCAACGAACGAAAATCTGATAAGGCGCTGCTCGCCTTGGAATCCGTCCGAAGACCGATCCGCGAGCCGCCGGGAGAACCAGACGATGAACGCACGAGAAGACATCCGCGCCGGCGAAGCCGAAAGCGTAAAGCGCGCGGCCGGCCGCATGCCGGGCGCGGCCCGAAAATACCAGCCCTATCCGACGGTCGGTCTCACCGACCGCACCTGGCCCAACAAGGTCATCGACAAGGCACCGGTCTGGTGCTCGGTCGATTTGCGCGACGGCAACCAGGCGCTGATCGATCCGATGGGTCATGAGCGCAAGGCGCGCATGTTCGCCCTGCTGCTCGACATGGGTTTCAAGGAGATCGAGATCGGTTTCCCCTCGGCCTCGCAGACCGATTTCGATTTCGCCCGCTGGTGCATCGAGGAAGGCAATGTGCCGGCTGATGTTTCGCTACAGGTGCTGGTGCAGTGCCGTCCCGAACTCATCACCCGCACCTTCGAATCTCTGAAGGGCGCCACCAACCCGATCGTGCATTTCTACAATTCGACCAGCGAGTTGCAGCGTCGCGTCGTCTTCGAGAAGGATGTCGGCGGTATCAAGCGCATCGCCACCGACGCGGCCAAGATGATCACCGACATGGCGGCCAAGGCCGGCGGCGGTTATCGCTTCGAATATTCGCCCGAAAGCTTTACCGGCACCGAGCTCGAAGTCGCGCTGGAGATATGCAACGCCGTCACCGAGATCGTGAAGCCGACAGCCGACAACAGACTGATCATCAACCTGCCGTCGACGGTCGAGATGTCGACGCCCAACATCTATGCCGACCGGATCGAATGGATGTGCCGCAACCTGGACGACCGCGAGAACCTGCTGATCTCGCTGCACCCCCACAACGATCGCGGCACCGGCATCGCCACCACCGAGCTCGGCCTGATGGCGGGTGCGGACCGCGTCGAAGGCACGCTGTTCGGCAATGGCGAGCGCACCGGAAATGTCGACATCGTGACGCTGGCGCTCAACATGTACACGCAAGGCGTCGATCCCCATCTGGATTGCTCCGACATCAACCGGATGAAGGACGTCTACGAATATTCCAACCAGCTGAAGATCTCCGAGCGCCATCCCTATGTCGGCGAACTCGTCTACACCGCCTTTTCCGGCTCGCACCAGGACGCCATCAACAAGGGCATGAAGGCCTTGAAGAAGGCCAACACGCCGGTCTGGGAAGTGCCCTATCTGCCGATCGATCCGGCCGATGTCGGACGCAGCTACGAGGCGATCATCCGCATCAACTCGCAGTCGGGCAAAGGCGGCATCGCCTATGTACTGCAGGCCGATTACGGCCTCAATCTGCCGCGCAACCTGCAGATCGAGTTCAGCCAGGAGATCCAGGCGATCACCGACGCCGAAGGCAAGGAAGTGCCGGCAAAACGCATCCATGACCGCTTTATTGAAACCTATGTCGACCAGCCCGGCGCACGACTGAAGTTCCTCGACCATCACACCTATCCCGATACCGAGAAAAAGGGCCGGCGCGTGGTCGAGGCGGTGATCCTCGACAACGGCAAGGAGACGACAATCGCCGGCTCCGGCACCGGCCCGATCGACGGCTTCGTCGATGCGCTGTCGCGTCATGTTGGCGTCGACATGTCGGTGCTTGATTATTCCGAACATTCGCTCCAGCGCGGCTCGAACGCCTCGGCGATTTCCTATGTCGAGATGGAATATCCCGGCGGCAAGCTGTTCGGCGCCGGCATCAACACCAACATCGTCGCCGCCTCGCTGGAAGCCGTTGTTTCGGCCGCCAACCGAATAATTAGCCGCAAGGCCGGCTGATATTTTCCTGGGCGCCGAATGTCCGCGGCGCCCGGAAATCCCTCATTTGCCGGGAGAAATTCCGGTTTTTCGTGTCTCCACCAGTAACTATCCGGTGTGTTACGCGATCGCATAACATAAGCATGCTTGTATGGAAGTGCAGGCTCTATATGATTGCGCCTCAACCTGTGCCGAGTTCGAGAGGATCGACACTTGCAGCATGCCACGCCTGCCGCCCCCGCAGTGCGCGAGACACTGGAGCGACTGCTCGCCAGCGAAACGTTCGGCCGTTCCGAGCGCGCGCGCAAGTTGCTGCGCTATCTTGTTGAGCGCGAGCAGGCCGGCGAAGCCGACAGGCTCAAGGGTTTCTCCATCGCCATGGACGTCTTCGGCAAGGACGGCGATTTCGATTCGTCGACCGACGCCGTTGTCCGGGTGCAGGCAGGCCGGCTGCGCGAACTTCTCCAGCATTATTTCGCCAATGAAGGCATAGCCGAACCGGTTCGCATTGCCATTCCGCGCGGCGGCTACGTGCCGTCCTATGAGCTCAACGCCATACGCCTGCCGGTTGGGCAGGAGCCGCTTGCGGCGGCGGTAGCCGCCTTGCCCGGATCGCCCGACCAGACGGCTCTTGACGCCGTTCCCGCTGCCGCGACAGCTTCGGGGGTTACAGAACCTGGGCCTTCGCTGGCGCGCCATCTCCAGTTCTTCTGGGTCGCCATGACGCTGGTCATTCTCATGCTGGGCGTGCTCATCCTGCGCCAGGGCAGCGGCGCATTGCTTGCCAGCAGCGATCCTACCGCGGTGGTCGAGACCGCGGGCGTAACGAGCAGCATCGCATCGCCGTCGATGGAGGCCCTGCCCCTCGTCTACATCGCCGTGAAGGCCACCGGCCCCGAGGCCGGCCGCGTCGCCGCTTCGCTGCGCGCCGGCCTTGCCGGTTTCGACACGATCGACTTCATCGGCCGCGACGCCGACAGCAAGCGCGATCCGAGCACCGACCCGACCAGCTTCGTTTTCGATGTCCTGCCGGGACCAATGGCAGGTGACGTGACGCTCGAACTGCAGAGCGTGGCGACCGGCCGCGTGCTTTTGTCCCGCAGTCTGACGGCCGCCGACAGCGCACCTGGCACCGTCGAGGATCGTATCGCCGCCATCCTCAGCTCGACCGTTCCCGCCTCCGGCCCGCTCTACAGCTACATCGAACAGAACGGCATTCAGACCGGGCTGACGAGCTGCCTGATCCTCAACGACAGATACTATCTCGACCAGAGCACCAGGACGCACGAGGCCGCCTATCGCTGCCTGGACAACCTCGCCGGCCAGGGTGCGAAATCGTCGTTGGTCTATTCGGAACTGGCCTCCCTGACCCTTGAGGCCGCCACCGATCATTACGCCTATCCGCCTGGCGCGACGGTCGAACAAGCAATGTCTTTCGCCCATCGCGCCATCCAGATGGGACCGACCAGCCCCTATGCGCACCGCGCCTATGGCTACCTCAATTCGCGCCTCGGCAACACCGAGGAATCGATCCGCTGGATGCGCAAGGCCTATGAGCTCAACCCCTACGACCTCGGCATGGCTGCCGCTTACGGCTATGGCCTGATCTTTGCCGGCAAATATGCCGAGGGAACACCCATCCTGACCCATGCCGTCGAGACGTTCAGCGGCCATCCGACATGGTGGGATTTTGGGCTTTTCGCCGGGCAATTTATGCTGGGCGACATGAACAAGGCCGCGATAGCCAGCGAGTCGCTGCGCACGACGGCGATGAAATCGCATTATCTGGCAGCGCGGCTGATCGGCGCCAAGGCTGCCGGCCGCGAACAGCTGGCAGCCAAGCTTCTGGATGAGCTGACCACCAAATTCCCGAAATTCGCCGCCGATCCGCGCGCGGCCTTCGCCGAGCGCAAATATCCCGCCGATCTGACCGACCGGCTGGTTGAGGCGCTGCGCGCCGCGGGCCTCGGCAACGCCAGCTAGTCTTTCCGGATCGCGAAAACTTTACTGGCCATCGGTCTGGACTGGGAGCAATCCAGCCTCGATTCGAATTTCCTCTCCAGTCTTGCAACAATCGCACATTTTCATGGTCTCATCCCTCTATGTTGCCGAGCGGGGCGCCGGGCCGAAGACGGTCGTCCTGCTGCATGGCTTCGGTGGTTGCCATGATATCTGGCGCGAGGTGACCGCGTCGCTAGGGCCCGATGTCAGGACTTTGGCCTACGATCTTCCGGGACACGGACTGTCTCTCGAATTTCCTGGCAGCGGCCCGGCCAAAACAGCGGCGCGAGCGGTTCTCGCCGATATCGCCGCACGCGGGATAGCAAGGGTGCATGTCGCCGGTCATTCGATGGGCGGCGCGGTCGCCTCCCTGATGGCGCTTGCCGAGCCTGAAAGGATAGGCTCGCTGACGCTTCTGGCGCCGGGCGGTGTTGGCCCCGAGATCAACGGACCGCTGTTGCGCCGCTACGCCGCGGCCGCCGACAGACGGGAAATCCGCGCCTGCCTTGCCGCCATGTCGGGACCGCGAAGCCCGCCGCCCGAACGCATCGTTGGCGTCCTGGCGGACCTACGCCGTCGCCCCGGCCAGTTGCGCAAGCTGATTGAGATATCGGCCGTCATGACCAGGAACGAGCGGCAGGGGGTCATACCCCGCGAACAGCTGGACACCCTCGACATGCCGGTGATGGTGGTTTGGGGAACGGACGATCCGGTGCTGCCCTTTACCCAGGCTGATTGTCTGCCGGCGCATTTTCATATTCATCACGTGCTCGATGCCGGCCATATGCTGGTCGAGGAAGTGCCTGATGTGGTCGCCCAGGCCGTGCGCCGAAACATGGCACGCCGCGGCAGGCGCCTGCGTCCGACATTCGAGGCCGCGGCGAGCTAACTTACTTGCGCCCCGCATCTCGCCAGTGCATTTTGCCGCCGCCTGTGTTAACTCGCAATTAACCATATCAGCGAGGCGACGCCGATGAAGGACACTGGCGAAAACATCACCCCCATCGACACCTCCCGCAAACTGTCCGACGCCGTTCGCGATGTGAAAAATGCCTTCGCCGATCGCGACGATGTCGTGGTCGACATGCGCGAGGCGCACCGGATGCGGCTTGATCTGCTCGCCGCCGAGCTCGCCCCGGTCTTTGCCGACGTGCCCGCCGACATGGACAATTTCGACTTCGTCGTCTCCTCCGGCCTGCAGCCCCGCCTGTGGATCGACGCCGTCAGCCATGTCGCCATGGGGCGCGACCGCCGCACCTACCGCTTTCTCAGGGATACCCGCATCGGCCGCGTCGTGCTCGCCGAATCGACCGATATGAAACCGGTCGCCGATCAGGTCACGCGCTATGTGGCGGAGCGTATCGTCGAGCGCCAGCGCATGATGGAGGGCGGTGTCGAGCCGGCCGTCGCCGACCTGAAACGCCCTGCGGTGGTCGAAGCGGAGCCGCCCTTGCAAGCAGCCGCGCCAGGCAAGAGCTGGTCGACCTTCTTTGCAGGCCTGGGCTTCGTCGCCGCCGGCGCGCTTGTTGGCCTGGCGGTGGCGGCCGCGCTGTTTTGGGATCGCCTGATGGCGATGAAGATCAGCTTCTGATCAACGATCTGGAGGCCTCGGTGTCTGCGCGCCGAGTTCAATGACCTGCAGGTCCGATGGCGGCAAGGCTGGCCCGGTCAGGCCGCGCCGCGTCAGGCGAATCAGCCAATTGCCCTTCTCCCCGTCAATATCGAGCAGATTGTACTGTGCCGCCGGGTTCTTGCTGCCTGGCGACTGCCCGGCGGCGGCGACGCCGACGACCGGAATCCTGGCGCCGCGCCCGCCGATGAAGAACAGCGACGGCAGATGCGAATGGCCGTGCAGCACGAGTTCGGCGCCATGCCTATGAACGGTCTTGTGGAAGCGGGAGATGCCGAACAGGCGCTTTTGCTGGGCGACGGCGCCGCGCACCGGCGGATGATGGATCATGATCACCCGCAACAGGCCGCGTTTGTTCGTTGCGTCGAGCACTGTCGCCAGCCTTTGCGCCTGACCTTCGAGGAAGAAGCCGTTGGCCATGAACGGCGCCGTGGCGCGCGCCGTCGAAACGCCGATCAGCGCGACATTGCCGCGTACGCGCAGATAGGGAAAAGCGTTGCGGTCGATCGGCGCAGTCACGCCGTCGCCGCTCATCCACGCCGCCCAGGAGCGGCAGACCTTGTCGAAGGCGCCCGGCACATAGGCGTCGTGGTTGCCCGGCACCACCGAGACATCCTCCGGCGAACCCAGCGTCTCAAGCCAGTGCTTGGCCATCTCGATCTCGCCGTCGAGCGCCAGATTGACCAGATCGCCGGTAACGGTGAGGTGGTCGGGTGTGCTCGCCTTCATGTCGGCGACGATGGTGTCGATGACGGCATCGTGCATATGGCGGCGGCGGTTGCGCTGCCAGTTGACGTAGCCGACGACGCGCTTGGACGCGAGTTCGCGATAGGTTACACCGGGAAGCGGCCCCAGATGGACATCGGAAATATGCGCGAGCCTGAACATCCTTCCTTCATAGGCGACGCGCTCCCCGCTTTCCACTCACTGTTTCCTGCCCATCCACGGTTTCGCTAGCATGGCTATATTGGACCCGGAGCAGGCCTTCCGCCAGATCGGCTGGGCGAGCCTCAGGGCGAGGCTGTTCCATCTCTATTTCCTGCTGCGGCGGCCGATGACGCTGGGCGTGCGCGGCCTGATCCACGAACGCGCCTCGAACACCGTCTTCCTCATCCGCCACACCTACGTTCCCGGCTGGCAATTGCCGGGCGGGGGCGTCGAGGTCGGCGAAACGCTTGGCGAAGCGCTGGTGCGCGAACTGGCCGAGGAAGGCAACATCGCGCTGACAGCCCAGCCGGTGCTGAAATCGATGCATTTCAACCGCCGCTCCAGCCGCCGCGACCATGTCGGCCTCTATCTCATCGAAACCTTCAACCAGACCGCGCCGAAACTGCCGGACCACGAGATCGCCGAAGCAGGCTTCTTTCCGCTCGACCGCTTGCCGCATGGCACGACGCCGGCGACGCTGCGGCGGCTTGCCGAGGTTTTTGAAGGCGAGCCGGTATCGCCGTACTGGTAGGCTGTCAATCCGATGCTCACGCCGCCTGCCTGAACCGCGCCCGGTCGTGCGGCGCGCCATAGTCGAGCCCAGGCCCGACCGGCACGATGCGCGTCGGGTTGATGCTCTCGTGGCTGCCGTAATAGTGCATTTTGATGTGGTGCAGGTTCACCGTGCCGGCGATACCGGGCACCTGGTAGAGGTCGCGCAGATAGTTCGAAAGGTTCGGATAGTCGGCGATGCGGCGCAGATTGCATTTGAAATGGCCGACATAGACCGGGTCGAAACGCACCAGCGTGGTGAACAGCCGCCAGTCGGCCTCGGTGATACGCTCGCCAGTGAGATAGCGCTGTTTTGACAGTCGGCCCTCCAGCGTGTCGAGCGCCGCGAACAGCTCGCCGAACGCCTCTTCATAGGCCGCTTGCGTGGTGGCAAAGCCGGCGCGGTAGACGCCGTTGTTGACGGCTGGAAAGACCAGCGCATTGACCTTGTCGATCTCGCCGCGCAGGCCTGGCGGATAGAAATCGAGAGCGGCATCGCCCCACTCGTCGAAGGCCGAATTGAGCATGCGGATGATTTCGGCGGATTCGTTGGAGACGATGGTCTCTTCCTTCTTGTCCCACAGCACCGGCACCGAAACCCGGCCCGAATAGGCTGGATCGGCCTTGGTGTAGATCTGATGCAGGAAGTCGAGGCCGTAGAGCGTGTCGCCGGTGGCGCCATCCTCGGCCAAAAACGTCCAGCCCTCAGCACCGAGGAAATGATGCACGACTGAAACCGGGATGATGTCTTCTAGCTTCTTCAGCGCGCGAAAGATCAGCGTGCGGTGCGCCCACGGACAGGCGAGCGAGACATAAAGATTGTAGCGTCCTGGCTCGGCCTTGAAGCCGCGCGTACGACCTTGCGCCGGCGCGCCGTCGCGCGTGATCCAGTCACGCCACTGCGTCTCGGCGCGGATGAACCTGCCGCTGCTATCGACATTGGCCGGACGGTCCTGCCATTTGCCTTCGACCAGCAATCCCATACGAAATCTCCTTGCGTGCCTTGGCCAATGTAGTCGCAAGGCGGCAATGTCGAAGCCGTCATCTGCTGAACAGAGCGTCACTCGTATGAAACGCCGGATGAAAACAGCCGATTGCAGCCGCCGGAAATTGATGCTAGCGGACACTCCGCATGTTCGATCTTGGCTTGATCCGGTTTGACCGACGACGAAAGGGCGCCCGCGCTTAGAAAGCGCTGACTGGCGAACGCTGCCGCTTGCAGCAACCTTTCCACTTTATCGGACCGCGAAGACCATGAGCCTTGCCGACGTGAAATACCTGCCGGAAACTCCGGCGCATGATCCCGAAATCGAAGCCATCAACGACGAAGCCTTTGGCCCCGGCCGTTTCGTGCTGGCCGCCTACAAGATTCGCGAGACCGGCGGCCACGAGCGCTCGCTATCCTTTGTCGCCATGAATGGCGACATCGTCGTTGCTTCGGTGCGCATGACCCGCATCGCCGCCGGCGCCGGACGCGCGCTGATGCTCGGGCCGCTCGCCGTGCGGCCCGCCTTCAAGAATCTCGGTATCGGCCGCCGGCTCGTGG
This sequence comes from Mesorhizobium sp. M0626, assembly GCF_040320665.1. NCBI lineage: Bacteria > Pseudomonadati > Pseudomonadota > Alphaproteobacteria > Hyphomicrobiales > Phyllobacteriaceae > Mesorhizobium > Mesorhizobium sp. M0626. The sequence continues at coordinate 150,149 of NZ_JAMYQD010000003.1, read as the reverse complement.
CGATCGCGCTGGAGGCGGCCGCCAAGGCCGGCGCGCCGGCGGTGATCCTTGTCGGCGACGAGCCTTATTACGGCCCGCTCGGCTTCAGAAAGATCCCCCGCGGCCAGATCTCCATGCCGCGCCCGGTCGACCTCGACCGGCTGCTGTCGCACGAGATCGTGCCCGGTGCCGTGGCGCGGCTCTCCGGCGAGGTCGGCCATGCCAGCCTTGCCAGGATCGCGGAGCAGGCACCAGTGATGGCCTGAGCTCCAGGATCGGTCGCGGCACCGGTCGCGATGGATCCCCATTGGTCAGGTTGCACCATGGCGGCGACCTCCGTAGCATGACCCGGAACAGCACGGAGCATGCAGCATGAACCCGAACGGCCAGATTGCGATCGTAACCGGCGGCGGCTCCGGCCTCGGCGAGGCAACCGCCCGCGCGCTGGCCGACAAGGGCGCGCGCGTCGCCATTTTCGATATCGGCATCGACCGGGCATCGAAGGTGGCGGGCGACATTGGCGGCGCCGCCATCCAGTGCGATGTGAGCAGCGCCGACAGCGGTGCGGCCGCGGTCGCCGAGGTGGAAAAGAGACTTGGGCCAGCGCGCATCCTGGTCAATTGCGCGGGCATTGCCATCGGCGTGAAGACGATCGGCAAGGATGGTCCGCATCCGCTCGACCAGTACCGCAAGGTGATCGAGATCAATTTGATCGGCACCTTCAACATGATCCGCCTCGTCGCCGACCGTGCCGCCAAACTCGAACCGCTGCAGGGCGGCGAGCGCGGCGTCATCGTCAACACCGCGTCGGTGGCCGCTTATGATGGCCAGATCGGCCAGGCCGCCTATGCCGCATCCAAGGGCGGCGTCGTCGGCATGACGCTGCCGGTTGCCCGCGACCTGGCGCGCTCTGGCATTCGCGTCTGCACCATCGCGCCCGGCATCTTCAAGACGCCAATGATGGCCGGCATGCCGCAGGAGGTGCAGGATTCGCTCGGCGCGGCCGTGCCCTTCCCGTCCCGCCTCGGCGAGCCGTCCGAATATGCCGCGCTCGCCCTGCATATCGTCGAAAACCAGATGCTCAACGGCGAAACCATCCGCCTCGATGGGGCAATCCGCATGGCGCCGAAATAGACGGCCATGGCGGCCGGCGCAGTGAAGACCGGTCCGCTGGCCGGCCTTAAAGTCATCGAGATGGCTGGGCTCGGCCCGGTGCCGCTGGCGGGGCTGATGCTGTCGGACATGGGCGCCGAGGTGCTGCGCATCGAGCGCACCGGTTCGGACCAACCCCTGCTGCCGCTCTCCGATGCGCACAATCTCGACCGTCACGGCCGCTCCATCCTGCGCGTCGACCTCAAGCAGGCAAAAGGCACGGAACTGCTGCTGCACCTTGTCGAAAAGGCCGATCTGTTTGTCGAAGGCTTTCGCCCCGGTGTGATGGAGCGGCTCGGTCTCGGCCCGGATGCTGCATTGGCGCGTAATCCGGCGCTGATTTACGGCCGCATGACCGGCTTCGGCCAGGACGGGCCGCTCGCAGGTCGCGCCGGCCACGACATCACCTACCTCGCCTATTCCGGTGTGTTGCACGCCATCGGCCGGGAGGAAGGCCGGCCGGTGCCGCCGCTGAATCTGATCGCCGACAATGGCGGCGGCGCCATGATGCTGATCGCCGGGGTGCTTGCAGCGCTGTTCGAGCGCTCGCGCTCTGGCAAAGGCCAGGTGATCGACGCGGCGATGGTCGAGGGCGCTTCGATGCTGGCGGCCCCCATACACGCCTTCATGTCGGCAGGTCTGTGGAGCGACCGGCGCGGCGCCAACCTGCTCGATTCCGGTGCGCCCTTCTACGACACCTATGAGACGGCGGACGCACGCCACGTTGCGGTCGGCTGCCTTGAGCCGCGCTTCTTCGCCGCCTTCGCAAGGCTGCTGCCGCTCGGGGAGGATTTTGTCCGCGGCCAATACGACGAGGCGTTGTGGCCGGACATGCGCGCGGCCATTGCCGACCGGTTCCGGCAGAAGACACGCGACGACTGGGACGCGCTGTTTGCCGCAAGCGATGCCTGCGTGGCGCCGGTTCTGTCGCTGGCCGAAGCCAGGGATCATCCGCACAACCGGGCGCGTCACGCATTTGTGAAGGCCGGTGCGCTCGAGCGCCCCGCGCCCGCGCCACGCTTCTCGGCCTCGCAGCCGGCGCTTGCCGGCATGTCTGAAGATGACGATCAGCTGCCCCAGACTGTGCTGGCGCGCTTCGGCTTTTCGACAGCCGAGATCAAAGCGCTTGTCAAAGCCGGCATGATTGGCCAGTAACTGGATTTAGAAAATCAACTTACCTGGTGAGCATTTTGGACCAGCCGAAGAAGGACGTCATTCGCGCGACGGACGCCGAGGCGATCAGGCTGGCCGCAACGCTGATCCGCAGCGCCCGTTTCGGCGCCCTCGCGGTGATCGAGCCGTCGACCGGCGCACCGCTGGCCTCCAGGGTCGGAGTCGCCACCGACATCGATGGCACGCCTCTGATCCTTGTCTCGGCGCTGTCAGCCCATACCGGCGCCATCCTTGCCGAGCCGCGCTGCTCGCTGCTTGTCGGCGAACCCGGCAAGGGCGATCCGCTGGCGCATCCCAGGATAACGCTGGTCTGCCGGGCGCAGCCGCTGGAACGCGGGTCGAGCGCGCATGCCCGCGCCGAGCGGCGCTATCTCAACCGCAATCCCAAGGCAAAGCTCTATGCCGAGCTCGGCGATTTCTCGATCTTTCGCCTCGAGCCGGAGCGCGCCAGCCTGAATGGCGGCTTCGGCAAGGCCTACCTGCTCGACCGTGCCGATCTCATCACCGAGGGGTTGATCGTCGACGAGCTGGCCGCCAGCGAACAATCCGCTCTCGACCACATGAATGCCGACCATCTCGACGCCATCGCCGTCTATGCCCATCATTTCGCCAGGGTTGAAGGTGATGGTTGGACCATGACCGGCTTCGATGCCGATGGCATGGACCTGGCATCGGGCGACACCGTTTGCAGGGTCTATTTTCCGCAGCCATTGAAGACCGCGCGCGACCTGCGGCCGGTTCTGGTCGACATGGCCAAAGCCGGTCGTGCGCCAGCTACGCAAGGATAATCGTCATGAATCAAAAGCACGTCTTGAGATTTGGGCGAAATGATCTACGATTCAGGTGACGCTGAATCAGCAGCGTGATCCATAGCTGAATTATAGCAGCCAACGCTATTTGCCCCCATAGCGTTTGGATGAGCAGGAAAACATGGGGCATCGATGGTCTCGACCAAACTAATCGCCAATGCCGAATCGGCGGCGACATTTCTGACCCTTATGGGCAACGAAAAGCGGCTCTTGATCATGAGCTATCTGGCCGACGGTGAAATGTCGGTCGGCGCCATCGCCGAAAAGGTGATGCTCAGCCAGTCTGCTTTGTCGCAACATCTGGCCAAGCTCAGGGCGCTCGATCTTGTCGAGACCCGCCGCGACCGGCAGATGATCTACTATTCCTGCAAGTCCGAAGCCGTGCGCGAACTGTTGCGCATGCTGGACGGCATTTTCGGGATAGGCGACTTGTCCCAAATGGCAACGCGTCTGCGCCGCGCCGGGACTTGACCTGCAGGGCTTGACTGGCGGCTCCGATCGCTCCTTACGTCGCTGACGATTTTTCGCCGGCCGAGGTATTGATGGATCCGATCCAGATCGACGACGCGCGCGATCCGCGGGTCGCCGCCTATCTCGACATCCGCGAGCGCGATCTCACCGGCCGCCATGGCCGGTTCGTTGCCGAAGGCAAGGTGGTGCTGGACGTCCTGCTGTCAGCCGGACGCTTTGCTGCGGAGTCGGTCCTGGTCCTCGAAAACCGGCTGGCCGGGCTCGACGACATCCTGCGCAAGGCCCCTGCCGACCTGCCGGTCTACGTTGCGGCAAGCGCCGTCATGGACAGGATCGCCGGCTTCCACATGCATCGCGGTATATTGGCGATCGGCAGCAAGGGCACGCCACAGCCCGCCGAGGCCTTGCTCGACACCTTGCCTGCCGAAGCGTTGATCGTCGTTCTCATCGGCATCGCCAACCATGACAATATCGGATCGATCTTCCGCAATGCCGCCGCCTTCGGCGCCGATGCCGTCTTCGTCGACGCCACCTGTTGCGACCCACTGTATCGCAAGGCGATCCGCGTCTCCGTCGGCGCCGCGTTGAAGGTGCCCTTTGCGTCCTTCGGCGACACTGAAGCTTTCATCGCGAAGCTCGGCGAGTTGGGCTTCGGCCAGGTCGCTTTGTCGCCGCGTGGTGAGGCTGACATTCGTGATGCCGCGCGACCGAAACGACTGGCGCTCTATCTCGGCACCGAAGGCGAGGGCCTCCCGGAGAGCCTGCTTGCCCGCCTGCGGACGGTGCGGATCGCGATGTCGGAAGGGTTCGACAGCCTGAATGTCGCTGCCGCGTCAGCCATTGCGCTGCACCATTTTTCGCCCTGATAGGCGTAGTCAGGCAATTCCAAGCCGGGGCTTGAAACTCAGCTCGGCAAATCTGCCTTCTGCAACGCCCGCACGCGATCGGCCAGGCTGGTGGTTCCCGACCGCGTTTCCTGCGGCGCCGCCAGCGCCTTGGCGATCGGTGAATCAGGTCCTTCGAGCTTGGCCGTCAAATGGACGACCTCAGCCGCCAGATTGTTCATCTGTTCGCGCAAGGCAGAACCGGCATCATTGCCATTGCCGGGGCCATTCCCGGGCTTCGCGGATCCAGAACCGCCAAGCTCCGCCTTCATCCGCTTGTTTTCGCGGGCCAGCGTCGTCAGCCTGGCTTCGAGCCGCTCTCGGTCGCCTTCAAGCTTGGCGAGCGTCTTGTCGATGTCCTCGTTCCTGGCGCGGGCACTGTCTTGCGCACCAACCAGGCCAGCAGCCGCGGCGCCTCCCGCAGCCTCGCCCTTCACCCGTTCGCGAAGCCGGGCCAGTTCCTTTTCGCGGCGATCGAGCTTGTCCTCGCGATCGGCAAGCGTGGCGAGCAGACGCTCGAGCTTTCTGTCGAGGTCGGCGGTTCTTTTCTTTTCGGCCTTCAAGGCATCGCGCGTGGCCTTGGCCTCGGTGACGACTTCCTGATGGCGCCTGTCGGCCTCCTTGCGCTGGCCGCGCAGCACTGAAATGTCGTTGGCAAGTTTTTCCAGCTCGGATTCGCGAGCCACCAGTTCGATCTGACGATTGCTGGAGGAGAAGGACGCGTCGTCGTACATATGCTCGAGCTTTTCCAGCTCGAGCGCGCGCTTTTCCATCGTGCGCTCTGTTTGTGCAAGCCTGTCAGACAGCTGTTGTATCTGCTGCTCGCGATGCAGGAGCAATTCGTTTTTTTCCCCGAGCTCCGAAAGCGCCTGCTTCTTGTCCTTGCGCTCGACCGCCAGGCCCTTCAGCGCCTCGCGGCCGCGATTGATTTCGACGAGTTGCTCATTCGCCTGCTCACGCAGCGTCTTGATGCTGATTTCGAGCCGGCGCGTCGTCATGGCGAACTCGGCCCGCAAGCTGTCCTTGTCGGCCTGGATCTCGGCCAGCGTTCGCGGCACCGACGCCTCGACACGCTTGCGTGTCAGCGCGACCGCCCGCCGCCAGATGGCCGGCGCGACCAGCAGCGCCAGAAAGCCTGCGCACAGAAAGCCGAGGGCGAAGAACAGGATCGACTGAACCAAGGTGACTACCCGTTACGGGCGGGCCGCTATCCGGCAACCGCCAAGTCTGGACTTTGCCATGTTCGCATGACGCAAATCCAGCGCTGCGGCAAGGGTTTGCCGCAGCTGCACCGGGTCAGAATCTGTTGATCGGGTCGAAGTGTGGTCGGAATCGCTCAGAAGGGATTCCAGGTCGGCCTCTGCGTCAGCTTCAGATAGCCGAGATTGACGCCAAGCCGCGCGCCGACGCCGGTGCGGATCGGCACCAGCAGCACCCTGTTGTTCTGCAGCACGTTGAAGCCGACGCCGGCCACGACATAGGCCGAACCGGCAACGCCGCCGAACCGATTGTAGAGATTGCTGACGTCGTCGAGGTTATAGACGAGCATCATCACCCGCGATCCCTCGCCGCCGAAATCCCAGCCGAGCGAAGGCCCTTGCCAGAACACCTTATGGTCGCCGGCATTCTTGGTGTAGAGCGTACCTTCGCCATAGGTCAGGCCGCCGATCAGCGCGCCGGAGCCCTCTTCGCCGAGCAGATAGCCATTGGGCAGGCCGTAGGAGGCAAAAATCTTCTCGACGACGGTGGCGAGACCGCCCGACGTCGCGCCGAAGAACTTGTGACCGGAATCGACGATCTCCTGAGCGGTGTATTCCTGTGCCCGCGACGCAGAGGTTGAGAAAGCGAGAGCGCCCATGAGGGCAATCGCCATGAAGAAGACGCGGACAAACGTCCGGTCGTAGAATCGGGAAACCATGCTTCCAATCTCCGTCAGGGAGCACTTTCGCCGACGCCTCGCACCCCGTCCGGCTCTTTAGGCGGCCGTTAAGGATGACTGTTACGGGCAAACTATGCCGTAATCCTTTTTCAACCATTAACCTCCCACATGAACATGGCGGTTCGAAGGCCGTTTCTGACTGTCTGCGCGGGCTCCCATCCTGTGCAAAGATGCCGTTTTTTCTCACGAGAATTGTGGATTGTTGCTGCACGCTCGGGCGCTGTGTATTCAGAATGCCTGGGGAGAGAGCGTGATTCGGGTGGTGAGCGTGGCAGTCGGTCGCGCGGCCACCAGGATGTGAATTTTAGCAGGGATTTTTCGCCGATGGCTGAGCCTTTCTCTCTCTCCGCACCCGATCTCGCAGCCTTGTTGTGCAGCCGAGTCTGCCACGACATCATTTCGCCGGTCGGCGCCATCAACAACGGCCTTGAACTCCTGGACGAGGGCGGCGCCGACGAAGACGCCATGAAACTGATCCGGCAGAGCGCCAGAAACGCTTCGGCCCGCCTGCAATTCGCTCGCATCGCCTTCGGCGCCGCCGGTTCGGCCGGCATGATGATCGACACCGGCGATGCCGAGTCCGTCGCCATCGCCTTCCTGAAGAACGAGAAGCCGGAATTGATCTGGAACGGGGTTCGCGCCCTGCTGCCCAAGAACAAGGTCAAGTTGCTGCTCAATTTGCTGCTCGTCGCCAATGCTGCCATCCCGCGCGGCGGCAGATTGGTGGTCACGCTGGAAAACCTCGACACCGAGCCGCGCTTTGCGCTTGCCGCAAGCGGCCCGATGCTGCGCGTGCCGCCGAAATTCCTCGAACTCCATTCCGGCAACAAGCCCGAGGAGCCTATCGACGCCCATACCGTCCAGCCCTACTACACGCTGCTGCTGGCGCGTGAGGCCAACATGACGATCTCGATTCACGCGACCGCCGAAGAGATCGTGCTGTCCGCGGCCTGAGCGAAGCCGTTCGGCAGGACGCCGAGCATCAAGAACAATCAAGTATCTTTTCCCGCTGATATTTGCGGCAATTCAGAACAGGCAAGTTTCATCGCCGGCAACGCCCCTGCAGAATGGGGCTGCAAACGACATGTTTGTAAAAACTTTACCTAACGGCTTTTCTACTTCTTTACCAGATCGGCCTAGTGTGCATCCCGATACCCGGATGCCGCCGGTTCGCCCCATTGCAAAGAGGACCCGGAAATGAAGCGCTGCATGTTTGTCGACGATTCGAGCGTCATCAGAAAGGTTGCAAAACGGATTCTTGGCGGCTCCGATATGGTGGTGATCGAAGCAGCAACTGGACTTGATGCTGTCGAGATGTGCGCTGCCGAGATGCCTGATGTGATTGTCGTCGACGGCGCCCTGCCGGACATGCAAGCGGTCGACGTCATTCGCCAGGTTCGCGCCATGGAGAGCACGATCAAACCGCAGATTCTGATCTCGCTGGTCGAGGTCGATGTTGCCTCGATCATGAAGGCAAAGCGCGCCGGCGCCCAAGGTTATCTGTTGAAGCCGTTCAACCGGCCGCAACTGCTCGAACGTTTTCGTACCTTGAAGGTTGCCGCCTGATTCGGCTCGTTTTCGGCCAAAAAAGGACAGCAAAAAACTCGGCCTGAGCCGGGTTTTTTGCATTGATTCAATTGGATGATGTTCGCTCAGGCGCTGACGCGGATGTCTTCCGGCTCGCGCAGCACATAGCCGCGACCCCAGACCGTCTCGATGTAGTTCTGGCCACCGGATGCTGCGTCGAGCTTCTTGCGCAGCTTGCAAATGAAGACGTCGATGATCTTCAGTTCCGGTTCGTCCATGCCGCCATAAAGGTGGTTGAGGAACATTTCCTTGGTCAGCGTGGTGCCCTTGCGTAGCGAGAGCAACTCCAGCATCTGGTATTCCTTGCCGGTCAGATGCACGCGTTGACCGCCGACTTCGACGGTCTTGGCATCGAGATTGACCACCAGGTCGCCGGTGGTGATGACCGACTGGGCATGGCCCTTGGAACGGCGCACGATGGCATGAATGCGGGCGACCAGCTCGTCCTTGTGGAACGGCTTGGTCATATAGTCGTCGGCGCCGAAGCCCAGGCCGCGCACCTTGTCCTCTATACCGGCCATGCCGGACAGGATCAGGATCGGCGTCTTCACCTTGGACAGGCGAAGTGTCCGCAAGACTTCGTAGCCGGACATATCGGGAAGGTTGAGGTCGAGAAGAATGATATCGTAATCATAAAGTTTACCGAGATCGACACCTTCTTCGCCGAGGTCGGTCGTGTAAACATTAAAACTTTCAGATTTGAGCATCAGCTCGATGCTCTGAGCGGTTGCACTGTCGTCTTCTATCAGCAGAACGCGCATTTCATTCCCCTTTTCTGCCGCCGGACCATGTCACGACCCATCCGGGACCGGAGCAGTGATTGCCTGAACAGAGGCTGCCATCGAATGGTTAACAAAACCTAATTCCGCACCAAGGACGGTACCAGATTTTTTAACCCCTTTCTACACCCTCTTGAATCTAATGATGAATCACAGAACCAAATCGCTAATGCAACACATTAATAAGTCGGACTAAGTGACTCAAGGGACTCGCTGGCCGGCTTCCGTATCGGGAGCCGGAATTTTTACCCGGCCTTAAGTCCTCGCCCTTATGATTAACAATGCGCGTAAACGAATGGTTACCGCCGGCAAAAAACTTTAGGGATTTGTTTCCCATAGTTCGGGGAATGCCGGTGGATACGGGCGGCGCCAGGCCCTGGCGGGCGGATTGGACGATATGTGCAGGTGTGCGTTTCCGGGAGTACCGAATCATGAAGTCACGTGAAAACCTCGTTCGGCTGAAGCAATTTCAGGTGAATGAGAAGCGGCGGCAGCTGCTGCAGCTCGACATGATGATCGCCGAGTTCGAGCGCATGGCCGTTGAACTGGAGCTTCAGATCACCGCCGAGGAGAAGAAGGCCGGCATCACCGACATCAATCATTTTGCCTATCCGACCTTCGCCAAGGCGGCGCGTCTGCGCCGTGATAACCTCAGAAACTCTCAAAGCGACCTCGCCCAGCAGCGAAGCGCTGCCGAATCATTACTCGGCGAAGCTGAAGCGGAGCTTTCCAAGGCCGAGATGCTGGAATCGCGCGACACCAAGATCCGCGACGCGGAACTCGGCGGTCGCAGCGCCATGATCGGCTGACGGCAAGGTTTTAACCCGACCGGCGCCGCCTGACGCCGCGCTTTGCTTTGCGTGTAGCGCGCCAAAAGGCTCCGGCGCTGCTGATCCGGCCCGTAAGGCGGCCGCAGCTTCAGGCCCGTGCCAAATCCCTGTCCAGGTTCGCCGCTGCCCTCGCCCGCGCTTGCTTGATGTCAGGCACATGCTCTTCCGACCAGGACCGTATCTGGGTGAGCAGCCCCGCCAGGTTCTGGCCAAGTTCGGTCAATTCATATTCGACCCGCGGCGGGATCACCGGAAAGATTTCGCGCCGCACCAGCCCGTCGCGCTCGAGGACGCGCAGGGTCTGCGTCAGCATTTTGGGTGTGATGCCTTCGAGCTTACGCGCCAGTTCCCCATTGCGCATCCGGCCACGGCGCAGCGCACAAACCGTCAGATAGACCCATTTGCTGGCCAGCATCTCGAGCACGGCGTGCGAAGGACACGTCCGCAGGAAGGCGTTATAGCCGGAGCCGCAATCATTATCACTATCCATGAGGTGCCTATATATGGAAAAGGTACATACTGGACAAGGGAATGTTACTATCGAAATGATAGCGGCTCAGAAAACCCCAGCAGGAGCCTCCCATGCGTGCCGTTATCCAGAATTCCGTCGGCGGGCCCGACGTCCTCGTCATCGCCGATCGCCCCGCGCCCTCGCCCAAGTCAGGCGAAGTGCTCGTGCGCGTGCATGCCGCCGGCATCAATCCGGTCGATGGCTCGGTGCGCGCCGGTTACTATCCTTTGCTGGGCGAACCACCCTTCACTTTGGGCTGGGATATTTCAGGCACGGTCGAGGCGGTAGGCCCAGGCGTCGATGGCGGCCTCAAGGTCGGTGACGCCGTGTTCGGCATGCCGCATTTTCCCAAGCAGGCCGCGGCCTATGCGGAGCTCGCTGTCACCCCGGCCGATGAAATCGCACCGAAGCCGCAAGGCATTGACCACAATCATGCCGGCGCGCTGCCGCTGGCCGGTCTGACCGCCTGGCAAGGCCTTGTCCGCCATGGCGGCCTGAAGCGCGGCCAGCGCGTGTTGATCCATGCTGCGGCCGGCGGCGTCGGGCATCTGGCGGTGCAGATCGCCAAGGCGCACGGCGCTTATGTCATCGCCACCGCCAGCCCGAAGAAACTCGATTTCGTCCGCTCGCTCGGCGCCGATGAAGTGGTCGACTACACCAAGCGAGATTTCACCGCCGAGGTCAGCGACGTCGACCTGGTGCTGGAGCCGATGGGCGGCGACCATGCCGACCAATCGCTGACAGTCCTGAAGGACGGTGGCGCCTTGGTGTCGCTGCTCAATGTCCACGACACCACCCGAGCCAAGGCTGCTGCGCGTGGGATCCGCGTCGAGCGCATGTCCGTCGTGCCCGACCGTGAAGGCCTCGTCGAACTTGGCAAACTGGTCGATGCGGGAAAGCTTGCGGTCCATGTGGCAAAGAGCTTTCCGCTCGAACAGGCGGGCGCCGCGCACGCTTTTCTCGCCACCAGGCCGATCGGCAAGGTGGTGCTGACGGTCTGAAGCAGCAGGCATTACCGACAGGCAAAAGGGCGCGGTTACCGCGCCCTTTTCTATTGTGGTCCTGGCTCTAGTGCCGGTATTGCTGGATGCGCGTCGTGCGCAGCCCGGCAAGGCCGTATTCGTCGATCGACGCTTGCCAGGACAGAAATTCCTCGGTGGTCAGCTTGTAGCGCTGGCATGCCTCGTCGAGGCTCAAAAGCCCGCCGCGCACCGCAGCAACCACTTCCGCCTTGCGCCGGATAACCCAGCGACGTGTATTCGTCGGCGGAAGATCGGCAATCGTAAGAGGGCTGCCGTCAGGCCCTATAACATATTTGACTCGCGGTCTAACAAGATCGGTCATCGTACTCTCTACTAAAAACTCAAAGACCCAATCCCCACCACATTACCGCCACAGCTTTAAAAATTGCCTAAGCGAACCCTAATGAGTAGGTAAGGATCATGAACGCCGCGTTAGTCTTTTCGTCGGCATTTGAGGCAACGGCGGGCAGGCGCGCAATTTTCCCGCAAAATCGGCACCGCCGCAAAGCTGGCGCCGCTGGTGTAGTTGACCTATATTCGCGCCACTGCCATTGAAGCGCCGCGCAGAACGAAAGAACCATGAACAGCCTCGACCTTCCCGCCAGCCCGCAAAACACCCGCGTCGTCGTCGCCATGTCGGGCGGTGTCGACTCGTCCGTCGTCGCCGGTCTGCTGAAGCGCGAAGGCTATGATGTCGTCGGCGTCACGCTGCAGCTCTACGATCATGGCGCCGCAACGCACCGGGCCGGGTCGTGCTGCGCCGGCCAGGACATTGACGATGCCCGCCGCGTTTCCGAGACATTGGGCATTCCGCATTACGTGCTCGACTATGAGGAGCGCTTCCGCAAGGCGGTCATCGACCCGTTTGCCGAGAGCTACGTTGCCGGCGAAACGCCCATTCCGTGCGTCTCTTGCAATCAGACGGTGAAGTTCGCCGACCTTTTGGCCACCGCCAAGGACCTTGGCGCCGATGCGCTCGCCACCGGCCATTATATCCGCTCCGGCGCCAATGGCGCCCACCGCGCGCTATTCCGGCCCGTCGATGCCGACCGCGACCAGAGCTATTTCCTGTTTGCCACCACGCAGGCGCAGATCGACTATCTGCGCTTTCCGCTGGGTGGGCTGTCCAAGCCTGCGGTGCGGGCCATCGCCGAAGAAATGGGGCTGACCGTTGCCGCCAAGCAGGACAGTCAGGACATCTGCTTCGTGCCGCAGGGCAAATATTCCGACATCATCGCCAAGCTGAAGCCAGCTGCCGCCAACCCAGGCGACATCGTCCATATCGACGGCCGCGTGCTCGGTCGCCATGACGGCATCCTGCGCTATACGATCGGCCAGCGCCGCGGCATCGGCATCGCCTCGGGCGAGCCGCTTTACGTCGTCCATCTCGACGCCGACCGGGCCCGTGTCATCGTCGGCCCGCGCGAGGCGCTGGAGACCCACAAGATCTATCTGCGCAACATGAACTGGCTGGGCGATCGCGCGCTGTCCGACATTCCGGCCGCCGGCATGGAGCTGTTCGCCAAGGTCCGCTCGACGCGGCCGCCGCGCCCGGCCGTGCTGCATCACCGCGCCGGCAGCACCTTTGTCGAACTGGTCGACGGCGAGTCCGGCATCGCGCCCGGACAGGCCTGCGTGCTCTATTCCGACAACGGCAACGAAGCCCGCGTCTTCGGCGGCGGCTTCATCGAGCGCTCCGAGCGCGGCGCCGAGGCCGAAGCCATGCTCAGCCGGCTCGCAGCCAGGCCGGCGCAGATTCCCGCAGAGTAAACACTACCCCTCTCGGAGACAGTTTTAGTTTCGATCTGCCTTAAGGGCAGAGTTTCGAAACGGTCTCAGGACTTTGTATGCGTGACTGTACCCGCCGTCAGGATGCGGAGCACCCTGATGGCTTCCTCGCCGCTGGTGCGCGGCTCGGCCCGCGTCTCGATACACTGGATGAAGTGCTCGAGCTCGCGCGTCAGCGGCATGCCCTGGCCGACCGCGACATAGGACGGCTCGTTGGTGGTGAAGGCCCACTGGCCGCTGTCCTGCCACACCGCGTGGCGGTAGACGGCCAGCTTGCGCTCCCATGGCTCGACATCGTCGAACACCGCCATTGCCTTGGTGCCGACCACGGTCAGCCGCCGCTCGCGGTAGGGATTGAGCCGCGAGGTGAAGAGATGGCTGCGCAAGCCATTGGGAAAACGCATGTGCAGATGCGCGAAATCGCTGAGATTGTCGAGGAGTGCGGCCCCCTCGCCCCTGACGTCGATCGGCTCGGTGCCGGTGATGGCCAGGATCATCGACAGATCGTGCGGCGCCAGATCCCACAATGCGTCGTTCTCGGTGTGGAATTTGCCGAGGCCGAGCCGGTGCGAGTGGATGTAGCGAACCTCGCCGAGCTCGCCATTGTCGATCAGCGCCTTCAGCGTCTCGAAGGCGGGATGGAATCGCAAGACATGGCCGACCATGAACACGCGGCCGTTGTCCCTGGCCGCCTGCACGGCGCGCTCGGCGTCGGGCACGGTCAACGCAATCGGCTTTTCCACCAGCACGTCCTTGCCGGCCTCAGCGGCGCGCACGGCAAGATCGGCATGGAATTGCGGCGGCAGCGCCATGACGATGGCGTCGATATCATCACGCACGAACAGCTGGTCGGGCTCGATCGCCAGGCAGTCCTGCTCGCTGGCAAAGCCTTCGGCCCGCGCCCGATTGGCATCGGAAACCGCATGTAGCGCGCCGAGCGCCTTGAGGGTGCGGATGTGGTTGCTGCCCCAGTATCCGCAACCGAGGACTGCAATGCGCGGCTTCATCAGCTTCAAACTCTAATTTCTTGGCCGAGACATAGCGGCGTGCCCCGTCGAACTCAACCCCGGTGGCTTACCGGAGATGCCAGCCCGGCAAAGCTTTTACCGGCGACAATATGCCGGCGCCCTCGCGCATCGATGCTTGACAGGCTCGCCCTCCCAACCTTATATCCGCGCGACCTTGGCGAACGCCTCGAAATGCCTTTCGATTTAAGGCGGATTTCGGGCCTTTCGCCGCCCTGGCGGGGTAGCTCAGTTGGTTAGAGCACGGGAATCATAATCCTGGGGTCGGGGGTTCAAGTCCCTCTCCCGCTACCACCATTCCCCCCGCTCGTTTGACGCCGTGGGGGAAGGCACCCTCGCCCAAGAGTGCCGTTAACCGCCCAGCGATTTCGACTTCGACGCCGCCGATCCTCGATGGATCTCGAAACACCGTGACGGTTTCGACCAAGTCGCGCATTGCCTCTGCACATTCGGAATCGCCAAAAGCAATGCCCTTAGCAAGCCCGGTCCGAAGTTGGTTTAGTTGTTCCTCGTAGCGAGCGAGCACCGCAGGGTGCAGCGCGATCACTCCCGTAGCGGCGGGCACCCGATCCAACTCGGCTAGAATGCCCTTACGCTCTTCATTCAGCGTTGTTGATTGCGGTCCCAGCACGGCTGGGTCGCCATAGCCCTTGGCAATGGCGTTGACCAGGCGCTCGATCTCCCGAGTTAGTTCTTCAAGCCGTCGCTCCAAACGGCTGCGCCTGGCATCGGTGTCGGCTGCCAAGCGCTTCCGTTCTTCGTGGTAGGTCTGGACGTACTGGGCAATCACTTCGGGATGGCGCAACTCGGCGGAAAGGCCGTTCAGAACTGCAGCTTCGACCGTATCCAAATAGAAGGTCTTGGGATCGGCGCATGTTCCGCTTTCAGTCGCGGCGGAACAGCGGATGCGAATGCGCTTGGACTTGTCCACGCCTTTCGACGACATTCCCGCACCACAGGCACCACACCTCAGGAGCCCCGTCAACATGTGCCGTGGTCGGCGCTGGTGGCTTGGATGAGTGGTTGCACGCGCCTTCTTGCGTGCTTGTGCTGCGTCGAACAGGTCGGACGGAACAATAGCGAGGTCGGGCACTGCGACTACTCGCCAGTCACCCTTGGGATTTGGGCGCGAGACACGTTTCCCCGTGTCAGGATCCTTGATCATTCTGACCCTGTTCCAGATCAGGCGGCCAGCATAAAGCTCATTGTGAAGCAGCCCCGTCCCTCTCTGCACATTTCCATTGATGGTGGAGGCATTCCAGGCACGACCGCGAGGCGGCGGTATGCGGTCTGTGTTTAGATCGTGAGCGATAGCGCGCGGGGTTTGCCCTGCGACATACTCTCGAAAGACACGACGCACGATTTCCGCTTCATCCTCTGCGATCATCCGCTTCCCGGGATCGCCTAGCACGTACGAATAGCCATAGGTCAGACCGCCGGCGTGAAGCCCTTTGTTGACTCGGCCGGCTTGGCCCCTGCGGACTTTGTGAGCGATGTCCTCTCGGTATAGCTGGCCAACGAGACCGCGCAGGCCGACCAAGACCGTGTTCACCACGCCTTCGTGAACGGCACGAATTTCGATGCCGAGAAATGAAAGGCGTTTGTGAATGCCCGCAAGGTCTTCCATGTCGCGCGAGAGCCGATCAAGTGCCTCTACGACGAGCACGTCGAATTCGTGCTCACGCGCTTTGTCCATGAGCTGAAGTAATCCGTCACGGCCCAGGACGGAGCCACCGGAGCGTGCTCGGTCGTCAAACGTTGCGACAACGTTCAACCCCTCACGTTCTGCATATGCTCGGCACAAAGCGAGTTGATCGTCGATTGATCGCTCATTTTGGAGGTCGGTTGAGAAGCGTGCGTAGATCGCGGTTCGAGTCATGATAAGTTTTCTCGGCCTGTTCACGCTCGTGGTCTTCGCGAGCCGCTTGGCGCGCAAGTGCTTTTGCAAGGCGCAGAATCGCTCTATCAGGCGCTCGGAACAAGGCCCTTTTTTGGTGCCTCACAACCATTGCGAGTAGCGCTCGCTACGGATCGGCTGGGCTTCTGCTGAAAATAAGAATGCTCGGCTTGGTTCGATCCTGCCGAGATCATGATCTTGGTCCATGTCTCCCAGATGCGCGCATGCAGGAGATGAGAAAAGCCATCAAATTGATTAGTCGCAGAATTGGATAGCAAGGCGTGCTTTTCGGAAATCCGTAAGTCCCAACCTCAAGCCGCAAGCTATTCCGGGCGGCTCTGGAGAAGCTCTCAGGCATGTCTGGCGGGATCGCCTGACTACACCCACCGCCGTCTTTCCGAGGTTGTAGGCAACAAGTGGCGCGGGCCCTCACGACCTCCTCAACCTCGTTTCTAATACTCGTCTGGGCATTGCACAGGATCGATTTCCTTTCCCAATTCAAAGAGCAGAGACGACACGCGGTTGCGCACACGCGGGGGGAGTCGCATCAGCCTTTCGATCAAGCGTCTGCCTTCCGCGCTGGCGATGAATCCCAGGCGTTCGTCTACGGGCAGGAGCGGAGCGGTTGCCTCGCCATTGCCCAGCAGACCATCGAAGAAGCGGCTGACAGGAACAACCAGCGAGCGGGCGATTTCGTAGAGCGTGGAAGCGCTGACGCGGTTGCGCGCGCTTTCGTATTTCTGGAGCTGTTGAAAGCTGATGCGGATCGCACGGGCCAGTTGCGCCTGCGAGACGTCCGACTGGACTCGCAGAGTCGCGATCTGCCTGCCGACGTGACGGTCGGCCGGATGGGGACCGACCTCACCGTTAGGTGCCACACCGCTTTGAAAACGATCCAAGATTTTCATCAAGGCTTCACCTGCTCTGTGAGTTTTGCTGCTTTTCTGAGCTTGGGTTCGTCGCAACGTCTAAACGGTGAAGACGGACCAGGTCATTCAGTACCGATCGGATGTGCGGCCAGGGAAAATCGTCTGGATGTTCCCAGTGCTCACCGTCACGCAGGATGACCTTGAGCTTGGCCAAAATGCCTTCGATGGACGTGGCCGCTGTCTGCGGTAGATCATCCAGAAGTGCCCCTTCGACTGTTTCCGATTGCCGGATCAGTTCGTCTGTTCTCGAATAGCCGATCTCAGCATCAGCAGCGTCCCAGCGCGCCTGGTGTGCCACGAAATCCGCAAGCGCCCTGCCCCATTCGACTTCATTTTCAGGAGAGTGGGCATCGTTCAGGCTCTCGATGGAATGGAGCGTCACGTCCGTACCATCGGCAAGCCGCACCTTGGCGCAGGGAAAGCCAACTATCCTGGCGAGGTGTGTCTCCAACCGCTGCTGTTCGCGGCACAGCGCCAGTGTCTCATCATGGATTCTTTGCCAGCTCCCACACAGACGAAGAGCAGGATCGGCCGCGCTGCCGTCCGTCAGTTCGCCAGCCAGCGATTTTGCCTGGAAGGGCCATGCCGCCGCGCCCGTGGCCGTTCCCGTCAGCAAGCGCCGCCGGGTGATGAAAAACAAATTTATGCTATCGTCGGAATCATCCATGATCCGAGCTCCAAACAGCTTTGCATGGTTGGTGATACAGCCAAACGCTTTGGCGGCCTCAGCTAAATATCTGAATTTAAGATAACTGAAAATCAGATATAAAGGAAGCCCCCATCTGAGTTCAGATGAGGTGATAAGTGGTCGATACACTCGGTACGAATCGGCACAAAGCTTTGATCGCGCTGCTGATCAAAAACCGTGAAGCGGCAGGCCTTACGCAAGTTGAGTTGGCAACCAGGCTCGGCCAATACCAATCGTTCGTAGCTCGACTAGAAAGCGGACAGAGACGTGTTGATGTCGTGGAGTTTATAAACCTCGCCGAGATTCTCGGTTTTAGCGCTCCGTCAGCCATCAAGAAGCTATCGGAAGTAACAGGTTGAGCGATGGGAGCGTGTGACCGCGCTAGTGCAAATTGACAATTTGCAGAACCGGCAAGGAAGCCCCCAGGTTCTTGCACCTACCCGTTCAATCGGACCTCTTCACCTCAGCCTTCGACCCCCATCGAATGGGATCCTCAACCCAGCGGTTGATCTCGGATTCATGCCACCCGGCGCCATTGGTGCTGATCCTCAGTTGAGCCGGGAACGTGCCGTCGGCGATCTTGCGATAGATTGTCGAGCGGGACAGACCGGTCCTGGCGAGGACTGTTTTGAGACGAACGATACGATCCGGCTCGGACATAGCTTGCGTCCACCTGAATGGTTGTTGCTGATTTCTGTTGGGACAGACAGGACGAACCCATGCCGGAGGCAATCCGATTTTTCGCTTCATCCGCCTGTAGCGTGAAAACGGTGGCAAATCGGAGGGGTGTCAGAGCCCAAGGCCCCGCCCCTTTCCGATGCCATGGCTGAATGCCAGTTCCACACCCAGACGCCGGCCGGATTCGACCTCGATGCCAAGCGCCTTCTTATGATTGGCAAGAATGGATTCAAGCTGCGGATCGCGTTCAAGGCTCTTGGCCATATCGGACATGGCCGAGCGCGTTGACTTGTAGCCGGACATGTCGCCGGCCTGATATTGCTCCCGTCCCGTCCGATCGAGCTTTTGCCAGCGTTCGACGAAACGGTCGGCGCGGCGGCCGGGATCGATGTCCATCCCGGTGCGGATTTCCGTTTCAAGCTGGAGAGCAAGCACGATTCGATTGACGCGGCCGGCACCCGCTTCACGAACCAGCTCGGGATTTTTCACATAAGCCGCTTCAGCATCGCGCCAGCCATACGGCCGCACCTTCTCGAAGGCGCTACGTGCATCCCTCAACTCGCGCATCTGCTCGGGACTGCCCAGCCCATCCGCATCTCCGTTGTGCGATGTCGCGTCGAGAGCGCGTGCGTGACGAACAAGCGCCTTCGTACGAGCGCTTCGCAACGCCGCTTCCGCGTCCACCGGCACATTCGCGGCGCGTGGCACTCCGGTGGCGAGATTTCCTCTGCCGGGCGTCGCGTCTGCATCTCCGATCCGCACCCCAACACTCTCCCTTCCCGGCCCAGGTCCACGTTCCTGCATGGGCTCGCCGTCTGCGGGCGAGCGCAACCCGTCCAGCAATCCGCCGATCCTGTCGCGCAGCTTCTCCGGAACGATCCGACGCACGATCTCGACCACACGCTGTCGGAAGGTGATCCCGCGCCGCTCGGCATAGTGTTGCGCCGGGTCGATCTGCTCGTAATCCGACGCCATGTCCTTGGCGCGGTCCCGTGACAGCGTCCGGACGAGGCGTTCGCGCGTCGCGAAGTCGTCGCCGCCATAATGCAGGTTCATTCCTTCTTGATGCCGCGACAGGGCAACGTAGCTGCCATGTGCATCCATGCCCGTCGTGGCGAGGACATGGGTCCGGTCGACGGTCATGCCCTGCGCCTTGTGAATGGTCGCGGCATAGCCGTGGTCGATGTGCGCGTAGTCTTTCAGGTCGAACCGCACAGACCTGCCATCGTCTGTGCGAACCGTCATGCTTTGTGTGGTGACTTCCTCCACGATGCCGAGCGTGCCGTTCTTGACGCCGAGCCCGCGCTCGTTGCGCAGGAACATGACCCGTTCTCCACTGGCGAAGGCCCTTGCACCGCGTTCGACATTCACCTGAACCTCGTCGCCGAGATCGCCGGCAGCACGCATGCGCTCGCGCGCAGCCTGGTTGAGTGCGCGCACTTCATCGTTTGTGTGGGTGAGGATGATCCGGCTTGCCTCTGGATGCGCCTGCCTGTCGCGATCCCAGCGCTCGACGAGTTCACCTCGCGCCTCATCGCGCGTGGCAGCCTGATGCACCATGCCTTTGGCCTCATAGGCGCTGATCGCGGCGCCGATCCTGCCGGTTGCCAGATCGCGCGTGGCATCACGCTGCCAGTCTTCACGCTGCCTGCGCACCTGACCGATTTCGACGCCGCCATGTCGCTCGTGGATAGAGCGGAACGCAGCGCCCGCTTCGATTGCCTGTAGCTGCTGCGGATCGCCGACGAAGACGACTTTCGCGCCAGCGTCCGCAGCATGGGAAAGCACGCGCTCCAACTGGCGCGTGCCGACCATGCCTGCCTCATCGATCACCAAGACGTCGCGCGTGGTGAGCAGATCCCTGCCCTGTCCCCAGCTATGCTCCATACTGGCGATGGTGCGTGACGAGATACCTGATCCACCTTCCAGATTCTCGGCGGCAATGCCGGAGAGTGCGGCGCCTCGAACCTCGTAGCCTGCGGCTGCCCATGCCTGGCGTGCAACGCCCAGCATGGCGCTCTTTCCCGTTCCGGCAAAGCCGACCACGACACCAAGTCCGCGGCCTTCGGTGATATGCACAAGCGCGTCGGTTTGCTCGCCGGATAGGACAAGCCCGCGTTGCGCAGCCCGCGCCAGAGCTGCCTCGCGAACCACGTCACTCACCGCGTGTCGCTCGTCCAAGTCGATACGCTCCGCCGCGCGGTGAAGGCGCTGTTCGGTCTCGATCATCTGCCCGGTGGTAAAACGGTCTTCGTCGCGTCCGTCCTTGCCGAGTTCGACCAGATCGGGTGCGTTGCTGATGGCTGCCACCACCTCGTTGAACTGCTCCATTCCGTCGCTGTGGCGATGCGAGAACTTCGCAATGTCTTTTCGGGTGAAGGTCGATTGCTGATGCGTGATGGCATCGAGCGCCAGGGATGGATCGGCAATAATGCGCGCACCATTGTTGCGTGCGATCTCGCGATGCAGTTCGGCGCGATCTGCTTCAGTGTCGCCAGCGTCCAGGCCACTGCTCTCGATGCGTTGGGCTGGCGCACCAATCTGCGTCTGCGGCTCCAGGGCAATGCCCTGCGCTTCCAGACTGCGATGATCGATGCGCGCGTCGATGTCGAGTTCGGCCAGACGTTCATTGGCAAGCTCCGCCCACCGCTCGCGCCAGCGCTCAACCATCTGGGTAGCATTCCAGTCTCGAACCTTCGGACCAAATCCGTTCTGGTCCACGGACCGCATGGTCAGCATGACGTGGGCATGCGGTTTGGGGCTGCCATCCTCCGCCCTGTCCCAATGCACATTGAGATCGGCCACCATGCCCCGGCTGACAAACTCGACTTGTACAAAGTCGCGCGCCAGTTCGATGCCTTCCGCCTGGCTGAGTTCGCGCGGGAGCGCAAACTCGACCTCGCGGGCAAGCTGCGCATCCTTGCGGACTTCGAACGCCTCGACATCGTTCCACAGCCGTTCGCGGCCGCGCCAGGCTTCTGGTGCATTCGCAGGCAGCATCACTTCGGAATGGACGACACCACGTTTGGCTGAAAAATCATGGCTGCGTTCGATCCGCTCGTCACGCAATCGCGAAGCCGAGCGGTATGCGGCCGACGCCACGGCGCTTGAGCCTGCCTTGCGGCCAATGACCTTGACGTGAAGATGATAGATCGCCATCGCGACAGGATCATTTGCACGTCAAAGCGCACGTCGGCACGACGTATAAGCGCGCCCTCCCCTCGAAAAAATCTCGGGATGGACCAGCCCGTCCCGGGCTGTCTCGGCGACCCTGAAGCCTTCCGGCAGCCGCTCCCCTATCATCCTCCGACCGACAACCGATGGAGACAGCCATGCGCAAACCGCGGGACTTCGACGCAGAACTTCAAGCCCTGGAAGAAAAAGCGCGAGAGCTCAAAACCAGAAAGGTGCAGCAGCTTGGCGAGCTGGTGATCGCCACCGGCGCCGATCAGCTCAGCGCCGACGAACTGGCGGGCGCACTGGTCGCAATCACTGAGACGAAAGACACGGCAAAGCGTGAGGCATGGGCTAAGCGTGGGGTGATGTTTTTCGAGAGCAGGTCCCGGCGAACTGCTTCGGCATCTCAGCGCAACCCTCGCGGCGCTCCAGCGCAATCGGGCAGCGCGCAATCGCCGGCAGGCGGCACAGGCTCGCAATGACATGAGAACATGGCAGGTGGAGCGTCGCAAACGCACCCGACAGCTGATCGAGCTTGGCGGTCTCGTCCTCAAGGCAGGCATTGTCGAGCTCACCAATGACGATCGCGCAATCATCTACGGCGCGATGCTCTGGATCGCCGCGAAGCTGCAGGGCCATGACGGTAAGCATGCCCGGGAGCTTTTGGCCGCGAAGGGAAAGCAGGCATTCGATGGTGAACGGCGTGAAGAGCAGATGGACTGGCGAACATAGCCACACTCGTGCGGCGGCAGCGGCGACGACTGCGGCGGCCATGAAGTCGCCGCTGAAGAAGGTCCGCAAGGCGCCGGCCAAAGCGTAACGCGCTGCACCTAGCGGACGTGCCAAGTTGTATAGGACCTGAACATGGCAAAGCCCCGCCTTGCGGCGGGGCTTTGTGTTTTGTCGGGTCACTCTGCGGCGCGGCGTGACCAGATGAGCGAGAACTCACCCTCGGTGTCGGTCTCGACCAGGCTCGCATAGATCGGAGCGGGGAAGCTGGGATCGTCGAGCTTGACCGAGTGGTAGTCGCGTCCCTCGCGCGAGGTCTTCTTCCATGCCGCCCCGAACTCGGTGGCGCCAGCGAAGATGCGGAAGTCGGGACCCTTTTCATTTTCGCCATCCGTCGGAGCGAACGTTACCGTCTTGACGTTGAGATTGAGGGTCTTGACCGAGCCGGAGAAGCCGTTCGCGGTGCGGGAGAAAGTGCCGATCGTAGCCATGGTGATGTTCCTTTGTGTTTTCTCGGGCCGCGCCCATCGCGGCCTCGATGGTGGACGTGAGACCGGAAACGATCGGTCTGCATCCCGAAGGGGCTGAAACGAAGTGGAAGACGGCGACGCGAGGCTTTCTTGGACCGTGAGGAATGGACGCGCAGCGGACAGGGGAAGAAAACGCAGCGCCGACGTTGCGAGAAGACGATCGAGACGGAGTGAAACGAAGACGGTCTTCGGTCAGACCCAATCCATTCGAGGACGCCTTGGGCGTGGCCTGGAAAGAATACCCGGAAGGAACGCCACATTGGCTAAGATCAGTCAGGGCCATTGTAGCTTGCGCCCTGCGCTTCTGAATTTCGGTCACAGACCTTCCTCACGCGCCAGGGCGGTGTTGGTCCTACTCCTAACCGGTGAAGAAGGGACGTCCGATTTCCCTAATCTTTGGGCTGAATCGTCATCGCGTTCGGGGCGGCTCCGAAGGCGACCAATTGATTGCTGAGGGCAGCACTTCTAAGCCGACAGATGCCGACGATTTCCTATAGATGCGTCACACCTGATCCTCCACCGCATGGCCGAATGTTCCCGCTGCGGTCACGCCGACGCGCGGTGAGGCATTGCTGGAAGGTCGGATTCACGCCGGGCGTCTGACGCCGAGGTGATGCGCTGCGTGACTTTCCCGATAAGAGTGGTGGAAATTCCCGGTTCGACCATTGGTTTGGAGGTGCATCCCGAGCATCTGCCGAAGCGCTTGATGATCCACAAGCCGATGAAGATCGACGGCAAGGTCGTCTGGCACACAGAGATTTCGAGGTAGGACATGGCCAGGTCGAAAGGTTCGCAGCAATTATCACAGGCTGAAATTGAGCGCTTTGTGACGGCAGCGGAGGCACTGCACTTAAGTATCATCAAGCCGTTTATATCGCCCCATAGCGACCACTACCGGCAGACGCGCGTCCTGCATGAGGTGCTGTTGAAAGCCGTGCGGGAAGTCACCGGGAAGGAAGTGGCGTTCATCCAGTGGAACGGGACAGGGCCGTCCAAGCCGTAGCGTGGCTCTAGCCGTTTTCGCAGCCGATCCCATCGCCGTCGCGTCCAGATCATAGATATCCCTGCCGACAACAGTGACCGGGCCGCGTACATAGGCGGACCATTGCCCTTTCCGGAGGAGCAATCGACGTCGCTGGCGATTGGAACGCAGGCTCCCGCGTAGTTTGGGGCGCACGCGTCTTCGGCATGAGCGCAGCCGATGAAAGATGCCACACCAAAAGCGACCGCGCCTACACGACGGGAAGCCGCCGGCTGGATCCTTATCCGAATCAGCGCTGTATCTCAGTCGTCTATCTCTTCGCCTTCATCGTCTTCGTTCGAACCGCGAGACGGGTCTTCGACGAAGGTTTGGCAGCCCTCATTAAATGGTTGGCTGTTTGAGCTGCAGTCGCTGTCGTTGGAAATCTGATTTTGCTCAGCCCAGTCGTAGCCAGCTTTATGCCCGGAACAATCTTCGGTGCAGTCATTTCCTCCGAAAGTCCCCTGCGCATGACATGGCGTGGCTGATGCCGCCGCAAGCATCAATGTGCCAAGTGGAACAGCCTTCGAATTCTCATCTGCGCCCCCCATGGTGAGCAACGCTGCTATCTAGGCGCCGCGAATATGCCTACTCGCACGAACCCAAATCACGCAATTTGGTCCTGATATCAGTGGCAGTGATACTCGCCAGTCTTGTGGTTGGTATGGCACCCATTGGCATCGGTGCCGCCGCCGTGTGCGAAGGTATCGACCGAAAATGCCAACATGGTCAAAGCCGCCATGGCGGCGAGAATTGTAGATTTCATATCGCCCTCCCAAGATAATTCGGACAGAAGAGCACTATCGTGGAGTTAGCACAACTGGCTGATTGCAAATCACCTACTGGTTAAGTGCCAATCTACAATGTCCAATATTGCTCCCGCGCATCATGATTGGCCGATGAAATGGCGAGCGACGGGCTTAGACACCCAATTGCGCGGCCATCTTTTGCGTGGCCGCCGTTGTCCGGTCAATGCCGCTGGTGATCGACAGCAGATGTCGTTTCGTCGAAAGAAATTCGGAGTCGCTGCAATCGGCCACAGCGCGCTTGAACAGGGCTCGCATGGCGATGAGCGCGACCTCGCCGTTACCAGATCACAGACCAGCGATGCATCTGTCGGCGCAAGTTGATTTGCGACGGCCTTTCGGATCGCAAAGCTTCGCGAACTCGGCTTTCTCAAAGCGGGTCAACGGCGCGGCGGCGGAAAATCAGGGGATTTGGGATTGGTCTTGGCCATGACTTCTGTACACGATTCAAAAATCATTCTTCGCCGCAAAACATTGCCGCATGCCGCATCTGTGGGTTCGTCGACACGCAACCGACATGTCCCTCCGTCGCGCAGTCGCTGTGGTAATGGGGGTGCCACCGCCCCGGCGCCACAACGGCCTGTGGCGAGTGTCGATCAGCCTGGCTGACTCATAGCAGCCCGAATGCCATTGCGGTGAGAAAGGCCACCACTAGCACCACCAGGACCCCAATAATCAGCCAGACGGCGCTCTTGACGTCCATTTAGACCCTCAATTGTCGGTTCCATTGATCACATAGCGCGACGCGAAGACGCTCACCAGCCACTGTGACCTCCAGCGGAGACGCGTCCTGGGAGAACTGACGGGCGTTTGTGGATAGGGACTACTGTGGGAGCGTGGGTTCGAAAAGTGGAAATATTCGCGCGCAAAAGGCCGGCCGGCTTACCGGCCTATCGCGCGGTCAGTCTCAACTCGTTGCCGGCTTGGATGTAGGCGGCTCACGGCGAGCGAGCAGCTTGTCGATCCGCCTTCCATCCATATCGAGGATCTCGAAGCGCCAGCCCTCGTAGTCAAAGTGCTCACCGGCTTCCGGCAAGTGCCCAAGGCGGGACAAGGCGAACCCAGCGATCGTGTGAAAATCCCCTTCGGCAGACCCCGATCGGAATCCTAGGCGAGCGAACGCATCGTGCGCCAGCATCATTCCGTCGATGAGCAAGGACCCGTCATCGCGCTCGATGACATCAGGGTCCTCATTGTCCAAGTCAGGAAGGTCGCCTGCGATGGCTTCGAGCAGATCGGTCTGGGTGACGATCCCCTCCAGAGCGCCATATTCGTCGATGACGATCGCCAGACGCACCGGCGTCCGCTTGAACTGATCGAGTACACGGAAAATCGGCGTTGCCTCGTGAACGATCAAAGGTTCTCGGATGACCGCCATCGGGTCAAGCGTTTTGCCGTCGAGCACCTGGTCGAGAAGGTCCTTCTTCAGAATCATGCCAAGCGGTTCGTCTATCCCCCCACGGCCGACCAGAAGCCGCTCATGGCGACATTGCCGGATGGTGCGCAGAATCTCGTCAGGGATGTCGTCGGTATCGATCCAGTCGATATCGCGTCGCGGTGTCATGATGTCGGCAATGCGCCGATCGCCGATGTTGAAGACACGCTCGACCAGTTCCTGTTGCGTCTGATGAAGGAGCCCTGCCTCCTGGCTTGCCGCCACGAGCAGCTTCAGCTCTTCGGGCGAATGCAAGGACTCCTCGCCTGTGCCCGGACGCAGACCGCACAGACGCAGCACCAGATTGCCGAGACCGTTGAGAACAAGAATCGCCGGCCTGAGCAGGAACAGGAACAGACCGAGAGGGCGGACGACCCGAAGTGCCGTGCTCTCGCTGCGCTGGAGCGCCAGACTTTTCGGCGCTAGTTCACCCAGGACAATGTGTAGCGCGGTTATGATGATGAAGGCGATTGCGACGGCAATGGTGTGCGAAGCTGCCGTGGCCAGCGACCCCATCACTCCCAAGAGGAGTGGCTCGATCAGATGAGCGAGTGCAGGCTCGCCGACCCAACCGAGCGCCAGCGATGAGATGGTGATGCCGAGCTGAGTTGCTGCAAGGTTCGCATCGAGATTCACCAAAGCCCGTTGAAGGAGGCTGGCGTTCGAGCGTCCAGCTGTAGCCAATTCGTCGACGCGGCTTCGTCTAACCGCGACCAGCGCAAATTCGGCGGCGACAAAGAAACCGTTGGCGCCTACGAGTAGGAGAACCAACAGAATTCCAAGAATGTCGCGTAGACTACCATCGTCCGCAGGCATGATATCCTCTTTATGAAACAGCCACTCTCATCTCTCAAGCGCGTATGCCGCCGTCGTGGAACCGCCGTTGGCCATCATTGCGGAGCGATCACCGCAGCTCCGCCTCTGACAAAGGGGCAAGATAGCCAAATCCGCGCTGAGTATCCTACCCCCGCAAAAAATCCGCCGGCGCGAACCGGCGGGCCAGAAATCGGATAGAAAAAGAACCGGTCATGCCGGCCGAACTAAATGTGGCGTCTGGGTAGTCGAAGTCAATGGACCCGCCGCGTAGAGATCGCCTTTGATCCAGTGATTTAGCAATATCACCCCGATGCCGGCGAGGATCGCCAGCGCTATCATCCAAATGATCTTCTGACGGTCGCTCAATGTTCTAAACCCAAACCCGAACCGCGCGTGCCGGCACTTAATGGCACGACGTCGTTAATTGCAATGTGATCCCTATGAGAATCGCTGTGGCCTTAGCGGTCGGTCAAACTTTCTCATTTCGACGAGATTTGCCAGACAGCCACGCCAGTAAGAATAAGGCCGGCGGTACCTTCCATAGTTCGCGATATCACATCGAACAGGCGCGGCCGACGGTCGAAGAAATGCACCAGCCGTTCCCGAAACAGGATCGACAGAACTGCCACGCAAGACAACGTCAGTGCCACGCCGGCCATCATGGTGATTGCAAAGAGTATGCCCGCGACCGGAACACCTCTTGAGATCGCGAAGGTCATCGCGAAGAGCGTCAATGGACATGGGATCAGGCCGGCCATGACGCCCACAACCTCGCCTTCATGCTGATGGTGATGACCGTGGCTGAGCGCCCGCCAAAGCATCCACAGACCAATTAACCCGAGCAGGCCACGACTGACATCCTCCAAAAGCGGCGCCCGGCCGACGCTGCCCAGCGCAATCGAGACCAATGGCAACGAGAGGGCTGCAATCACAACGGCAATCGTGACATGGGTGAAGGAGAGTGTCAGCGACACCAGTAGGCCGCGACGGATGCTGGCATCCGATCCGGCCAAATAGGTAGCCAGCACGGCTTTGCTGTGTCCGGGTGTCAAAGCATGCGCAGCTCCGAACAGGACACCCATCGGCAGGAAGGCAGTGAACGCCAGCCAGTCGCCCCCGGCTGACAGCAATTTGATCTGTTCGGCGAGCGCCAAGTATATCGTGCGTTGAAACTCGACCAGGGTTTGGAAAAACACGTTCTATCCGTTCCGCCGCTTCAACTGCACGTCAATTCAAGGCGTGTCGCGAATATCTTGCCGAGATCGGTTCCGGTCGGATCGCTGAAGAAGGCATCCGTCAATTTCGTCTGATTCTGTGCGATTGCGGTATTCGGATCGGGGCGGACGACGGCCCTCGTGCAATCTTTGGGTAGGCCAGCCACGGCGATCTTATCGTCATCGGTGAAATCGATCGCGGTGTAGAAGGTCGGATCGTAGACGCCGATGCTCACCTTGCCGGCGAGCGCCAACGTGTCTTTCGGCTGCGTCTCGAATTGGATGACGAGTTGATTGTTCTCGTAGCTAGTGACCAGCCTCGCCGGCGGCGTCATCGCCACGTCCTTGCCTTCCACAGTGACCATTTGGAAATAATTGTATTCTTCCAGTGAGGCATGGATGGTGAGGGCGGCGGCGTCGAGTTCTTCGGCGTCGAGAGTAAGGTCGGAATTCTTGTCGAACTCCATCAGCACCGTCGAGGAGAAGAGCTCGTCGAACCGCCAGAGATGCTTGAGCGACTTGACCGACTTGTCAGCGCCAACCGTTAGGTCCAAACGGGCTTCCGCGAAGACATGAGGATGAGCGCCGACCGCGACGGTGGAGGCGAGCAGGAGCGCCATGCCAAAAATCGTGCTGGTCAGTCGCATTTGCGCTCGCTTTCTCGTCATTGCGTGCCAACCGAGTGATCTGGCAGCGCAAGCAGGCTAAATTGGGACGCGGCCCGCGAAGCCTTTTCAATCATCGACGATCGAACTTGCTATGATGGCGTTCGCTGTGCCCCGAACGGCTGGCGACGTCAAATGCACGAGCTGCTTGCGATTGCCCGCGATCAGTATGAACAGCCGGGAAACCTGCCTGCCCTTCCTCTCCTCGCCGATTTTTTCGGCGTCGGTGCGGTGGAAGAACCGTTTTTCAAACTCGGCGCGGTCGACATCGAAAAGCTTGAGCGAGCAGGTCTGGACGGACCTGCCGTCCATGGTCGCCCTGGTCACCGCGACCATCGTTCCGGCCGGAAGGTCGTCGCCGGTGACCTGCCATCCGCGGAACGCCTTCATGGCATCCACAGGAGCAAGTGCCGCGCCGTCGACGAGCGGCGTCCATCCGCGCGTCTTTGCCAATGTCGCGGTTCGCTCGAAGTCGGGGCCGTGCGCCAGGCATGTCGCGTGGAAGGCATCCAGCGCCCGGTCGACGCCATCGGCATGCGCAAGCGGTGATGCCAACCATGCGGCCGCAAGCGTCAAGGACAAGTAGGTCTTGGGCATTCGGTAGACTCGCGTATCGAAGCAGGCCGGGATAGCCAATCGGCAAGATAGCGCCGCGGCGGCTACGCACGCAATGCAGCGCGGCCCGCGACTACCGGCCCGCGCGTCTTCCTGGCGGCGGCGCGCCCGGTCCGGTCGCCGCGGCATGCCGCGCTCAGGCAGGCAGGATCTTGTCCGTGGTCGCGCGCACATAATCGAGGTTCATGGTCCCGACGGCGCCGGTATCGTCGACCCTGAAGCCTGTCTCGACCAGTAGAGTTCCGACCGCATTCATGTCGATATGCCCGTGCCGATGGAGCCTCGGCAATCTGGATTCGTGCAGCGGCCTTCCGAAGTCGATCAGCAGCAGTCGGCCTCCCGGCTTCAGAACCCGCTCCGCTTCACGGAAGAAGGTCGATCGGTCGGGTTTCGGCAGGTGATGCAGCATGAGCGTACCGATCACGATGTCGAATTGGCCATCCTCGAAGGGAAGTTCCTGGGCCGTCGCCTGGACGAAGGTAAGATCAACGCCGGCTCGCGTAGCCTTGACGCGCGCCCTCTCGACCATTTCGACCGATGCGTCGACGCCCGTGACGCGTCCGACCGCTCCGACCAACCGTCTCGCGGCTATGGCAAGCGTGCCCGTACCGCAGGCGACATCGAGCATCGCCTCGCCGGGCTGGAGCCTTGCCAGACGCAGCATGAATTCACGGAACCGGTCCTCGCGGCCCCAAGTCAGGACGCGCGCAAGCAGGTCATAGCCGACCGCCCTATGCAGGACGATGCCAATGCCCCTTTCGCCGGCGCCATGCGCGCCGGCAGTCCGCATGTGATGGAAGCCGCCCCAGAGTGCGAATGCCGCGACCGCAGCGAGGATGAGGCCGTGGACTGCAGCCGTCCAAGCACCGGCATTGAGATAGCCGTCCCCGAAATGAAGCATTAGCAGAAAACCGGCGACCAGCGACAGTTTGACGAGCACGGCAAGCATAATAACACCCTTTCGCGAATGCTGTCCGTTTCCAGCCCGATGACCAAATTGGTGCATTTCCTTTTGCCTCCTCGTCCGTTTCCGGAGTGCTCAAGGCATTCTTGAGCTTCTGGACTCGGCGTATCATACTGGACAGATTGTCCATTAGCGCTGTTGCTGGACAACGGACCGCTGAACGTCCCAAACCGCACGGTGGAAAGAGCAATGACCATTAAAATCGAGCGGCCCGACGACAGGGGTACGATCGACCGTCGTGTCGCGCGCACGCGCGCCATGCTGCAGGACGCGCTGATTGCCCTGATCCCAGAGTGCGGCTATGCGGCTCTCACCGTGGAAGACATCTGCCAGAAAGCTGATGTCGGCAGGTCGACCTTCTATACGCACTATGCCGGCAAGGACGAATTGCGCAGCGCGGCCCTTGAGGCGCATCTGCTGTCGCTGAGCAGGCGCGTGTCGGCAGACGAAAAGACAGGCAATCGCCTGTTCGAATTCAGCCTGCCGATGTTCGAGCACGCGCGGGCGTTCCGGTCGCTTCACAAAGCGCTACTTGCGAGTAGCGGCGACACGATCCACGATCAATTGCGTGAACGCATACGGCGCGCAGTGCGAACCGAACTGTCTGGCAAGCGGATCGGCGACGCGGGCGTGCCGCTGGAATTCGTCGTCCAGTTCATATCGGGAGCCTTTCTCTCGGTGCTTGCCTGGTGGATCGCCGAGGACTCCAGCCTATCGCCGGCCCAGGTCGACGACCTGTTCCAGCGGATGGCGGGTTCAGCTCTTCCGGGGCGGTCACCCTAGCAAGACCTTCCAAATCCAGATCTCGCGCCGGTTGAGGCTAACGTTCCTCGGGCGGCCGAATCTTGCGAAACGTTATGAGCAAAGGATTTCGTAGATGGTGTTCAAGCCACCGGCGACGAGAATTGGTCAGCCGAAACCGGAAACGGCAAGCAGGGGTCCGGCGACCATCGGACTGACCGCCGAACCGCGTTCGGCCAGAGCCCCACTCGGACCGCCAATCTTCGTCGATTCAAAATCGCATGGCAACGAGTCGAGCTATTTCGGCCGGCGCTTGATCGGGGATGGCAAAGACCGAGCTGACGTTGATCTCACAAAGCGCATACGTGTCTTCACCTGACACAGTCCGTGGTCCGTAGAGAAAATCGGCATCCCAAATGATCGGCAGCGACCTGGCATCGACGCCTAGCACAGCCATCATTTGCGGCGTCCACCCGGTTTCCATATTGGTCCGCAGCGACTGAAACGGTTCGGCCGTGGCGGGATGCATTATCCGCGGCCCTGGTTGCGCAGCCTCGGAATCTGGCCCTTCAGGAGGTGGTGGGATTAGGGCCTTGATGAACTGGTGGCCAAAGCCGACCACCTTGTCGGCGCCCATGTAACAGCGGATCATCCCGTCGGGTAAACGCGGTTGGAATGGCTGATCCACGATGCAGCCATCGGGTGTCAAATACACCTCGCAGCGCGCCAGGAAATCCGGCAGTGCGAGTTCTTCCGGCATACTGCCGCGTCGCGCGTGCAGCACCCGAACCGCCGGCTCTCCGCCAGGAAGCGAACCGATCAGCTCGACCTTCCATACTCCCTGGCCGCCATTGCCGCGGTTCTGCTTCAGCACCCGTGGACCGGCCGTCCGAAGCCGCTCCGGAAACGCCTCGCGAAAAGCCTCGGCGGAGCCGTAGAGGTAAGTATCGGTTCCCCATCCGAGATGCTTCGTACGGTGCAGAACTTCCTTCACGCCCATTTTCAGGATCACGTCTGGATGTGCACTCACCCAGGGGCCGCGTGCCGCCACGTCGCGCAGCAGCGGGTCGAGCACCGCACGGGTTTTTCCCTCGTGCAAGGGATCGACCCAGACCAGCACGCCGTCCGTCGCCAGGAGCTGGGTCCGAACCTCCTCGGCAAACTCTTCGTCATAAACGGCCGGTTCGGCGTGAACACCGATCGCAGCGAGTTCCTCGAACACGCGATGAAACCGGTTGTTCTGCGGTGTCGCCGTGCGACGCGCCTCCCGGTCACCGCGCCAGACCACAGCCACTCGCCTCGTGCCCATTATACCTCGCCTCCTACTTGCTCGCCCATCAGGCAGCCCCGATACGAAATAGACTGCGATGCTCGCATCCGAGCAGAAAGATCGCCCTAGACCGAGCCCGCCGCGACGCCGAAAAGCACCCCCAGGATCGAACATGCCGCTAGCACCGGGATCACGCCGACCTTGAAGCGGAATACCGCCAGCATCGCACCGAGGGTCAGTACGAGAGACGGAATGTTGAGGGAACCGAGGACTGGCACGTCGAGCCTCATGCCCAGCAAGCCGATCTCATGCAAATCGCGAAACAGGACATGAAGCGCGAACCACACCGCGAGGTTCAGGATCACTCCAACCACCGCTGCCGTGATGGTCGACAGTGCGGCTGACAGGGCCTTGTTGCTGCGCATCGTCTCTATGTACGGCGCGCCGAGAAATATCCACAGGAAGCACGGGACGAAGGTCACCCACGTCGTCAGAAGGCCGCCGAGCGTTCCAGCGACCAACGCGTTAAGAACCCCCGGCTCCCGGAATGCTCCCATGAAACCAACGAATTGAGTGACCATGATCAGCGGACCCGGCGTTGTTTCGGCCATGCCGAGGCCATCCAGCATTTCTCCAGGCTTCAGCCAGCCATAGTGCTCGACTCCTTGCTGGGCGACATAGGCAAGCACCGCATAGGCCCCGCCGAACGTCACCACCGCCATCTTGGAAAAGAAGATGGCGATGTCGGTGAAGACATTGCCTTGCCCAAGAAACAGCAACAAGAAAAGGACCGGAACGAACCATAGCAGCAGAAACACCGCCGCAATCTTCAGCGACCATTCGATGGATGGCCGGGCATGCGCCGGCATCCCTTCGCCAAGCGCCGAGTCGACATCATCGACCTGCTTGCCACCAAGCTTGCCATGTCCATTGCCTGGCTGGAATGCGGCCCAACCCATCTTGCCCCCGACGTAGCCGATCACGGCCGCAACCAGGATGACCAGCGGGAACGGTGCATGGAAGAAGAACAGGGCGATGAAGGCTGCCGCAGCGAGGCCGACCATCACATTGTTCCTGAGCGCCCTCCTGCCGATCCGCAGGACCGCTTCGAGCACGATGGCCAGAACCGCCGCCTTCAGGCCGAAGAAGAGCGCCTGGATAGCGCCAACGTTGCCGAAGATGGCGTAGATCCAGCTCAGGACCATGATGGCGACCGCGCCTGGCAGCACGAACAGGATTCCCGCGACGAGGCCGCCTTTGGTCTTGTGCATGAGCCAGCCAATATAGATGGCCAATTGCTGCGCCTCCGGACCGGGCAGCAGCGTGCAGTAGTTGAGCGCATGCAGGAATCTCGTCTCGCCGATCCAGCGCTTTTCCTCAACGACGATCCGATGCATCATGGCGATCTGGCCGGCCGGGCCGCCGAAGCTGAGCATTGCAACGCGGGCCCATACTCGCATGGCGTCCGCAAACGAAATGTCATGGTCGTGGGTTTCGGCCAGAGATGGCGGCGTCGTGACGGACTGCTCCAGATTGGCCATAGTTTGAGTCCCTGCGGTCATCCGCGTTTCTTGCGGAAATACTGATAGAGGTTGTCGAAGACAGGAGCGCCCTGCGCGATCCGCTGTTCGTCGCTCTCGTTCGCCATGGCGATGCCTGCAATCAGACTGGCAATCCCAGTCGCCTCCTCGCGACCGAACTTGTTGTCCTTGAGGTCGATGTCATGGACGATCTCGGCGATGGCCTGGAGTGCCGGATCATTGATGCCGGCGCGGGTAAGCAGAACTTCGAAGCTGCAGCGATCGCCCTCATGGGTGATTTCGCCTTCGAACATGTCGAAGCGCAATTCCCCCTCCTTTGGCACGTATCCCTTGCCCGCCACGAAGCGGATCGTTGCATCGGCATCGATGAACCGGCGGATCAGCCAACTGCAGGCGATGCGGTCGACATGCACGTCCCGGCGCGTGACCCAGATTCGGCCCTTGAGCTCGCTCGGCTCGGCGGTCTTCTTCGGTTCCTTGGTCATGGCCTTGTCCTCTGTAAGCTGTGTTTCAAGTTCGGCGATCAGTCCCTCGATCGTGAGGCGACCGCTGGCACCAAAAAAGTCGATCATCACCACTTCAGTGAGCCGCTTGCGCAAGCGACCAAGTTGCGGACGCGCTTCTGCGTGTTTTTCCGATGTCGCGTCGGCCCCAATCGCTGCAGCCAGCTCGCGCGCTTCCCCAGCGATCTCCGCATAGTCGGCATCACGGGCCGCGTCGAACATCGCCCGCACCTGCGCGTCCGACAGACCGTCGACAAGGCGCGCCTCGCAAATCATGGCCTCGCCGCCGCCGGCGACGATCTCCTTCAGAAGCCATTCGAAATCCTCCTGCATCTCGGCATTGGCCGGCAGGGCGTAAACGGTGCTTTTGACTGCGACCGCGCCGATGCCTTGCAACCGTCGCCAGATCTTCACCCGGAAATAGGCGGGCTTGCTTGGCAGCTGATAAATCAGGAGCAGCCAGCGCTGCTCCTGCGATTGCCCCTCACTCATAAGTGAACCGTATCATGGACTGAATTAGATGCAACACTTGTATCATGGCTCATGCGCAAACCATACTAAATGGCCAAGATCCGCAGAGACACCATACTTCAATGCGGGCGAAGCTCATCGTCGGTTGTCGAAGCGCCCCAGCGCACTTCCGGGCGAAGAAAGAAAGCTCATGTGGCGCCCCTCGAACGTCGTCCGGCAGGAATGGAGGCCCCGGAAGTAATGGCGACGGCACCTTCGTGTACACAGTCACGGACAATCGCATCACACGCCTCGCCATCAAGGCTGGTGTCACCGACAACGGTCGCGTCGAGGTGACCGCGGGCCTTTCGGAAGCGACATCGGTGGTGGCAACCACCCAAGGCGTGCCGCCCCTGAGGACTGCGGTTCAGCCGCAGATGGTTCGCTCCTCGTCCTTGGTGGAATACCCGGCGCAGCTGGGATCGATTCCCTCTCGCCCATAAGTGACCCGTATCAAACGCCTGAGCAAGATGCAACACTTGTATCATTTCTCGTTTGGGCATAACGTGCGCCTGCTCACGGATGGGCCGTGCCACCGAGCGAGGAAATCCAATGCCGCACCAGATCATGCCGCTGCCGTTCAAGCCGCCCAGGCTCGTCGGACTGTCCGAACGCCTGCTGGCCAGCCATTATGAAAACAATTACGGCGGTGCGGTTCGCCGCCTCAACGCTATCGAACAGCGGCTCGATGAACTCGACTGGGGCGCAGCACCCGTCTTCGACATCAACGGGTTGAAGCGCGAAGAGCTGGTCGCGGCAAATTCGGCGATCCTGCACGAGATCTATTTCGATGGGCTCGGTGGTTCCGGCGATGCCGGAGGCGATCTTGCCGCAGCACTGGAGCGCGACTTCGGCAGCGTGGCGGCATGGCGCGCCAAGTTCATGGCTTGTGCTAAGGCGCAGGCCGGAGGCTCGGGATGGACGCTGCTGACCTGGTCGGAGCGCCGCGATCGGCTGACGATTCAATGGGCGGCGGATCACACCAATTGTCTCGCCGGCGGCATGCCGATCCTCGCGCTCGACATGTACGAACATGCCTACCACCTCGATTTTGGCGCCAAGGCTGGCGCCTATGTCGACGCGTTCATGAAGAACATCCATTGGGAGCGGGTTGCCGCCCGCCACCGGCGGGCTGTCGCGCAGCGCGATCCTTCAACAGGACCTGCATCGGACAATAAGGTTCCAACTGTTGCGCCAGAAGAACTGCGGGCCCGACTCGACCAGGGCGAAGATCTGGTCGTGCTCGACGTCTGCCTGGCCGACGATCTGGCAAAACGCAGCGATATGCTGCCGGGCGCCAAGCTCCGCGCTCCCGAGACCATTGCCGATTGGGCCGATGAACTGCCGAGGGACAGGCCTGTCATCGTCTATTGCGTCTACGGCTTCCAGGTCAGCGGCGACGCAGTCGCCGAACTGCGTCGCCGCGGCGTCGATGCAACGGCGCTCTCAGGCGGCATCGCCGCCTGGCACGCCATCGGCGCGCCAACCGTCCCTCTGGTGATGAGCGAAGAAAGGATTGCGTCATGAAATGGGTTACCCGTGAACGCCCGGTCATCGACCGCATCGCCTGCCCCTGGCTGATTGCACGCTTCATCGACAAGGAACCTGATTTCCTGTTCGCGGCACCTGATCAGGTGATCCGTGTTGCCCAGGAAGCGGGCGCGACACCCTACGACGTGCCCGGCGTCGAATTCACCCATGTCGGCGACGGTTGCAGCTTCGACACCTTCGTCTCGAAATTCGGCCTCGATCGCGACCCGGCGATCGTGACCATTGCCGCGATCGTGCGCGGCGCCGACACGGATCGGCACGATCTCACGCCACAGTCTGCAGGACTGCTCGCGATCTCCATGGGGCTGCGGGACGTGACGCCCGACGACCACGAGATCCTGAAGCACGGCTTCGTCATTTACGATGCGCTTTATGCCTGGGCCTCACGACGCAAGGCGGAGACCCATAGCTGGCCACCCGTCACGAAGCCGGCGGCGGCCTGAAGTAGCGGGCAACGAGGGCAGATCAAGTCGGCACTCAAATCACCGGCCGCCGCTCGCCGTCGGCCAGGTGGCAGGCCGCGACCCCGCCATGCGGCACCGAGCGCAACATCGGCTCCTCGGTCCGGCAGACATCGATCGCCACAGGACAGCGGGTGTTGAAGCGGCATCCCGGTGGCGGCGCGCTGGGGCTTGGAGGGTCGCCCGCGAGGATGATTCGGCGACGGCCGGCCTCGATACGAGGATCCGGCGAAGGAACCGCCGAAAGCAGTGCCTGGCTGTAGGGATGGGCCGGCTCGCGAAACAGCGGCCGCGTCACGCCGGCTTCCGCGATGCGGCCAAGATACATCACCGTCACGTTTGAGCAGACCTCGCGCACGATCGCCAGGTCATGCGCAACGATGACGATGGTAAGGCCAAGCTGTTTCTGCAATGATGTGAACAGGTTGACGATCTGCGCCCGGATCGAAACGTCAAGCGCGCTGAGCGGTTCGTCGCAAACCAGGATCGATGGCTTCAGCGCAAGCGCGCGAGCGATCGAAACGCGCTGGCGCTGGCCGCCGGAAAGCGAACGCGGCAGGCGGTCGAGCACGGTCGCTGGCAGCGCCACCAGATCCAGCAGCTCGCCGATACGGCGCCGGCGCTCGGCCGAAGATCCGAGGCGATGGATCTGCAGCGGCTCTTCCAGCGTCTGGTAGACGGTCTGGCGACGGCTCATCGAGCCCAGCGGATCCTGGAAGACGAACTGGACCTCGCGGCTGAACGATTTGCGGTCCGACTTCAGCCACTGGGCGCGATCCCGCCCCGAGATCAGCACCGTACCCTCAGTCTCCTTCTGCAGGCCGACGACGCTGCGAGCCAGCGTGGTCTTGCCACAACCGGATTCGCCAACGATGCCATGGAAGGCACCACGCGGAATGGTCAGGTTGATGCCGTCGACCGCCCGCACGGCGCCTGTGCCGGAGCGGTTGGCGAAATGGACCTTCAGGCCCTTGACCTCAATCGCCGCAATGTCAGCCATGGACCGCTATCCCTTCCCGCCTCAGCACCACCGGGCATCCCACCTTGTGCGGCGTCCCGCCCGTCGAGATCGTCTGGAGCGGCGGCCGATGCACGTGGCATTCGGGCTCAACCAGTTCGCAGCGGGCGGCGAAACGGCAGCCCGGCTCCAGCCTGATCTGGTTCGGCGGCAAACCTGGTATTTCCTTGGTCGCGGCGCGTTCGTCGGCGCGGAAATCCGGTACAGAGGCAAGCAGCCCGCGTGTATAGGGATGCGTCGGCCGCGTCAGCACATCCATCGCGGTCCCCTCCTCCGCCACCTGCCCGGCATAGAGCACCATGACCCGGTCCGCGACCGAGGCGACGACGCCGATGTCGTGCGTGATCAGCACGACCGCGATGCCTTCCTCGCGCTGGATCTGGCGGATGAGCTCCAGGATCTGCGCCTGCACCGTGGCGTCCAGCGCAGTGGTCGGCTCGTCGGCGATCAGCACGCGCGGCCGGCTTGCCAGGGCCAGTGCGATCATGGCGCGCTGCAGCATGCCGCCAGACATTTCATGCGGATAGCGATCGTAGCGGTCTTCCGGGTCAGGGATGCCGGTGCGGGCGAGCAGCGAGACCGCTTCCTTGCGGGCATCCGCATGCGAGAGATTGGCAAAGCGGCGCGCCTGGCGCGCCAGTTGCGGTCCGATCTTCAGCATCGGGTTCAGCGCGCTCATCGGGTCCTGGAAAATGACGCCGAAATAGCGGCCGCGAAGGTCAGACAAGCGCCTGGACTCCATTCCGACCAGTTCGCTCGCTTCGGCTCGGGCCGATCCCTTGATGTCGACGGTGACGCCCTCGGGCAGCAGGCCGAGCGGCCCAAGCGTCATGACAGTCTTGCCCGAACCGCTCTCGCCGACGACGGCGACTGTCTCGCCGGGACGGACGTTGAACGACACCCCATCGACCGCGCGCACGGAAACGGTCGTGGCGTAGAGATCAATGACCATGTTTTCTATGGAGTAGATCGGCTCGTCGCTCATGGCGCGGCTGTTCCCGTTTCGACGGCGTTCCGCTCCGCTTCCTCAACGGCGCGCGCCTTGCGACGCTTGCGCAGCAAACCGCCGCGCACCGGCCTCGGCACCTTTTGCAACGCGAAGGTCTCGCCCAGCAGATTGAAGCTGACCACCACCAAAGTGAGCGCAAGGCCCGGAAGGACGACCAGCCTCGGGTATTCCTCAATGTAGCTCATGCCGTCGACCAGCATCTGGCCCCATTCCGGCGCCGGCGGCGCGACGCCCAGGCCGAGGAAGCTCAGCGTCGCGATGGCCAGGACAAGGGCGCCAGCATCGGCGCTGGCATAGACCACGACGAGGGCCAGGACATGCGGCAGGATATGGCGCACAAAGATCCACAGATGGCTGGCGCCCATCACCCTTGCCGCTTCGATATAGGGCTGTTGCAATTCGGCGGTGACCACGGCGCGGCTCATGCGGGCATAGTTCGCCCACCACGCCAGCGTCAGCGCCGTGATCATCGACCAGTAGCCGGTGCCGAGAATGCCGATCAGCGCCAGCGCGATCACCAAGCTTGGCAGCGCCAGCGCGATGTCGATGAGGCTGATCAACACCAGCTCGACGCGCCCGCCGACATAACCGGCGAACGAACCGATGCTGACGCCGATGGCAAGTGCGGCCACCAGCACGATCACCATCGCCACCAGCGATATGCGGGCGCCGCCGATGATGCGGCTCAGAATATCGCGGCCGAGATAGTCGGTGCCCAGCCAGTGAGCCCAGCTCGGTCCCGCAAGCGTGACGTCGTAGTCTTGCGCGCCGGGATCGTAAGGCATGATCGAGGGACCGAGCACACCGACCGCGACAAAGAAGACGACTGGCAGCAGCACCAGCCAGGGCCAGTCCTTCATGCTCCTGAACAAGGAAGTGTTCATCGGATCAAGCTCCTCTCGCCCTACGCATGCGCGGGTCGACAAACATGCAGATCACGTCAACCATCAGGTTGACGACAACGAAGAACACCACGAACAGCAACAGAACCGACTGCATGCCGACGAAGTCGCGGAAGCGGATTGCATCGATAAAGAAGGCGCCGACGCCGCGCAGCGCAAACACCGTTTCAACCACGATCGAACCGATGATCATCAGCGTGAACTGGGCGCCGAAGGTGGTCAGGAACGGGATGGCGATGTTGGGCAGAGCCTCGCGCATCAGCACCTGTGTCCTCGTGTAGCCCTTCGCGAAGCCCGTCGTGGCGAAGGGTCGCGACATGGCCTCCTGGAGGTTGACGCGGACGACGCGGCTCAGCACCGATGCCGGAAACAGGGCGATTGTCACCCACGGCAAGAGCCACGAGGTGAAGCCGCTGACGCCGAAGGTGGGCAGCCAGCCCAGCATCACCGAAAAGACGATGACCAGCAGCGCCGCCACGAAGAAGTTCGGCGTCGAGGCGCCGACCAGCGAGAAGGCGTGGAGGAACCGGTCCAACGCGCCACCATTGCTGACCGCACCGGCAACGCCGAGCGCCAGCGACAGGAAAAAGGCGAGAATGCCGCCGCCCGCAAGCAGCGCCGCCGTCATCGGGATTCTGGCGGCGAATTCCTGCGCGATCGGCTTGCCGGTGCGCAGCGAGACGCCGAGATCGCCGGTGATAGCGCTGAAAAGCCATCGGCCGTAGCGGACCGGCAGCGGATCATAGAGCCCGAGGTCCTCGCCGATCTTCTTGATCATTTCGGCATCCGCGCCCGGGCCTGCCGCACGCTCGGCCATGAGCGCGGCGACGTTGCCCGGCGCCGCGGCAACCAGGGTAAAGGTCAATGCCGATGCCGCCACGACAAGCAGACAGGCAAGCAACATCCTTCGCAGAATCGTGCGTCTCATCGGAACTCCCCCAGGAGATTCGAGGCGTTCAGGCCTTCAGCGTGATCGCCTTGAACGGCAGGTCGTAGTCCGTCGCGGGAAGCGCGAAGTTCTCGACGCGAGGATTGTGCGCCCACAGCCGCTGGCTGACAACGAGCGGGCAGATCGCCCGGTTGTCGTGCAGCCAGTCGTAGAGCGCCTGCATCTTGGCTTCGCGTTCGTCGCCGCTCGCTTCGAGCGCGGCCTTGACCACGCCATCAAGCTCCGGGGAAACATAGATCTTGCCGTCCGGCCCGCTGTCGGCGGTGGATACGAACGCGTTGCCGAGCGTGCCGTGCGGATCATAGGGCGCGCCATAGGTGGTGAAGAAGGCAAGATCATATTCGAACGCCGGGCGACGGTCGTGCATGGTGGCGTTGTCGACTGACGAGACCTGAACCTGGAAGCCGACCTCGGACAGCTGACCCTGGATCATCTCGGCGATGCGGCGCGAACCCGGCAGCGATTCCTCCGATACGAGGAAATCGATCGCCAGCGGCGCGCCCTCCTTGCTCCAGGCGCCTCCGCTTTCGCTCCAACCGCCATCGGCAAGGATTTTCCTGGCCGCGGCGACGTCGCGTACCGGCACGTTATGCCGCTTGCCCGAGGAAGGCACGTTGGCCGGAAAGAGATCCGCCGCCGGATCTGCGTAGCCTTCGAACAACACCTTGGCGATCGCGGCGCGGTCGACCGAGACATAGATGGCCTCGCGCACGGCCTTGTCGGCCATCATCTTGGCCTTCGGCGAATAACCGAGCAGCATGGTTGCGGTGCCGGCCTCGGCCACCACTTTCATGCCGTCCTTTTCAAGCGCGCGGGCGCGGCGCGGCGACAGCGTCGCCACCCAGTCGCCGCCGATCACGTCGAGGTCGCCGGAACGCAGCGCGTTGGCGCGGGCGAGTTCGTCGGGAACCACCTTCAGTTCCATGCGAGCAAACAGTGGCTTCTCGCCCCAGTATTTGTCGTTGCGCACCAGCACGGTGCCGGAGGAATCGTAGCTTTCGACGATCCACGGTCCGGTGCCGACCGGAGCGGTCTGCTTGCCGCCGGCGTCGACCGCCTTCGGCGACAGGAAGCGCACCGGACGCACTATGGTGAGCTCCAGCAAGGCGGCG
Source organism: Mesorhizobium sp. M0626 (assembly GCF_040320665.1). Lineage (NCBI taxonomy): Bacteria > Pseudomonadati > Pseudomonadota > Alphaproteobacteria > Hyphomicrobiales > Phyllobacteriaceae > Mesorhizobium > Mesorhizobium sp. M0626. The sequence continues at coordinate 108,469 of NZ_JAMYQD010000003.1, read as the reverse complement.
GGCACCGGACGCTTTAGCTTGATCGTCAACTTGCTGGGTCCATCGGTGACGATGCTGTCGAATGCGTCGGACACACCGATCCATGAGAAATCCGCGACGCCCAGCCAGCGTTTGAGATTCCATTCGGCGGCGGTCGAATCGAAGGGCGTGCCGTCACTGAAGGCAACACCTTCGCGCAGGTCGAAGGCGATCGAAAGCTGGTCGCCGGCGACAGCCCACTTGGTGGCGAGCCCGGGCTCGAGCGCGCCGTCCTGGCCATAGTGTATGAGGGCGTCGAACACGACCGTGTAGGAACTCAGCGTGGAGACGTTTTGCAGCAGGTCGAGATCGCCGGTTTCGGCGGCAATGGCGACCTTCAACGTTTCATGCCCCTCCGAGTACGCGGCGCGTGGAAACGCGGCAATGAAGGCCAGGCCGGCTGTGGAGGCCAGGAAATTGCGGCGGTCGAGAGTCATCATGTTAGTTCCCCTTTTTGTTTGATTGGCAACGATCATGTGCACGCTTGCTAATTTGTATAGACATAAGACATAAAGTCGGAAAACCGTTTGAGAGTTTTACCCCAGCGACCCACTTGGTCGCGGTTGCGGCCTACAGCCAGTTCAGCGCCGCCGCCGAGAGCGCGAGATAGCGGCCGGCTTTCGCCATCGTGACGATCGCAACGAAGCTCCAGAGCGGCTCGCGCAGAACACCGGCCATCATCGTCAGCGGATCGCCGATGACGGGAACCCAGCTCAGCAACAGGCTCCATCGTCCGCAACGGCGGTAGCGCGCCGCGGCGCGATCGAGCGCAGTGGGCTTGACCGGAAACCATTTGCGGTCGCGAAAGCGGTCGATGCAGCGGCCGAGCAGCCAGTTGACAACCGAACCAAGCACGTTGCCGATCGTCGCGACCAGGATCAGCGCCGCCGGTGACTGGCTTCCGGTCAGCAGCAGGCCGGCCAGCACCGCCTCTGACTGCAGCGGCAGAATTGTCGCTGCGGCGAACGCGGTGAGGAACAGCGCGCCGAAGGCACCAACATCTCCCAGCATTGGGGCCGCTCAGCTCGCTTTCGGCCATTTTGGGTGCCTATCGTTAACGACATAACCATGCGCATGCTCGAAGCCTGCTTCGGTCCAGACGGCGTCCTCGAGGTGCGAATGCCCGTCAGACAGATCGTCATGGGCGTGGCTGAGAACGTCGGGATCGTGACGCGGCCACAACCACATCGCGGCAAAGAGTGCCGCGGCGCCAATGACGCCAAGCAGGATAAAGGTGAAGGGCAGGCCCATCGCCGCGCCGACGAGTCCGGCGATCGGATAGGTGATGAGCCAGCAGGCGTGCGAAAGCGCGAATTGCGCGGCAAACAATGCCGGCCGGTCGACGGGATCGGCCGAGCGCTTGATCAGCCGCCCAGACGGGGTCTGCGCCAGCGAATAGCCGAGCCCGAGCACGAACCAGAGCGGCAAGAGCAGCTGATAGCTGATGGCAAACGGCCCTGCGAACACGCCGGCAACCAGCAGGCCGGCGCCTGACAACATCGCAACCCGATCCGGGATGCCGTCCAGCAGCCGCGGCAGGACCAGCGCCGCGATCATCGAGCCGCCACCGAAGGCGGCAAGGGCAAATGCCGTGTCGCTCTGGGAGAGGTCGAATTTTGCCTGCACCAGGACCACCGTGTTGACGATCACCATGGCGCTGGCCGCCGCGACGGCAAGATTAAGGGCCAGCAAACCGCGCAAACGCGGCGTCGTCAGATAGATGCGGATCCCGCCCGTCGTGCGTTCATAGATGCCGCGCGGCTCGGAGGGCTGCGGGCTGGGCAGCACCACGGAGACGACCAGCGCCGCTGACGCCAGGAACCCGACAACCGTGCCGGCGAACAGGCTATGGAAGCTTATGACCGAAAGCAGCGCCGCCGCGAGGAGGGGGCTGACGACGCTTTCCAGGTCGTAGGCCAGTCGCGAGAGCGACAAGGCCCGTGTGTAGTCCTTCTCTTCGGGCAGCACGTCAGGGATCGAAGCCTGGAAGGTCGGGGTGAAGCCGGCTGACGCCGACTGCAGGATGAAGATGAGAAGATATATCTGCCAGACTTCGGTGACGAAGGGCAGGAATACGGCAACCCCTGCCCTGATGAGGTCGAGCGAAACCAGCATGGTACGGCGTGGTAGGCGCTCGGCGAACGCGGCGGCAACGGGCGCCACGCCGACATAGGCGATCATCTTGATGGCAAGCGCCGTGCCGAGCACCGCGCCGGCATCGGCGCCGGCAAGGTCATAGGCCAGCAGCCCGAGCGCCACGGTGGCAAGGCCAGTGCCAATCAGGGCGATGACCTGGGCCAGGAAAAGATGGCGATAAGTGCGATTGGCAAGGACTTGCAGCATATGTCTGTCTTCTTGGAGGAGCGATGGGTCGTTGATCCGTGGCGATTGAATGGCGGGCCTGATCTCAGTGATGGTGGCCTTCCGGCTCGACCATTTTGAACGGCAGCACCTGCTCGCGACCCTTCGCGGCCAAGACCAGCCTCGCCTGGAACTCATGCGGCTCAGCAGGAGCCACGGTGCTCTCAAGGCGATGATGGTTGTCGGCGATGGGTTCGAGGCGAAGCGTCTCCGGCCCGCCAGGCCTATCGATGATCACCGTTGCCATCAGATCGTCGGCATGCCGGTCGATGGTCAGCCGCATCCGCTCGCCAGCCGGCGTGTCGACGATTTCCAATGTCCCGGCAGCCAGATCGCAGTCGACCTTGAAGGGCTCCGGCGCATGATGACCATGTGAGTGAGAGGGTTCCGTGCCCGTCGCGGCAGACCCGGCCGAACTCTCCAGACGAACATTCGCTTCAGCCAACGCCGGCAAGTGGGCGAACAGTTCCTCCTTGAGGGCTTCGGTGACGCCCATCACGTCCTTGGCCGTCGCCGCGTCGGCGACACTGATGGCGACGTCGGCATGCAGGCGATGGCCGATCCAGCGCGCCTGCACGCTTTGGACACGTTCGATACCGGACACATGCTCGGCGGCATGATGGATTTCATCGACGATGCCGGGCTCGACACCGTCGAGCATGCGCGTGAGGACTGCCTTCGAAGACTGCCAGACGATCGCGAAGATGGCCACCGTGATCAAGAGCCCGATGATCGGATCGGCCAGCGGAAACCCCAGCCATACGCCGATAGCACCCAGCACAACCGCCAGACTGGTAAAGCCGTCGGTGCGCGCATGGTAGCCGTCGGCGATCAGCGCCGCGCTGTTGATCTCGCGGCCGACCCGGATACGGAACACTGCAACGGCCTCGTTGCCTAAGAAACCTATAATGCCGGCTATGGCGACCCAGCCAAGAAATGCGATCGGCTGCGGATTGATCAACCGGTCGATCGCCTCGTAGCCGGCAACGATGGCGCTGAACAAGATGATGAGGACAATCAGAATGCCGGCCAGATCTTCGACGCGACCCAGCCCGTAGGTGAACGTCTTGCTCGGTTTGCGACGGGCCAGCATGAAGGCGACCCACAATGGGATGGCGGTGACCGCGTCGCCGACATTGTGGATCGTGTCGGCCAGCAGCGCCACGCTGCCGGAGAGGAACACAACCACCAACTGCAGCGCCGCCGTGATGGCCAGAACGACGAATGACCATTTAATCGCCCAGATGCCGCGCGTCGTCGTGGCGATCGTCGGGTCGATGACGCCATGCGTGTGGCCATGGCCGCCCTCGCCGTGATCATGTCCGTGGCCGCCCATGCCTTGCGTCATCGGGCCGAACCCGAACCAATCGCGAACTTTGTCCATCATGGCGCTTCTCACAGGTACTTGGTGATATCCTTGAACTCGTCGATCGAGCGGCGCTGCTCGAGCGCCAGCGGTCCGACGACGTCTTCAAGGCAGTGGTTGAGGTGGTCCTGGATCAGCGTCTTCTTGGCCTGGGCGATGGCCTTCTCCACGGCATGAAGTTGCTGGGCGATGTCGAGGCACGGTCGCCCGGCCTCGATCATCTCGACGATCCCGCGCAGATGGCCGTCGGCGCGCTTCAGCCGCTTGATGATGGCAGGATGGGTTTCGTGGACGTGGGGACGCTCATTCATGCCCTTGATGCTATCCCCCCCGAGAGGATATTCCAAGCCTCAAAGTGGCCTCGATTCTGGTGCATGCCACCATTCGTTAGGATTTTAGAGAATAATCGTTAAGCATGCCGAATTGGATCCCTAGCACAGCCTTTCGTCTCATCGTCGCGTTCGCGATGACTCTCGGCGTGCTGCTCTCCCCAGTGGGTAGTTCGGCCTCGCATAGCCCGATTGCGCTCGCTGCCGCCGAGGCAGCGCGTCACGCAGAGCTGACAGCACAGATCGGAAAACACGGCCACAGCCATGACGATGGCGAAGCCGATGAGCAGAGCTTTGGTCATACCCACGGCCACAATCCGGCCGACCACACCCATGAAACGGCGAGCACGCTTCCGGGCTTCGCGCAGCCAGCACCGCCGATAGGCCGGAGCTGGCTGGTTTACCCGCCTTCGTTTGCCGACCTAGAAATCCGTTTCCGGCTTGAGCGCCCTCCCAGGCAGATCGTCATCGCATGATCGCGGCCGCACGCGCGGCCATCCTCAACGACGACGATTGGAATTCTCATGCAAGGATCCTTCTACAAGGGTCCGCCACGCACGCCTTGCGCGCGCTGGCGGTTTGCCCTTCCTGTGCTCATTGCTCTCCTGACCCTCCCATTGCTTGGGTGGACTGCCCTCGCCCATGCCGTTGCCGAAGGCGACAAGGGCTATATCCAGGAGATCACGGGCATCAATCTGCTGCCCTTCATCTATCTCGGCGCCAAGCACATGGTGACGGGATACGACCACGTCCTGTTCCTGTTCGGCGTGATCTTCTTCCTCTACCGGATGAAGCACATTGGCATCTATGTGAGCCTGTTCGCGCTCGGCCATTCCACGACCATGCTGCTTGGCGTCTATTTCAACGTTGGCATCAACAGCTACATCATCGACGCGATCATCGGCCTGTCGGTCGTCTACAAGGCGCTCGACAATATGGGTGCCTTCCAGAGGTGGCTCGGCTTCCAGCCGAACACCAAGATCGCGACGCTGATCTTCGGCTTTTTCCACGGCTTCGGCCTGTCGACGAAGATCATCGAATACAACATCTCGCCCGACGGGCTCGTGCCCAACCTACTTGCCTTCAACGTCGGCGTTGAGGTCGGTCAGCTTCTGGCGCTCGCTGCTATCCTTATCGTCATGGGCTACTGGCGCCGGACCGACAGTTTCTGGCGCCACGCATACACCGCCAACACCATCATGATGACCGCCGGGTTTGTGCTGATCGGCTATCAACTCACCGGCTGGGTCGTCTCCTGAACCTCCAAGTAAAGATCAAAAAAGGAATTCTCCCATGTACAACACAGACATCCCGACCCGCGCTGAACTGCCGACATCCATGCAGCTCCTCCGATCTACCCTCATCGCCATTGTCGCGGCAGCGGCCATCCTTGTGACCATCGTGCTGCCGGCCGAATACGCCATCGATCCCACCGGCGTTGGGCGAGCGCTCGAGCTCACCGAGATGGGCGAGATCAAGACACAACTCGCCGAAGAGGCCGAGCAAGACCGCCTTCGCGAATTGCAAAACGGCACGCCGACCGCAGTGCCAGGCCAAGATCAGCAGTCGAGTCTTCTGGAGCGCGTCTTCGCTGAACTGGTGATTGGTTCCGCCTCTGCCCAGGAACTGCGGACGGACGAAATGTCGGTCACCCTCAAGCCCGGCGAAGGAGCTGAGATCAAGCTCGTCATGGCCAAGGGCGCAAAGGCAAACTACTCTTGGACAGCCAATGGCGCGGCGGTGAACTTCGACACCCATGGTGACGGCGGCGGCGAAAACATCTCATACGAGAAGGGACGCGGTGCTGCAGAGGACGAGGGCGTACTTGAGGCAGCCTTTGACGGCAATCACGGTTGGTTCTGGCGCAACCGCACCGGTGCCGACGTCACCGTGACGCTGAAGACGAATGGCGCGTACACCGACATCAAACGCATGATGTGATCGATACGGCACGTCTTATCCGGCGCCGTTTGGCGCCGGGGGAGATCAAGCAGGTGAAATAGCCAACTCGGACCAACACAGTTTGATAATATCCAACCTGTGTTGGTCCCCTTCGGATGTCGTTGGTTAGAATCAGCTCGCAATGATGTAACAGGAGCGTCGCGCTAGCTTCCTCAAAGCGTAATCACGCCGCATTGGCCGCGAGCGCGCTCAAAACCCCTTGCGGCAAAGGGCTTCAAGATCCGTCTTTGTCATGTTCTCGATGCCGAGCCCAGGAAGAATATCATTATCTCCCTTGAGATCCCGGCCATAAGCCGCCGACAATATGGAAATTCCGGATTCATGGAGAACCGCCGGATTTCCGCTGATCTTCCCCAGGACTGCGGTTGGTAACAGGCCGAACGGAACGTCCTCGAGAATATAGCGGCTCTCGATAGTCGTCGGGCCAAAGCCGCCACGACCTTGGCGATCCATCTCCAGGTTCATTTCCGAAACGGTGCTCATGGGGACGTGGAACGACAATGAAAAATGTTCCTGGACGGTACGAACCGCGATACCGAAATTGCCAGCTATGGCCAATCGTTCGGCATCCAGAGCCTCGATGAAGCGACCAACGGCAGGAGTGACATTTCCCCCCTGGCTCCATCGCTCGGCCCTCTCCATTCGTGTGAGATTGAGAAGGGCAATTCCCAGATGGTTCTGCGGATTGAGGTTGCTGAGCGCAATTGCCAGCAGACCATCGCGCTTGACGAAACGATCGCCGAACAAGGCCGTGCAAAGCTTGTACCCTTGATCGAGCGCATCGAAAGGCAGCGTCGCAACATCAAGCTTCTGGCGAATGGAAGTGACCTGGACTTCTGTTGGTCCGAGCTGGCGGCCGGTCAAGAGCGTTGTGCCCCAAACGACGATCGGCAACCTGACCTTGCGCTCGGCTAACCGCTTGGAGAGATACAGCGCGCCGAACGAACTGTGCGAACTGACGATGACAGGAATACCATCTGCCAGGTGAGGGACCGCGGCATCCATCACCATCTTGTGGCCGTAAGCGGGAAGCGCGATCACCACCACATCCGCGTGATCGATGGCATCTTTACAATCATTGGCAATACGCACCGGCACCGTCGCCTCGATATCCCCCGTCGCCTTCAATAATTCGCCAGTCGCCAACGTTCTGGTGCGGTCTCCCGACGGTGACCAAAGTGTTGGCGTATGTCCCGATTGTGCCAAATAGGCCGCAAGGCCATAGGCAATTGCTCCAGCGCCCAGAATACCCACGCGCATAACATTCCTCCTGTCGCCGGCTTTATGGTTCGAGAATCCTTGCCGTCCCCGCCTACAAGTTTTTTCATCGGGAGGATCCGAATTGAAGTCACGTCGGTTGCCATCAGCCGTTTCGATCAGGACTCCGGCTCTGAGCCGGCAAACGCCGCAACGACTATTAGTTTCCGCTTGACATATATCAAAAATGAATGAGACGATGTCAATCATACGAATTACGCATGTAGGGAGAACATGGAAACCCGGGACCTTCAGACCTTCCTTGCGGTTGCTGCCAGCGGCAGCATCACCAAGGCGGCTGACATGCTCGGGCGTTCCCAACCTTCGGTGACACGCACCATTCAGGAGCTCGAGGCCGAACTTGGCTTCGAATTGCTGCATCGGATCGGTCGACGGGTGCAGCTGTCTGAAGAGGGTGTCGCATTCGAGGAGGAAGCGCGGCGATTGTTGATGTCTTTCACCGAACTTGCAGCGCGGGCCAAGATGATCGCCGCCGGCCGTGGGCGGATCCTGCAGATTGTCACAACCTCCGCGATCGGCACCGGCTTGATCCCGGCGGCCCTGGCCGAGCTCAAGGGTGTCGAGCTTCCGCACGAGACGCATCTCGGGCAGTTTCTTCCCTCGATCGTCGCCCAGGAAGTGCGCAGCGGACGTGCCGAGATCGGGTTTTCAAGCCTGCCGCTCGATACGCCCGGTCTGGATGTCCTACGGCTCTATTCGGCGCCTGATGTTGCTGCCGTGCGGGAGGACGATGCGCTGGCTGAACTTGATGTCATACCGCTTTCGGCTTTTGCGGGTCGTCGCGTGGCTACGTTGCTCAATCCGCTGCGGTTTCAGTTGCATGTCGCCAAGGCACTCGCTGCCCGGGGCATCGACACCGGCCCGGTGATCCGGACCAATACTGCCTACGGCGCGTTGCAGATCGTGCGCCATACTGGTGTCGCGGCCGTCATCGATCCCCTCACGGCCTATGGCGTCGCCCTGCCTGGGGTCGTCATTCGCCCGATCGATGTAACCGTTCTCTTTTATTGGGGCGTTGTGGCTGCCTCAAAACGTCCCCTTCGCCCAGTCGCGCAGGCGCTGATGGATGCGGTCGAAGCGGTGGCTGAACGGTCGATCGTCGGTTTCAAGAAGCTCGATCCAGCTTTGGCCAGCCAATTGGTGAACGATCCCGCGTCGGGCACAAATAACGGAACTGGAATATGAAGCATACTCCCACCCCGGCAGCATCGACGGGCCTTGCCGCGTTGGAAGCCCAGCTTGCGCAGGATCTCGACTTTGTCGAGCTGCCCGCCAAGCCCTGGGTCCCCACACGCATGCATGAGGGCGCCCCGGTCCGTGATGTCGTGGTCATTGGCGCTGGCATGTGCGGACTTGCTGCCACGGCAAAGCTGGTGCTGGCAGGGATCACCAATGTCGTCGCCTATGATGCGGCGCCGGCTGGGCTCGAAGGACCGTGGATAACGTTTGCCCGCATGCAAACACTCCGGTCGCCGAAGACCCTGCACGGTCCGTCGCTCGGCTTGCCGCAATTGACGTTCCGCGCCTGGTTCACGGCGCAATGGGGCGTCGACGCCTGGCGGTCGCTGGACAAAATCCCCAAGGGCCAGTGGATGGATTACCTGGTCTGGTACCGCAAGGTTCTTGCTCTGCCTGTGCGCAACGGCGTGCGCATGACCGGCGTCGCACCGGTTGGTGATCTGATTGCGATCGATATCGAAGGCGCGGAATCCGGCCGGGTTCTCACCCGTCATCTCGTTCTGGCCACCGGCCGCTCTGGTCTGGGCGGTTTTGCCGTGCCCGATTTCCTCAGGGGCATCGATCGCGCTTATTGGGCCCATTCTGCGGACGAGATCGATTTCGACGCGCTGCAAGGTAAGCGTGTGGCGGTCATCGGCGCCGGTGCCTCGTCCATGGACAATGCCGCAACCGCACTCGAGGCGGGCGCCGGATCTGTGGACATGTTGATCCGGCGCAAGGAAATGCCGCGCATCAACAAGCTGACCGGAATCGGCAGTCCGGGTGTTGTACTCGGCATGCATCAATTGCCCGATGCCTGGAAGTGGAAGTTCTTCGACTACACCGCCTCAACCCAGACGCCGCCGCCGCGTTCATCGACGCTTCGCGTTTCTCGCCACCCCAATGCCCGGTTCTTTCTCGACTGCGGCATCGTCGCGGTCACGGAAGATGCGGGAGGCCTGCTTATCGAAACCACCCAGGGGCTGATGCGCTACGACTTCCTGATCGCGGCAACCGGCTTTTCAAACGACTTCAACGGCCGCCCGGAATTTGCAGCCATCGCGCCACATATCCGCACCTGGTCGGATGGCCGATATACACCGGACATGGGGCCGGCGCGTGCAGGCATGTCCGATGCACCGGACCTAGGTCCCGCCTTCGAGTTTCGTGAGCGCGTCCCCGGCTCCTGCCCGATGCTGTCGCATATCCACTGCTTCAACGACGCCGCCATGCTGACGCACGGCAAGGTCTCCGGTGATATCCCAGCCGTCAGCGCGGGTGCCGACCGTTTGGTCCGCGGCATTGCCGCATCGCTGTTTGCCGAAGATGTCGAAACCCACTTCGCCAACCTGATCGCTTACGACACGCCCGAACTTCTGGGCGACGAATGGGTCGATTCAACACCCTTGTTGGAGAAGGAGGCCGCGCTGTGATCGACGCAATGGACAAGGCCGCCGGTCTATCACCGCACGATGCGCTTTTCAGCGCGCGTCGGTTTCGGCCTGAATTCGTGCTGGGGGCCGAGGAATGTCGCCTCTCCGTCCTGCAGCCAGCAAACGACCAAGGGCTTGCGCCTAATTTGCGGGTTGCTCTGGCCCGTCGCATGGCCGCTCTGAATGCCGATCCGGTCCTGATGGCCGAATTTGATGTGCAGCTGGCTCAGCTCGATCCGACTGAGCAGCTTCTGGCCTTAGCCCAGGGGGAAACGGATTTGGAAGAGCCATTGGCGACCATCGCACGTCATGTGGACCTGATTACGCTGACACCGAAAAAGGCGGAAGCGGGCCACATCGCCCTGCTCGCCCAAGCTGGATTGAACAATCCTCAGATCGTCGCCCTTTCCGAGCTCATCGCCTTCGTCAATTTCCAGACGCGGGTGGCAACCGGCCTGCGATTGTTGAGGACGGCATGATTTCCGCGGTGCGCCTGAAGCCATTGAATTGGCATCCGTACATAGCGCCGGTCGAGCTATCCGAGGCCACGCCGGAACAGCTTGAAGCGATGAAGGTCACGCCATCAGCCAAGAAAGTTTCGGAATATGTGCGCACCCTTGCGCATGACCCTGAGAGCTACCTTGCCCGCACCATCTTGTTCAACGCCATCATGTATGTCGAAGGCGGGCTTGCCCGCCCTGACCGCGAGCTTGGTGCATTAGGTGCGTCCATCGTCAATGGCTGCAAATTCTGCGCCGTTGTTCACGCCCGCAGGCATGCAGAGCTGACCAAGAACGACGAAGTGGTCACCGCGCTCTATCTCGATAAACCTGAAGCGCTCGGCCCACGCGATGCGGCAATCTACAGTTTTGCCCGCCGCCTGTCGGCGGCCCCGTCGGAAGCGACGGCAGACGATATCGCCGCGCTTCGATCAGTCGGCATGGACGACCGCGAGATTATCGACCTGATCCACGCCATATCGATCTTCGGCTGGGCAAACCGGCTGATGCACGTTCTCGGCCATGCGGAGAGCGGGTGATGATGTCGCATGCGGTCGAAGCAGTCCGTCTCACACTTTCCGAAGGGACAACCAGCAATGCTTGAACTCAAAGATGTAAAGCTGTCTTACGGAAGCACGCAGGTTCTGAACGGCGTCAATCTCTCGGTAAAGCGGGGTGACGTGGTTTCGATCATCGGCCCCAGCGGCACCGGCAAGACCACGTTGCTGAAATGCATCAACTACCTGGCCAAGCCGTCGTCAGGAACCATCGCGTTCGATCAGATCCGGATGGATTACCAGCGTGCCGACAAGGTCGCTGTCCAGGCGATCCGGTTGCGAACGGCGATGGTCTTTCAACAATTCAACGTCTTCAAGAACATGACGGTCCTGCAGAACGTGATGGATCCACTGGTCGTCGTGCAGCGCAAGTCCGCGGACGAGGCGCGGGAGATCGCCTTGCGGGAGCTCGAGCGGGTCGGCCTCACCCCGAAGCGAGACAGCTATCCCTCCCAACTGTCGGGCGGCCAGCTCCAGCGCACCGGCATTGCGCGCGCCCTGGCAGTTCGTCCCGACGTGATACTCTTCGATGAGCCTACGTCATCGCTGGATCCAGAACTCGTCGGTGAAGTCCTGAAGGTGATCAAGGACGTCACCTCGTCAGGGATCACTTCGCTGCTTGTGACCCACGAGATGCAATTCGCAAGGAACATCTCCAACCGGATCGTCTTCATGGACCGTGGCGTGGTCGCCGCCGATGGCAGCCCGGCTGATATCTTCGACGCGCCTTCCAGCCCACGACTTGCTCAATTCCTGCAGTCAGAACTCGCTTTTCAATAATCCAACAACAAGGGAACCTAAGAAATGTCTGTAATCACATCCCGCTTTTCCCGTCGTCATGCCCTGGCTGTCGTCGGCGGCATCGCAATAGCCCTTGCAACCGCAGGAGTCAGTTATGGTCAGACCGTTCGGACAATCAAGATCGCGACGTCTGCCGAATCCAAGCCGCTGGCATGGGGCGCGATCGGCGTCGAGCCGCAAGGCTATGAGCCCGATCTCCTGAGGGCGATCAACGCAAAGCTGCCGCAATACAAGTTCGAGATGGAAGGTGTCTCTGACATCGCGCAGGAAACTGGCCTCGCCACGGGCAAGTACGACATCGCGGTGGGTGGCTACTACAAGTCGCCCGAGCGCTCCAAGCAGTTCTTCATTCCGGAAAATCCCATGGGCGCCAGCCTGATGAAGATCTACAGCAAGAAAGACAGCGGCATCAAGGAAATGAAAGACCTGGTCGGCAAGAGGATCGTTCCGACCACGGCCGGCGGTGGAACCTACAAGTTCATCATGAACTGGCAGAAAGAAAACCCGCAATACAAGCTCGATGTCACGGCATCGAGTGCAGGCATTCCCTACCCGAACCGGCTGGACGAAGTTCAGAACGGCAAGTTCGACGCTCTCGTCTTGCCGTCCAATCTCGGTGAGCAGACCGTCATCGAGCAAAAGAAACTCGATATCGTGGCGTCCGAACCAGTGTTCAGCAACAACACCTACATGCTGATCCACAGATCAGACGAGAACAAGGTTCTGGCTGACGATGTGAACAAGGTTCTCAAGGAATTGAAAGACGACGGCACGATCGAGAAGCTCTCGCAGAAGTGGTTCGGCGAGGGCATCGTCCAGTACATGAAATAGCACGGCCGTTGAGGGCCATATTCGCTAGTCAGCGGCAAGGCTGAATTGCAAGAAGGAGCGTTTCAAAGTGGATGTATCTGCTATGATTCCCGAGTTGCTAACGGCACTGCCGCTGACGCTCGCCATCACGTTTACGGCCCTCATTTCCGGGTTCTGTCTGGCTCTCATCGCGACAACACTCCGTGTTCGCAGGGTGCCACTGATCAGTCACCTGGTGGACCTCTACGTGTCCTATGCCCGGAGCGTTCCTGTCGTCCTGCAGCTGTTCGTCGCGTTTTATGGGCTTCCGCTGTTGGTGATCCTGTTCGGCGCCAAAGATTTTATTTCGCCGACGATGGCTGCCATGGTGGGGTTGAGCCTCTACCATGGAGGATATCTGTCGGAAGTCATGCGGCCTGCATATCTTGCCGTCGATCGCGGCCAGCACGATGCGGCCGATAGCCTTGGATATACGTTCCGGCAGAAAATTACTCGCGTCGTCGGCCCGCAAGGGGTGCACTTCGCACTACCGGGCTACGGGAACTCCGTCATCTACCTGATCCATAACGTTGCGCTGGTCATGTACATCGGCGCCGCCGACGTCATGGCGACTGCGCATTTGATCATGGAGCGCGACTACAACCAGTTCCAGTTCGAAACCTACCTCGTCCTGGCGGTCATCTATTCGCTGATGTGCCTGGTCGCATGGCTCATCGTGCGCTTCTTCGAGCTTCGATCACCGATGCAAGCGCCAGAGGCAACGACAACAACTCAGATCAAGAACGAGCTCCTCGCGAGCGTCTGACGTAAGGGTATTCAACCATGTTTGATACCGATATTTTGCTCCAGGACACGCAGGAAATTCTGAGTGCCGTACCCGTGACCGTTGGAATAGCACTCTTGATTTTCGTCCTGTCGACGATAGTCGGCAGCATATTCGCGCTGATCGAATACAGACGGGTGCCGGTTCTGCGAGAGCTCATCATGACTTACAAGATCGTCTTCAAGGGCGTTCCAATGGTCATCGTGATTTTCCTCGCCTATTTCGGTCTGCCGCCCGCATTCCAGTTCCTGTTCTCGTTGCTCGGGATCAACTTCAACGCTCACGAAACCCCCAATTGGGTCATTCTTGTCGTTGCGATTACCGGCTGTGTCGCCGCGTTCCAATCCGAGATTATCAAGGGAGCCCTGAATGCATTCGACACCGGTCAGTCGGACGCGGCCCATTCGCTCGGCTATACGGGCGGCCAACTGTTTCGACGTATCCTGTTTCCCCAGGTGGCCCTCACGGCAATTCCCGACCTGACGACTTCGATGATGGTCATCATGAAGGCGCTTTCTCTCGGATTCGCCATCGAGGTCGTCGATATCTTCGCCCAGTCCCAGCTGACCGCCGCCCTGAACTACTACTACCTCGAAGCCTTCGTGATTGCCGTCGTGATCTACATGGTGATTGCCTATATCGTCACACAGATTGCCGACAGGCTGGAGCAGGCGTTGAGGGTGCGGACGTGAGGCGAATGTGGGATAGAATCGTCAAGCTTCGGATATCGAGCCGCACCTGGGAGGCAATTCTTTCGGGGATGAAAAGCTTGAGGAGAAACCCAAGTAGCCGATGCATGTACCGCTGAATGCCGACTGAAGCACCGATCGCGCCGACGCAACGTTGCGACTGTGCCGACCAGAGGAATCCGGTCTCCGGCTACTGGCATGGAGATCCCCAAGCCGTATTCGGCGCCGCGAGTACGCATCAATATTGGAGAACCTGGGCCTCTCCGTCTCCCACGCCGGTTTATCCGACTTGTCTCACGTCGTATTCCTGCAGGATACCCGCTTTGATCCGACCAGCGAAATGACAACTTGCGAGATTCGATTCCGACAAGCTGTTGACCGGAGGCGATGTCTCACAAACACTTTGCACGGCAGGGCAGCGCGTACGAAAACGGCATCCGGTCGGCGGATTCACAGGGCTTGGCACATCTCCCTTTAGAATGATCCGCTGACGTTCGCGCTCCTCAACTGGATTTGTCGACGGGACCGCGCTGAGCAGCGCCTGTGTATACGGATGTGCGGGCTGGCTATAGAGCGCGCCGCTCTCACCTTCTTCCATGACGCGGCCGAGATACATCACGTAGACGCGCTGTGCGGCCTGGCGAACGATGGCCAGATCGTGCGCAATGAGAAGACATGACATTCCGAAATCATCGCGCAGCTTCAGAAACAGGTTCATGATCTGCGCTCTGACCACGCATGCGCATCGGCTTCACCCCTCGGGAGATTTGCGCTCGCTTGTCGGGCCTTGCCTTCGATCTCGATCTTGCTCCGCGCTTGAAGATCGAAGCGCACCGTTACGGTGCGCATGCGTGCATGCAGCACATCGTCCAGCGTGCCGCGCATTTCATGCAGATAGGTCAGAGACGACTTCCCAACCTTTTCGACAACCGAGCGAATGGTGACCAAGGTTCCAACCGCGGTTTCGTGCGCATAGTCGATCTCCATCCTGACGTCCGCCCAGCCGAGAGTCGGCGTTAGATTGGGAGCGGCAATCCTGCCCAGCAGTTGAAAGCTGGCATCATCGAACATGGCGACGTAGTGACGAACGTTGAGATGGCCCATCGCGTCGCACATCCAAGGGTGCACGACGCCGACATAGGTTTCAATGCCGGGCGCGGTCAAAACCCGACCTCGTTGCCACCCTTGAGATCCAGCAGCTGCCGCGCCTCTTCGGGCGTCGCTATTTCAAGCGAGAGTTCGCCAAGGATTCGCTTGATCTTGGCGACCTGCTCGGCATTGCTCTTGGCAAGCGCGCCCTTGCCGACATAGAGACTGTCTTCCAGCCCAACCCGCACATTGCCGCCCATGATCGCTCCCATCGTGCAAAGGTTCATCTGATGCTTGCCGGCTGCAAGGATCGACCAGAGATAGTCGTCTCCGAACAGTCGCTCCGCCGTGCTGCGCATATGCATCATGTCTTCGGGGTCAGAGCCGATTCCACCTAGAAGTCCGAAGATCGTCTGGACGAAAAGCGGTGGCTTCAGCAGCTTGCGGTCGAGAAAGTGCGCCAGCGTGTAGAGGTGACTGACATCATAGCACTCGAACTCGAACTTCGTCCCATAGGCCTGGCCGACCTCGACGATGATGCGCTCGATCTGCTGGAACGTGTTGGAGACGATGCCGTTCTTGGTGTCCTCGAGATAAGGCTTTTCCCAGTCGAACTTCCATTCGGTGTATTTTGGCGCGATGTGGTGCAAGGCAAAATTCATCGACCCCATGTTGAGCGAGCAGAGTTCGGGCTTGGCGGCATGAGCGGCTTCGAGACGTTCGTCGAGCGTCATCTTGAGGCCGCCGCCGGTAGAAATGTTCATCACCGCGTTGGTTTGCTGCTTGATGCGCGGCAGGAAGTCCATGAAGAGCTTGGGATCGGGGGTCGGTTTGCCCGTCTCGGGGTCGCGGGCATGCAGATGGATCACCGAGGCGCCAGCTTCGGCTGCGCCGACGGCGGCATCGACGATCTCTGACGGCGTTATGGGCAGATGCGGGCTCATCGTCGGCGTGTGGATCGAGCCGGTGACCGCACAGGTGATGACGACTTTCGGCGATTTCTTCATGGTTAGAGTCTCCCTTGTCTGCCTTTTGTTGTTATCTATCGAGCGCGAGGCAATCCTCACGACCACAGCCCAGCCGGATCGCCGTACCTGGATCGAGCTTCGGCTGAGACGATGAAGTGGCTAGCTTGACGATGAATTTCTGGCCGCTCGCGGTCGCGGCGACGAGCCGGACATGATCGCCGACGTAGATTGATTGAACGACCGTCGCCGGAATCTCGTTGAGCGCCGTGACGCCGTCCTGCAGAACGGACAGGCGCTCGGGCCTTATCGACAGCGTCACCCTGACACCCGCAGAAAGCGCAGCACCGCAGGACATGGCGTTCAACACAACGTCGCCGTCGTCGAGGCGGACGGATACGCCGCCATCCTCGCTCCCGGCCAGCACGGCACCCAACATGCGGTTGCTCTCGCCGATGAAACTTGCGACAAAGCTCGCCGCGGGACGCTCGTACAGTTCGCGCGGCGTCGACAGTTGCTCGATGCGGCCGGCGCTGAACACTGCGATCCGGTCCGACATGGTCAGCGCTTCAGTCTGGTCGTGCGTGACGTAGACGAAGGTCACGCCCAGCCGGGCGTGAATATCCTTGATCTCGAACTGCATCTGCTCGCGCAGCTGCTTGTCGAGGGCGCCAAGCGGTTCGTCCATCAAGACAAGATTTGGTTCGAAAATCAGGGCCCGGGCAACCGCCACGCGTTGTTGCTGCCCGCCCGAAAGCTGCGCTGGCCGCCGATTGCCGAATTCGGGCAACTGGACCATGTCGAGAACGTTCCCGACACGTCGCCTGACCTCCTCGCGGCCAAGTTTGCGGACCTCGAGCGGGAAAGCCAGATTTTCGGCGACCGTCATGTGCGGGAAAAGCGCGTAGTTCTGGAACACCATGCCGATGCCGCGACGATTGGCGGGAACGTTGTCGATGCGCTGACCGTCAATGAGAATTTCGCCCTCGGTCGTATCTTCGAATCCTGCCAGCATCATCAACGCCGTCGTCTTGCCGGACCCGGAAGGGCCTAGCAGCGTCAGGAATTCGCCGCGCATGATTTCCAGGTCGAGCTGGCGCACCGCTTGGACCGCATGCCCGTAGCGCTTGCTGACGCCGCGAAACTCGACGTGAACCGGCCCACGCGGAGATCCGCCCATCACCGAGCCTGCGCCTTCGGATCACGGCGCACCGAAGTCGAGCGCTTTCGAGCAGGCTGCGCCTCAGCCGCCGCCGCGGCGCGAAGAATGATGTCGGCGGCCTCGCGCAGATCGGCCACCAAGGCCTTGCGCGCAGCCGCGCCATCGGCGCGACGCAGCGCCGCGAGCATTTCGTCGTGATGGTCCAGGCCCAGGCCGTAGGTCACGTCCGAGCGGACGATGTTCAAAAACGGTCCTGCCTGCAGCCACAATTTCTCGATGATCTGCTGGATGAGAGGTGACCGCGCGGCATGGTACATCGTGAAATGGAACCGCCTGTTCAGGCCGAGATAGTTAGCCATGACGTTGCTCTCGACGCACTCGCGCATCAGGCTGTTCAGCTTCGCCAATTCATCGAGTTCTTCGGGCGTGATGGTCGTCGCAGCCCATTCGGCCGCGGTCCCTTCGACGCTGCAGCGCACACGCACGAGATCCGAAATACGCGCCACCGTGGCCTCGGGGACGATGACGCCCCGGTTTGGGTGGTCGAACATCGCCTCGTCGCTGACGAGTTGCCGCAAGGCCTCGCGCACCGGCATGGCGCTGGTCCGGTACTGTTCGGCAAGCTGTCGCACGACCAGTCTTTGGCCGGGCAGGAAGTCACCGTTCATCAGTGCTTCCTTCAAGCCCGTATGGACACGAACATGAGCTGTCTTTTGCGCGGCCGAGCCGGCGGTGGCATCCTTGCGATCGAGCATCAGTTTGTCCGGCGGGGCAGTATTTTGAGGTTGCTCGACAGGAAATCGTCGAATGCGGCGGCGAAGCCGTCGAGTTCGGCGTCGCCAAATGGCAGTGACAACGCCAGCATGCCGCGCGGCGTCACGTAGTACCCTCGCAACAGCATCTCGATATGCCACAGCGCAATCACCGATGGATCGGCATCGTCGAGCCGCGCCGGCTTGTCCACCGGCCCCCTGACGAAATGCAGGTTCATCAACGACCCGCGCCCTATGACGATGCCCTCGACGCCATGTCGTTCAAGGGAGACGTTCATCGCTTCACGCAAGCGATCGCCGCGCGCATTGATGGCGCGGCTCGCCTCTTGCGTCAGCACCTGCGTCAGACCGGTGAAACCAGCAGCCATGCTGAGAATATTGTTGTTGAACGTCCCGCCATGCGAGAACGCACCAGGCAAAGCCGGATCGAAGCGGTCGACGAGGTCGGCGCGTCCACCGAATGCGCCAAAACTCGCACCGCCGCCGATGTACTTTCCGAGCGTCACGAAATCGGGAAAAATTTCATGCGCACCATGGAGCGCTCGATAGTCGAGGCGCGAGGTCATGACCTCGTCGAAGATCAGCAGCGCGCCGGTCTCCTTCGTCGCTGTGCGCAGCGCCTGCAGGAACTCGCGTGTCGCCGGGATGCAGCCGCCGCCGCCCATCATCGGTTCGACGATGACGGCGGCAAGCTCGTCGCCCTGTTCCTTGATGAGCGCCACGGCGCCTGCACTATCGTTGTAGTCGGCGAAAACAAAGGGGAAAGGCAAATTGAGCGGTGAGCCGCCATGCGCAAAAGTCAGTACGCCGCCGTGATAGCCTTCCCGGAAGGCGAGTATCTTCGAACGCTTCGTGATGGCGCGAGCGGCGGAAATCGCCATGATGTTCGCCTCGGTGCCCGAGTTGCAGAAGCGCACGCGCTCGATGGCTGGAAAACGCTCGACCACCGCCGCTGCCAGGCGCGCCTCGTAGCGGTTGGGTGCACCCAGCATGATGCCGCCCTGTATGACGTCCACAAGGGCCGCCGAAATCGCCTTGTCGGAGTGGCCGTAGAAGCCGGCGCTGTATTCCGAGACCAGGTCGACATAGGTATGGCCGTCCAGATCGGTCACCCTGCAGCCCTCGCCGGAGACGAACGAAACAGGGAATGGCGGGTACCAAAGTACAGCCCTCGTATTGCCGCCCGGCAACGATGCCGCGGCCTCGTTCTGACGCGCCAGGCTGTTTGGGTTGGCGTCAGCGAAACACTGTCGCGCCTCGTCCAGAACAGCAGCGAGACTGACATTGGCGCGCACGTCTCTAGTGCCTTGCAGCATTCGATCAAATCCCCTTGTCTTTTTAACTTTTTTGCACCCTATCGCAAATTCCTGTTGCTAATCAATCCATTTTGCGTTTGAAATTTGATCAAATCCGCAACGATAAGAAAGGGGAACTGCGATGAGGACTTATCTGCAAGCCGTATCTGCCGCCGCTATCTGCCTCGCGACCTCGACTTTTGCCGCGTCCGCGGCCGATCCCGTCACGGTGGTCGGCTGGGGTGGTACATGGGACAAGGCCTACAAGGATGGAGTCTGGGACAAGTATACCGAAAAGACGGGCGTCCCGATCATCATGGAAGAGTGGGGCGGCGAGGTCGCCAAGGTGCGTGCCCAAGTGCAGGCGGGCAACATTACCTACGACGTCGTCTCGGTGGAAGCGCCCGCCATGGAGGTCGGCTGCGCCGAAGGCCTGTTCGTCCCGCTGACGCCCGAGATCACCGGCGACGCGGCGAATTATCTCCCAGGCACCCTGCATGAATGCGGTGTCGCGTCCGACACATGGGCAACGGTTCTTGCCTACAACACCGATGTCTATAAGGGCGACGCCGCGCCAAAGAGTTGGGCGGACTTCTGGAACGTCGAGAAATTTCCAGGAAAGCGCGGCCTCTACCAGCAAGCGCAGTTCACGCTGGAAAACGCGCTCATGGCCGACGGCGTGAAACGCGAGGACATGTACAAGGTGTTGGCCACGCCGGAAGGTGTCGACCGGGCTTTCGCCATGCTCGACAAGATCAAGCCGAACGTCGTCTGGTGGTCCACCACGACGCAGGGCATCCAGAACCTCGACAGCGGCGAAGTGACGCTCAGCGACGCGTTCAATGCACGCATCACCAACGAAGCCATCAACGAGAAGAAGCCCTACGCCATCGCGTGGGACGCCGGCTTCTTCTACGGCACCGACTACTGGGCCGTGGTGAAGGGCGCACCGCACCAGCAAGGCGGGCTGGATCTCCTCAAGTGGTTCTCCATCCCTGAAAACCAGGCCGGCTTCTCCAAGCTCTATGCCTATGGCACCGGCCGCAAGGAAGCCGCCGACCTCATTCCCGCGGACTGGAAGGCCAACCTGCCGACGTCGCCGGAGCACCTCCAGTACGGCGCCGCCTATGACAACGACTTCTGGACCGAGCACAAGGAAGCGTTGGAAGAACGCTTCAAGGCCTGGCTCGCGAAGTAACTTGGGCATGTTGGTCGGGACAAAACCGGCTATGAAGCGACGCCAACGGGGCGGCATGCTCGCCCTGTTGACGGCTCCGCTTATATTATTCGTCGTCATTCTGTTTCTGTGGCCGGTGGCGCGCTTCCTCGCTCTGGCCGTCGACAACTCGGATTTCTCGAACAACCTGCCGCGCACCATTGCCGCTCTTGCCGGCTGGAAAGCAGAGAGCGGCCTGCCTGGCGAACCCGTCTTTGCAGCACTCGTCGAGGACCTGGCCGACGCGCGGCGCGCCGGGAAGGAAGGCGTCCTGGCGCAACTCGTGAACCAGCGCGTTGTCGGTAGCCGTTTCCTCGTCATCAAGACGGCAAAGGATGCGGCCGACGGCAAGCTCGGCATGCGCCCCGTGCGCGACGAGGTGCTCGCCAAACAGGCCGGCTGGAAAAACATCGATCTCTGGCAGGTCATAGCGCGTCAGCAAAGCGCGCGAACGGACTATTATCTGCTTGCGAGCCTCGACCTGAAGCGCGGCGCGGACAATTCGATCGAAGCCGTTTCGGCCGACCGCGCCATCTTCGTCGACGCGCTGCTGCGTACGATCTGGATCAGCATCGTGGTGACGGTCATCTGCGCGGTGCTCGCCGTGCCGCTGGCGCAGGCGATCGTCAGCGCGCCGCCTGCCTGGTCGAAGCTGATGTTCGCGCTGATCCTGTTTCCGCTCTGGACATCGCTGCTGGTGCGCACCGTCATCTGGATCATCGTGCTGCAGAAGAACGGTCCCGTGAATTCCACACTGCTCGGATTGGGTATCGTCAGCGAACCCCTCGACCTCATCTACACCCGCTTTTCGCTGTATCTGGCGATGGTTCAGGTTCTGCTGCCCATGATGGTCCTCTCCGTCGTCGCCGTCATGCGGCGGGTTCCGACCACCTACATGCGCGCGGCGCTGTCGTTGGGGGCGCCGTGGCTCACGGCGTGGCGCCGCGTCCAGTTGCCGTTGATCCTGCCCGGGATCCTGTCCGGCGGGGCGATCGTTTTTGTCTTCGCGCTCGGCTATTACATCACCCCGACGCTTGTCGGCGGGCCGACAGACCAGATGATCTCCAGCTACATAGCCTTCTACACCAACAGCACGCTGAACTGGGGCATGGGCGCAGCGCTTTCCCTGCAACTGCTGATGATCCTCGTATTGTTTGCGTTCCTGTTCTGGACGGCATCCGTCCTCTTCCGCAGCAAGGCGCATGTCGCATGAGCGCCGACCGCTTCCGGAAAGGGCTGATGTATGCCTATGCGGCGACGTTGCTGGCTTTCATGATCCTGCCCCTGCTGATCGTGGTCCCCATGTCGCTGACCTCGAGCAATTCGCTGGCATTTCCGACGCCGGGCTGGTCGTTGCGCTGGTATGCCGAACTGTGGATCGACGAGCGCTGGCCGAACGCGCTGTGGAACTCGGTCGTCATCGGGCTATCCACCACGGTTCTGGCTTTGCTGCTCGGAATACCTGCGGCGATCGGGCTCGCCTGGGGTGATTTTGCCGGGAAACGGATCCTCTACGCGATCATCGCCGCGCCTTTGGTGACGCCGGTCGTCATCGTCGGCGTCGCGGCCTTTTCATTCTTCGCCACGCTGGGACTCGTTGGCAACAAGCTATCGATCATTCTGGTGCACACGGCGATGGCCGTGCCTGTGATGCTAACCACCGTCGTCGCCAGTCTTTCGACCTTCGACCGGACGTTGGTTCGTGCGGCGGCATCGCTGGGCGCCGGCGCCATGCGCACCTTCTTCAAGGTGGTGCTGCCGCTGATAGCGCCGGGCGTCGTTACAGGGGCCATCATCGCCTTCATCATTTCTTTCGACGAAGTCGTCGTCGCAAGCTTCCTCTCGACGGGCGCGGAGCGAACCTTGCCCCGCATGATATTCTCCGGGGTGCGCGAGTCCATCAGCCCTGCCATCGCGGCTGTCGCCGTGCTGCTGATGGCTTTCTCGGCGATCCTGCTTGGGCTCATCGCTATCCTGCAGAGCCGCTCGCAAGCTCTCCGCGCAAAGGCATCGGCATGAAACTGGTTCCGCCGGTGCAGCAACTCGAGACCGAGATGACGGCGTGGCGGCGGCATCTCCATGCCAATCCCGAGCTCGGTTTCGAAGAGTTCGAGACGGCCCGTTTCGTGGCGGACAAACTGCGCGCGTGGGGCATCGAGACGACCGAAGGCGTCGGACGCACAGGTGTCGTCGGCACGCTCAGGGGCAGGCTTGGCGCTGGTCGCAGCCTTGGCATCCGCGCCGACATGGATGCCCTGCCGATGACTGAGGCACGGCCGCTGGCGCATGCGTCCCGCACCCCCGGGCGGATGCATGGCTGCGGCCATGACGGCCATACCACTATGCTGCTCGGCGCAGCCTCGGCGCTTGTTCGCTCGCCCGACTTCGCCGGCACGGTGCATTTCATCTTCCAGCCGGCCGAGGAGGGTCGAGGTGGGGCGCTTGCCATGCTGAACGAGGGCCTTTTCGAGCGTTTCCCCTGCGATGAAGTCTACGCGCTGCACAATTGCGAACGGCCGCTCGGCGAGATCGCCGTCCACCGCGGAACGGTGGCCGCGGGGGCCGATCGCTTCGAGATCGTCGTCCACGGAAGGGGCGGCCATGCGGCGATGCCGCATCTGGCGATCAATCCACTCCCCATCGCCGCGCGCATCCTGCTGGCAATCGAAGCCCTGCCCGGCCGCGTCACCGATGTGCATTCTCCCGCAATCGTCACCGTTGGCAGCCTGCGCGCAGGCGAAGCCTTCAACACCATCCCCGATACGGCGTTTCTGACCGGCACCGTGCGCACCTTCGACCACCAGGTTCAAAAGGCGCTGGAGACGGCAATCCGCCGCATCGCGAAAAACGAAGCTGAAGCTTTTGGCGCCGGCGTCGACCTCCGCTACGAAACGCCCTTCGCACCGACGATAAACACTGCGGCGCAAGCCGACGCGATGATCGCGATTGTGAACGAGGTGATGGGACCGGCAAGTCTCGTCATCGATCCGCCTCCCGAGATGGGTTCTGAAGATTTCTGCTACATGCTGGAACAGCGGCCCGGCTGCTATTTCCTGCTCGGCCAGGCCGACGATGCGCACCAGGCCGCGGCTCACGACACCAACTACGATTTCAACGACGCAATCCTGCCGATTGGCGCGAGCCTTTGGGTCAGGCTCGTGGAGCGCCGCCTATCAGCCAGAGGCGCATCGTGATGCAACTGACGGAAAAGGACATCGTCTGGCGAAGCCATTGGCTGCGGCAGGCCCTGCCCGAGGACCCAGACCTTGCGCCTCCGCTCGAAGAGGCGACGCAGGCTGACATCTGCATCGTCGGCGGCGGCTATCTGGGCCTGTGGACCGCTATACGCCTCAAGGAGCACAATCCCGCCTTCGATGTTGTCATCGTCGAGCGCGACATTTGCGGCGGTGGCCCGAGCGGCCGCAACTCCGGCATGGTGCTCTCGGCATGGACGAAATACAGCGCGCTCGCCGCGCTGCGCGACGGAAACGATGCACTTTCGATCATCAAGGCATCCGAAGCCGCAATCGGCGGCATCGAGGCTTTCTGCAAGGCCGAGGGAATAGACAGCTGGTTTGATCGCATCGGCTGGATCTGGGGTGCGACGTGCGAAGCCCAGCTTGGCGCCTGGGACGACGCGTTGAACAAGCTGGCGGCGCATGGCTACGTGCCGGCGCGACGAGTTTCGCGCGACGAGATCGCAGCGATAGCCGGCACGACGAGCCACCTCGGCGGCGCGTTCGATGCGTCGTCGGCAACCGTGCATCCCGGTTTCCTCGTGCGCGGCCTGCGCCGGGCAGCACTAACACGCGGCGTGCGCATCTATGAAAAGTCGCCGATGACGCGGTTTTCGCGCGACGGCACGCTCAAGGTGGAGACGGGGAGAGGCACTGTGTCCTGCGGCAAGATTGTGCTTGCCATGAATGCATGGTCCGGCGCCATTCGAGAACTGGCGCCGGCAATCTTCAACATCTCCAGCGACGACGCCATGTCAAAACCCATTCCAGACCTTCTCGACAAGATCGGCTACCGCCGCGCGCCGCTGATGATCGATTCCCGCGTTTTCGTCGGCGGTTGGTCGCCGACGCGCGATGGTCGGCTGTCTGTCGGCGTCAGTGGCGGCGTCATCGGCCTCGGCGGCATCGTCGACAGGCGGTTTCATGGTCTATCGCCACGGGTCGCCGACATGCGCCGCGCGTTGCGGGATGGTCACCCGGCGCTCGCCGACTTTCCGCTCGATACATCATGGAACGGCCCGATCGATCGGACCGTCAGCGGCGTGCCACTGTTCGGCGCCCTGCCCGCCAACCGCGACATCGTCTACGGCTACGGCTTCTCCGGCAACGGCACGACGATGGCCTATCTCGGCGGCAAGATCCTGACCGGCCTGTTGACCGGCGGCGAATCCGAGCTCACCCATTCGGCGCTCGTGCGCCCAGTGACGCGAGGCTTCCCATCCGAACCATTCCGGTTCGTCGGCGCGCATTTCGTTCGTGGCGCGGTGCGGCGGCGCGACGATCTCGAACATGCCGGCCGAAAACCCGACCTCTTGACCAGATGGCTCGCGGGACTGGCCCCGTCCGGCGTCACCCCTTCGAAAGCCAACCTCCGCGCAAGGAAAGGATAAACGGTGTCCAAGGCCAAGATCTTCAAGCACAGCGAATTGACCCTGAAGCCGTCGGTCACACCGACTGGCACATCCTCGATTGCCCGCGTCATCAATGCCGATATAAGTCGGACCATGGGCGGCGGCATCGAGTATCTCGAGAACGCCTCGATCGACTGGACCGTGACCTACGACGAGGTGCTGTTCATCCACGAGGGCACCTTGACGATCGAACTGGACGACGGTCGCCATGAGTGCAATCCCGGCGATATCGTCTGGCTGCCAAACGCCACCCACCTGAAATACATCGCCACCGAGCGTACCGGCTATTTCTATTGCCTTTACCCGT
Organism: Mesorhizobium sp. M0626; assembly: GCF_040320665.1. NCBI lineage: Bacteria > Pseudomonadati > Pseudomonadota > Alphaproteobacteria > Hyphomicrobiales > Phyllobacteriaceae > Mesorhizobium > Mesorhizobium sp. M0626. The sequence continues at coordinate 82,869 of NZ_JAMYQD010000003.1, read as the reverse complement.
TCGACTGGGCAGCGCGGCAGGGAACGGTAGAACCCTGAACTGACAGGCACTCCTTTTCCATGCGTTGGCCATCCGCAGCGCAGTTCCGAACCCGGGGCGTCCAGACATCGACTCCGGCTCACACTCCTTGGGTTGTCACGTTCATCATATGTCATGCTGGCGCGCATGTCTGGCGGGAGATTGCAGCGACACAGCTCAGCCGCAGCACCTAAGCAGGAACCGGTAGTTCGACGAGTGGGCGGAAAGGCGGTAGCGCTCTCCCGCTACCAGCCTACCTTAAGCTACTGAAATTATAGAAAAAACGCCGACCTATGGTAGCGCCCTGTCCGAAAAAATCTTCAATGATTTTCAGGACCTAGCCTGCTACCGTTGTGACGCCAACGAACGTGTTGCAACGCTTCGCAGACGACAAACTGCGCCTCGAGAGACGTGATTTGCGGGAATTGGCTGAAGTCTGCACCTGCGGACCCATTCGGTCCCGATTCCGAGGCGCAATCGACGCGGATTTTCGAATGGCGCGCCCATGTCGCACGCCAGCCCTCAACGCTCGGCGGCTTATGCCCAAGTTATCCAGCTAAATTAAGCAGTCTCATCGGGCGGGCGCTCTGGATTCGCCGACGCCAATCCGCGTGAGCGTACGCGGATCGTCTGACAGATACGATCAGCGAGAGAAGCGAGCGCGCCCTGCACAGTGCGTGCCCCAAGAACGGATTGGAGGGTAACGGCCTGTGTTGCAAACCTATGTTTGAAGGCCTCTCCGCCACAGAGGAAATCGACCAATCCCAAGCCGTGATCAAACGACCACTGTATATACTCCGTAATCAGGACCGCACCCGGCGACGCTCGGCTAAAATCAGGGTCGTAGGTGGTAACGAATGCCATCATGACGTTGTGCTGGACGATGTTGATGGAAACCGCGACCATCGCACCATTGCATTCAAGTACGAAAATGCGCAGCACACCGGCGCGTGACAGCGCGTCGACCAGAGCGGCAAGAACCGGCTCGCCCTCTTCGAAAAGGTCGGATTCACGCGTGTGCTTTTCCAGCCATCTGCGCTTCAGCGCCGATAGTCGCTCCAGCAATGGCTGCAGCGGCTCGTCGGCCGACAGGAGGCGGAATTTCACTTCGCCTGTTTCTTCCAGTATCTTGATGCCGCGCCGATAGTTCTGGCGCATCTTTTTCGGCTGGTCCGCCAGCCACGCTGCTCCGCTGGCCCACTGTCCAGCGACGCGATAACTGACTTCCTCCCGGTGATTGGCGCGAAGCTTGACGCCGCTGGAAGAGGCCGGTGTAAAAATCCTGCGGGCTGCCGCATCCGGAGACAGACGATTGATAAAAGCAAGATCGAAGCCACCTGCCGAACAGATCCGGTTCCAGAGGTTCTGGAGGGCCGATAGGGAGCATTCCGGCGCGACAAGAATATCACCATAGTCCGTATAGCTATTGGCGGCCCATTCGAGGAGCCGAAGTCCTTTTCGTCTGCCGATCGCCAGGGGAATGACAGCGACCAGCCTGTCATCGCTCCATACCAGGCCGATCCGCAGCGAGCGCCGGTCGCGGTCACGCACGGTGCTCCACCATGCCGAAACCCAGGCATGGCTCTGAAAGATCAGTGCATGGGTACGATGCCATAGGTCTACCCATTCGGCTTCGATGGCGGCCAGGCGATCCGTCGAACTGACGATTTCCAGTCGCTCCGCACCAACAGCGTCAATCGAAGCCATTTTGTTCATGGTTGGAGACGGTCCTGCGGCTGCGCGACATCGATGCGCTTTTGAAAAAGTCGCATGATATGGTTTGCCATTTTCTTGAGCGGCAGCACGTAAAGTCCGAAAAGCGACTGATAGTCGCGTACGTCGCGATCTATCAGTCCAAACTTGAGGTCTTCGTCCGGATCCGGGATGAACTGCGTTCCGAATATGCGATCCCAGAATGAAAAAAGCAGCCCGAAATTCTTGTCGTAGTGGCGAGGGTCGACACTGTGATGCACCTGGTGCCAGTGCGGACACAAGATGACGCCGTTCAACCGGCCGAAGGAAATCTTCAGATGGGTGTGGCGAACAAAGTCCATCATGAGAATGTTGCGAATGACATAGACGTTGATGCCAAATATGGCGATCTCGACCGGATCAAGCGCAATCAGGCTCCACAAGCCGAAACTGATCCCCGGTATGACGCCGTCCCAGATCCGGTTCATCAGATCGTCCAGGGGGTGAACCCGGTCCTTGGTGATCCCAACCATCACTTCGGCCGAATGATGCACCTTGTGCAATTCCCACAGGAACGGGAAACGGTGCTGGGCAACGTGATATAGGTAGTAGGAGATATCGTAAGCAACGAGCATGGTTGCGGTGAAGAGGATGATCGTCACTGGGCCGGCGGGGCCGGGTATCAGCGGTTGCGAGATGCTGAAGAGCCAACCGACTGCCTGGTTTGTTGCATATCCCGTGGCGGCAACGAAGGTGACACCGGCGGGAATGAGCAGGAAGGGCATCACCAGCCTTTTCGTGATCCAGAACAATGCGTCCGCTCGCGCCGATGGGTGCATGATGACTTCCGCGGGAAAGGCGAAGTCGAAAAAGTCCCGGAAGGATTTCTGTTCGACCGTTCGCCAGTAGGCGACCACCGCGCTCCCCAGCGCCGTGAGCAACAGGAGACCGAGTGTCAGCAGATCGATGTGTGAGAGTTTTTCCACGATCACTCTGGCGAATTCCGAAAACATCGATGCAGTGGCTCCTAGGTGGTGAAATGGTGATCCGGCTCGTCGCGAAGCACATATTGCCAGGCCTATCATATGCTGCCCGCAACTGTGTATCGGGATGCGACTGGCAGAACAATCATGGCCAAATTAGCAGATCAACGGTGTCAAAACCGCTAAATATCTGAACGTAATTAATGTCGAACGCTGCGCCTGCAACCTGCCCGTTATCGGGTCTGCGGCGGACTTGGCGCGAGCCGGATGACTACTCCCTTTTCGCCTACTTGGCCACGCCATGCGAGGCGTTCGGCTGGCTGCCTTGCACCAAAACGCGGCGAAACCCAGCCGCCCTGGCCCGGTGTGTCGCCGCCGGAACGGATGTGGATCGCTGCGTCTGGAAAGTGGATAGTCATCAAAGGTTCAGCGCCGCGCAATATCGTGACAATGTTTCCATCCCTGTTGGCGTGGAGGTCGGCGGCGAGTTGGAAGACGATCTCAGCGACGCGGCTGCCGCCGAGCAGTTGGTCGGTCACGAGGATGCCGTCGCCATCGCGTGTCACGGCGCGTTGATGCACAACGCCGAAGCGGCCTTTGTACCCGTCATGTCGGGCACACAGCCTCCAGTGCGGCCCCGGCTCGCTCTCCACCAATGTCGCAACCGCCTTGTGCGACCAGTTGAACGCCCCGGAGATGATGCTTTGGCTTTTACCCTCTAGGTTCAGCGTGTTGTGCGCCGGCGTCGAGCGGAACCAGTCGCGCCAGCCTCCCCCCGAACCATAGAGCCATGTGCCGGGGTCGACCAGCACCGGATCGCCGTCAATGCACAGGGTGAGCGACAGCGCGTCGGCATGACCGTGCGCCGCTATCGAAAGGTAGCCCAGCGGGCCGTGGTCGTATGTCAGATGGACGTTGCGACCATTCATCTCGCCGCGCCAGACGGAGAGCCCGCCTTGCGTGAATGTATGCAATCCATTCGGCACCGGCGCCGGCCGCGGTGGCGCGCCGAAGAAAAGCGCACGAAAATCGCCAGGCTCCGGTGCGCTGCCCGGCATCCGTAGAAAACCACGGATGGCGGCCGCGACCGATCCGACATAATCGGTTTCGCCCCCCAGCGTGATCACGCGGCCTTCATCATTGTCGCCGAAGCCGCTGGTTTTCGGCGGGAGCCAGCCTGCGAAATTGGCGAAAGCGGCCAAACGCGCTTCGACGGGCTGGGGAAAAGGCAGTCCGGCCTGGCGCGCCGCCGCAGCGCACAGCAGGAAAAGTTCGGCACTGAAGGCGGCGTAGGTCGGGGTCTGCTCGGCCCCGGCGCCATCGGCCAGGATCTGTTTGAGCACCTCAGCCAGGAGCGACTCGCGAGCCACCTCGGCCCCGAAAGCCAGACCGATCAAATATTCGCCAGCCAATTCCGCGACGAGATGGTTGTTGGCGGACGAAAAACGGGAGGGAAACCGCGGCAGCCAATAGGCGCTTGCCGCCAGTATTTCACCGACTTTTTCTCGCGTCGCCGCGCCAAGCCGGTCGCCGACGAGGTCGAGCGTGACAATCAGGCTGATGGCTCGTAGCGCGACCTCGATGCCCGAGGCCCAGCCAACGCCCCGAAATGGTGGGTTGGCGAAATGCCAGCTCTCGATCGCCGCCTCGATGGCCGCACGGGATTGATCATCGCCGGTGAGAAGCAGATGGGCAGCCAGTGGCGGCAGTTGCTGCAGCCGGTTGATTTCCCAGACATATTTTACATCGCCACGGCCGGTGGCATGGCGAAAATCGATATCGAAAGTATGGGTCTTGGGGCCTGGCCAAAGCCGGCCGGTCACCGGATCAAGGCGCCAGAGCTCGGGTGGAAAGAGAGTATAGGGGTCTCGCTGTGGCCAGGTCTGCCCAAGTGCTGAAAACTGGCCCCGAAGAGTGTTTTGCGCAGCCGCCTCGATAGCTTGCCGCTGGGCTGGTGTCGCAGCGGCCGGCACAGCATTCCGCAATCCGTGCAGCACCGGGTGCAACTGCGGCGACGCATAGCGCTGCCAGCCGTTGTCGCGGCGGCGCGAAACGGTCCTCCGGCGCTGCTCGTCCAACCGATGCAATATCTCGGCCAACTCCATGCTGCGCAATCGGTTGAAATACCACCCGACCCTCATCCGCGCTCCGCCAAGATTTTGATCCTCATACACCATCCCGTCGAAAAAGCGTGTGGCGGCATCCTCTTTTCCGTTCCCGCGGTTAATATCTTCGGCCATGACGCGGAGTTTTGCGATGAGAAAAGTTGTCTACGTCATAGCGTGCGCGCTTGGCATGGCTTTGTCAGCCGAGGCGGCGCCGATCCCGCTTGAGCGCGGCGTTGGCGTCCATGAATGGCTCAACTGGTCGCCGGTGGAGAAAGATGGTTCCTACAAATGGCCGCCCTATCGCAGCGAGAAGGAATGGCTTGCGGGCGGCAGGCCGCTCACCGATTGGCCGGACGGCGACCAGTTTGGTCGCATTCGATCCATGGGCTTCGACTTTGTCCGGCTGAGTGTCGACCCTGGCCCTCTGCTTGCCAGCGAGGGCGCCAAACGACAACAGGCGCTGGACATGCTTGCCGCTGCGGTGCAGCGGGTGGTTTCAAGCGGGCTCAAGGTGGTTTTCGATCTGCATGGCGTCAGCCAGGTTCCGGCCTACAGCATGGAAATGATCCATGGCGGGGCCGACAGCGAGGGTGTTGCCCGCTATCGCAAAATGGTAGTGGCGGTGGCTGCCATGCTGATCAAAATTGGCGCCGACAAGGTCGCCCTCGAGCCCTATAACGAGCCCGCCTACTACCCTTGCGATTCAAGCGGCAGCGATGACTGGCAGCGGATCATGGCAGGCACGGTTCGCGATATTCGCGCCGTCAGCAGCGAACTCACCATCGTCGCGACCGGCGCCTGCGGCGGGAGCATCGCGGGACTGGTCAACCTGGACCCCAACTTCGACGACCCCAACGTCTATTACAGCTTCCACATGTATGATCCGCACAGCTTCACGCACCAGCGGGCCGATGACAAGAACGCTTTCTCCTCCGGCCTTCCCTGGCCTGCCGACGCCAGCACGCCCGAAGTGGTCGCCGAAACCCTCAAGGCGCAGATGGACGCCGCCGGCTTGAGCCAGATCGAAGAGGTGATGAACATGGCCTCGGCGCGTGAAACGATCGCCCGATACTTTGAGCAGAATTGGGGGCAGAGCCAGCTCGAAGCGGGTTTCCGTCAGGCGGTCGACTGGGCTGAAGCCCATGGCATAGCGAGCAGACGCCTGTTCGTGGGCGAATTCGGCGTTATCCTGATGTCTGCGGATGGCCGCATGGGAGCTTTCGATGCTGATCGCCTGCGCTATCTCATGGCAGTGCGCAGAGAGGCGGAACGCTTCGCGATGCCGTGGTCGGCCTGGGAATTCTCCAATCCTTACGGAATGAGTGTTATCCAACCCAAGGGGCCTGCGATCCCGGACCGGGAGATGTTGCGGGCACTGGGCCTGCCATAACTCGTCATCGGGTCAGGATCGGTTCGAGCGGTCTGCCTGGTTGCTGGCGATCAATCGCGTGAAACCAAGGACTGTCGTCTCCAGTTGCAGCCGAGAGGGCCTGATCGAACCAAATCAGGCTCAGTTTTAAAATCACTCCACCGAGCAGCTATTTAATATATTCGCTGTAGATTGGTGTCCTCGATCATACGCAAACAAGGGAAAGAGGGCCAAGGGAAAGAATGTGCGGAATTGCCGGCTGGATTGGGCGCAGGGTCGAGAAGCCACAAGATCGGGCCGCCGGGATGTCGAATGCCTTGCAGCATCGTGGTCCCGATGCCGAAGGCATCGAACTCCTGGACCTGAACACAGGCGAGGACCAGTTGGCATTGGTGCATCGCCGCCTGGCGATTATTGACTTAAACGCCGATTCAAATCAGCCGATGCAGACCGAGGACGGACGGCTCCGGATTATTTTCAACGGCGAAATATACAACTACATCGAGTTGCGTGAGGAGTTGATCGGTCTCGGCCACCGTTTTCGCACACGCTCCGACACGGAAGTGCTGCTCAGGGCTTATGACCAGTGGCGCCTGGCCATGTTCGACCGATTGAGCGGGATGTTCGCTTTTGCGCTGTGGGACGCTCAACGGCGCGAATTGATCCTCGCTCGCGACCCCTTTGGAAAAAAACCCCTTTACCTCATGCAAGGCAGAAATTTGCTGTCGTTTGCCTCGGAGATCAGCGCGTTGTTGTCTGCGCAGCCAGATGGCCAGCAGCTCGATCTGGATGGAGTGCGCGAGTATCTGACCTGGCGTTACGTGCCTGGACCGCGGACGCTTTTCAAACAGATCCGCAAGCTCAACCCGGGAAGCTACGCTGTGTGGTCGCAAGGGGAAGTAACGGAAACGCGCTACTATGCGCCCCCGGATCAGACCGATCTGACAGCGGATATCGATCCAGGAACCGCCAAGCGGCGATTTCTGGAATTGCTCGACCGTTCTGTCGAGATCAGGATGCGCAGTGATGCGCCGTTTGGCGCCTTTCTATCCGGGGGGCTCGACTCGTCGGCAATCGTTGCCCTGATGACCAGGCACAGCGACAACCCCATTCGTACGTTTTCGGTCGGTTTCAGCGAACAGGCTTACAGCGAGCTTCCATTCGCCCGGCGCGTCGCCGATCATTTCAAGACCGATCATTGCGAAATCGTCATCCAGGCGGATGACCTGATGAATCATCTGCCTAAGATGGTCCGCCATCGGGGGGCACCTGTTTCACAAAGTACGGACATTCCAATTTACCTGATGTCGGTTCGAGCCTCGCGGGACGTCAAGATGGTGCTTACGGGCGAAGGGGCGGACGAGATTCTCGGCGGCTACCCCAAACATCGCGCAGAGTCTCTGGCGGGTGTCTACCGGTCACTTGTTCCAGCGTCGCTTCACAACAATCTCCTCGCCCCTTTGATGCGCGCATTGCCCGGCGCATCGGCCAAGTTCGACATATTTGCCCGAAGCGCGGGTGAACGGGACTTTGCAACCCGGATGATCTCCTGGTTTGGAGCCATGACGGCGCGGGAACGCGATTCGCTCCTCGGTGGGTTGGCCACTTGCGGCCATGACCGCAACGATTTCCCGTTCTCTTCGAGTGTGACGGAATCCCATCTGCGCCGTGTGTTGTTTTTTGATCAGACATCGTGGTTGCCCGACAACCTCTTGGAACGGGGCGACCGGATGATGATGGCCGGTTCAATCGAGGGGCGAATGCCATTCCTTGATCGCGATCTGGTTTCCTTCGTCAGCCAACTGCCCGATCGTTACAGGCTGGGCCTCCTGCACAGCAAACAGATCCTGCGCGACTGCATGGCCGGCATGGTTCCCGACGAGGTCCTCAACCGCCCAAAGATCGGCTTCAAGGTGCCCGTCGCCGAATGGTTCCGCGGGCCGATGAGCGATTATGTACGGGACCATCTGTGTTCGTCCCATTCGGTCATCCGTAGCTATTTGAGCGCCAAGAAGCTGGACCAGATTGTCAGGGAGCACGCCGAGCGCGCCGCGGACCACGAAAAACTGATATGGGCGCTTTTGAACCTGGAGATATTCCACCGCGAATTCGCGCTTGGCCCGCCGCAGTGACGACAATGAAGGACAGCGTCAGCGCTTGACCGATCGCGCCTCGGACGCGACCGATCTCCAGACATCGCAGATCGCGTCGACAAACGGTGCAAGCTCAAGCCTTTCCCGGTGCACCGCCATGGCGGCGGCGCCAAGCCGCGCGCGCAGCGCCGTATCCTCGACCAGCCGAGTTAACGCCTCGGTCAACGCCGCCACATCGCCGGGCGGCACCAACAGACCGGATTGTTCGTGGGTGATGATGTCCTCGACCGCGCCAACCGGGGTGGCCACGACAGCCAGGCCGGCCGCCATGCCTTCGATCACCGACATTGGCAGATTTTCGGCGAACGAGGGGAGCACCAGAATATCGGCCGAAGCGATCAGTGATGCGACCTCGTCAGGTCCCACCCAGCCCGGAAAAGCAATACGGTCGGCAATCCCTAGAGCGACCGACCTCGCTCGTGCCGGCTCGACCTCACCATCGCCGGCGATCGTGGCACGCCAACCCCTGAGATGTTTCATCCGCTCCAGCGCCTCGCCCAACTGCGGCACGCCCTTTCGCTCGCCGATGCGGCCGAGGAACAGGATGTGCACGTGATCGCCTCCGCCGACATGCGCCAGGGAAGGAACTGCCGTGGCGTTGGGAACGATGACAATATTGCCGCCGTTCGCCGGTGCCCGGCTGGCGACGAAATCGCGCCAAAGCTCCCCCAGGACAATCACCCGGCCGGCATGCTCGAACAGAGCCCTGATACGGCGGCTCATGAAACTATGATCATCTTTCCAGAATGTCTGATACTGCGCCCCATGCAGATGAAGGACATATGGTATCGACAACAGCCTGGCGCAGGCGGCGATCATCATCTTGCGATAGGTGCTGCCGGAGACCGATATATTGATGTGAATGACGTCGGCGCGTCTGTCGAGGCGGGCCGCAAGCATCCGCGCGCAAAAACCAAGCATGTAGAAGATCGAAAGCCCGACATGTCCCGGGCCACGGCTGGAAAGAAAGCGCAGATCGATGTCGGCGATCTCTTGCCGTTCGAACTCCTGCTTCAGCGCCCCCATGATCCGGTCGATGCCGCCTTGTCCCGAAACGCCCGAGGGCGTTGCGACCAGGACATGTATTTTTCTATTGTGGGCGAGACGCTGCAACATGACACCATTTGGATTGCGGATGCCGGGTGACCGTAAAGCAAAGGATCCAAAAAAGATTTACGACAAATCTTTTGGTTCAAACTGTATCCGTTCACCCTTTGCCGTCATCGTGCTGGAATTCCCGTCGGTCAACGATTAATCGACGGCAAATTTTCCGGGAACAACCCTTTGCTGCTCCGTTCCACACTCATCTATGGCCCAGCTATTCTGCTGACGCGGGTTTCCGCTCTGCTCCTGCTGGTCGTCATGACGCGGCTGATCGACCAGACGGAGTATGGCCTGCTGACCCTGGTGGTCACCGTGGGCGAAATGACGGATGTTGCCGTTACCAACTGGCTGCGCATTGCCTTGCTGCGGCTTGGCGGAAAAGGCGACGTCAGCCGTGGCAGCCTGATGCTTGCCGGACAGGTATTGCTTGTCACCACGGTGCTGGCCCTGATCATATCCGTGATCGCCTCGGCGGTGATCGTGCCGGAGCGCTGGATCGAATTTGCAATCGCCGTCTGCAGCTATCTGATTGCCGGCTCCATCAGCCGGTTCGCGTTGACGGTGCTGCAAATGCAGCAGCGTCATTCCCTCTATTCGATGCTTGAATATCTGCGCGGCCTGCTGCAACTCGCCTTGCCGATCGCCGCCATCCTTATCTTCCAACGCTCGTTTCTGACGGTATCGCTCGGCTCGAGCCTCGCCGTGCTGATTGCCGGCATCGTGGCGTGCGTGGTGGCATCCGGGCGCGTTATTGGCGGCCCGCCGCGCTTCACCCACAAGGAGTTTTTTGCCCTCGGCGTGCCCCTGGTCATCATGGCGCTGGTCGGTTTCGGTCTCAACAGCGCTGAACGCGTCTTCCTCAAGCTCTACTACGATGCCGGCGCGGTGGCTGTCTTCGCAGCCGCCTACGCATTGGCTCGGCAGCCGATCGATATGGTCGCCAACGCAATCAACATGGGCGCATTTCCAGAAGTGGTCAGCCGCTTCGACGAAGAGGGATCCGAGGCGTCCGGGCGGTTGTTGTCGCAACTCATGGCTTTGATGATACGCCTTTGCCTGCCGGTCGCAGCAATGCTTATCGCGCTCAGCGGCGACATCACGCGACTCCTGCTGCCCGCGGAATATCATGGTCGCTTCGGCCTGCTGTTCCCGATCATCGCCTTCAGCGTTCTTTGTGCCAATCTCACAAGCTTCGTTTATGGCGTCGTGGTGCACGCACATAAGCGGCCGTGGTTGCTGATCATCGCCAATTCCTTCGGCTCGGTGGCAACGATTTCACTGTCTTTTCTGTTGATTCCCACCATGGCGGAGGTTGGCGCGGCTTTGGCGTTGGCGGGCGGATCGCTGGCAGGTCTTGCAGCCTGCATCGTCATCGCCGAGAGGCTCACGCCGGTGCCGGTTCCCTGGCGCGACATCGCTGTCTCGGTCATCATTTCTATCTGCACCGGACTGGCCGCCAGCCTTGCCAGCACTGGGCTGGGCAATATGCCGGCGATCTTTCCGCTCGCGGCGGGCGGTGTCGCCGGCGCTGCGGCATTCCTGGGACTGACCTGGTTGTTTCACCCCGCGGCCGTGACGCAGTTCATCGGCAAGCTAAGGGCACGGCTCCGGATCGCATAAATCCCGCGCTATGAGGCATGCTTGTCTGAAAAGTCGCGAGCCTACGGATTGACGTTTCGGCGTCCCCGGCGAGACCAGAACTCACGCCACAGCAGCAGTGCATAGGCGGTGTTGGTATCGTAGTAGCGGCGCCACAAGCGTCGCGGCTCCTGCGCCACGCGAAACAGCCACTCCAGGCCGGCCGCCTGAACCAGTTTCGGTGCCCGGGCGACCTTTCCACCATAGACGTCGAAGCTGCCGCCCACGCCCATGACGAAACTCGGAGCGAGTACGTCGCGATAGCGCTTGAGAAAGCGCTCCTTGCTCGGCGTGGGCATCGCCACAAACAGGCAGTCGGCACCTGAAGCGTTGATGGCCTCGACGATCGCGGCCTCTTCCTCCGCCTTGAAATACCCATTGCGCCGGCCGGCAATGGCCAGGCTCGGATGATCTCTGGCAAGTCGGCTTTCAACTGCGTCGAGAATGTGCTGTTCAGCGCCCAGCAGGTAGGGGCGATAGCCACGCTTGGCGCACAGCGCAAGCAGGTTGATCATGACGTCGACGCCCGTCACACGCTCCGGCAACTCGACGCCGCAGAGCCGTGCGCCCCAAAGCACGCCTTTGCCGTCGACATTGACCATATCCGCCCCGACGACATCCTCGCGCAGTTCGGCATTCTTGCGCATGTTCACAAGCTTGGCGACGTTCACGACAACATGATGAAGCGGCCGCCGCGTCGCCATCGCCTCGTCTGCGATGGCCAGCGTCTCGGCCATGGTCAGCGCATGGATGGTCGCACCGAGAAACTCGCGGCGGCGTGATGCCAATAGGGAGTGTTGCGCCCATGCCGGGTCATGCGAGTTCATGCCGCTTCTCCGGTGCGAGCGAGAGACTGCGAGCGTTCCATTTCGGATTTCTTGCCTTCGATGCGGGCGTCGGGCTTGCGCGCCTTGCGCCAGGTCCACAGGCCCCGTGTGTCGACGAGCTTCTTGTCCTTGAGCGCTTCGGGATCGATCAGATTGAATTGTCGATGGTCGACCAGCAGGACGACGATATCGGATTGGTCAATAGCGGAAAGTGCATCGGTGAACATGACGCCGCTGCCCTCGAGCTCGTGTGGCAACTGACGCGCATTGGGCTCGGCAGCGACGATCTTGATATTGGGAATCTTGGACAGAAGCTTAACAACCTCGACAGCCGGGCTCTCGCGCATATCGTCGATATTGGGTTTGAAGCTGAGGCCAAGACAGGCGATCGTCTGCTTGCGGGTCGGGTCGAGCAATGCCTCGATGTCCCTGACCACCGACAAGGGTCGCTCGGAATTGATGCGCCGTGCCGAACTGATCAGCCGCGTATTGTTCGGTGCGGCGTCGATGATAAAATACGGATCGATCGCAATGCAGTGGCCGCCCACGCCCGGGCTCGGCTGCAGGATGTTCACGCGAGGATGCCGGTTGGCGAGATCGATTACCTCCCAGACGTTGAGCGACAGATCCTGGCACACCGCCGCAAGCTCATTGGCGAAGGCGATATTGACATCGCGGAACGCATTTTCAGTCAGCTTAACCAGTTCCGCGCTTTCGGCCTGGGTTATGAACAGGTCGCCGGCGACGAAGCTTGAATAGAGTGCCGCTGTCCGCTCCGAAGACTTTCGGGACAGTCCGCCGATCGAGCGATCATTGTTGATCAGCTCGGTCAGCACCTTTCCCGGCAGCACGCGCTCGGGAGAGTAGGCGACCAGGACGTCAGCTTCCTCGCCATGCGCAACGGGAAATTTGAGATCGGGTCGCAGTTCCGCGAGCAGCGCTGTCATGACACGCGTCGTACCGACCGGCGATGTTGATTCCAGCACCACCAGGTCGTCCCGTTTTAGCACCGGAGCGATGCTTCGCGCTGCCGCAAGCACGTAGCTGACATCCGGCTTGCGGTCCGGGGTGATCGGAGTTGGAACGGCGATAATATAGGCATCGGCGGGCTGAGGCGTGCTGAATGCCTTGAGCTTGCCATTGGCGACAACTTTCTGGATCAAACCATCCAGGTCCGGTTCGATGATGTGGATTTCGCCGCGGTTGACCTTCGCGACCACCGCCTCGTTGATATCGACACCGATGACATCGAGTCCGCGGCTGGCAAAAATGGCACAGGTCGGCAGGCCGATATAGCCCATGCCGATAACGGAAACGGTTTTGATTTCAGCCATGATTCAGCAATTCCTCAACGATCCGGCTCGCAGCTTGGCCATTGCCGTATGGATTGTGCCTCTCCGCCATGCCGCGATAGACGCTCTCATCATCGAGCAGGCTATTGGCATTGGCCAGAATTTTTTCGATATCGGTGCCGACCAGCCGGGCAGTACCAGCGGCGATCCCTTCGGGTCGCTCCGTGTTTTCCCGCATTACCAGCACCGGCTTGCCGAGTGAAGGCGCCTCTTCCTGCACGCCGCCGCTGTCGGTCAACACCAGGTAGCTCTGTTTCTGCAGGTACAGGAACGGCAAATAGTCCTGCGGGTCGATCAGGTGGATGTTCGGCACCGTCCCGATTTCGGCCTCGACCACGGAGCGCACATTCGGGTTGGGATGGACCGGGTAGATGATCTGCACATCCCTGCGCGCCGACAATGCCTTCAGCGCGGTGCAGATTCTCTGGATGCCGCCATCGAAATTCTCACGGCGATGACCGGTGACGAGTATCATTTTCTTGGTCGGATCGATGAAGGGGAAACGAGCGGCGAGCTTGGCGTTCATCAACTTGTCGGCATCGATCTCGCTGGAGAAATGCAGCAGCGTGTCGATCACGGTATTGCCGGTTACGAAGATGGTGTTCGCAGCCTTTCCTTCGGCGATGAGATTGTCGCGCGCCTCGGTGGTCGGCGCAAAATGCCAGGTGGCGATGTTGCCGGCAATCTTGCGGTTCAGTTCCTCCGGAAAGGGAGAGTTGATGTTGTGGCTGCGCAATCCCGCCTCGATATGGGCAACCGGAATGTGCTTGTAGAAGGCAGCTAGAGCCGCGGTCATCGCGGTGGTTGTGTCGCCCTGGACGACGACGATGTCCGGCTTCGCCTTCTCCAGCACCCCCGCCATTCCGAGGAGCACGCGCGAGGTCACGTCGAACAACGTCTGACCTGGCTGCATGATGTTGAGATCGTAGTGCACCGGCAGGCCCGTCAGTTCAATGACCTGATCGACCATCTCGCGATGCTGGCCCGTCACACATATTTCCGTGGTAAAGCCCGGATGGGCAAGCGCGGCGCGCGCCACCGGAAAACATTTGAGCGCCTCCGGCCTCGTGCCGAACACGATCAGCAGTTTTCGCCTTGAGGGCAATTTCGGATGTGAAACGGCGTTCATGGTTGACCCTGGTCACCGAAAGCGTGGGCGCCCGGCTGATATGTGCTTACAGCCTAACAATAGCGCCCTGAACCGCCTTCGTATTCAAAAAAATTAACGTATGATTAACGCTAGAGTCCGCAGCCCCCCTTGGGCAACCCTTGCCAGGAACAGTGGGGAAAGATACCAAAGCAAAGCCATTTTTTGCTTTAACGAGAATAACTTGGGTTGACTAATATTTTAATCATCGGCCACGCCGTCGCATCCCGGCGCTGGGAAAATGAGCTTTTTAAGCGGTTGGATGCGGCAGGTTATGTGGTCTCGAGTTGCAACGCGCCGGCGGCGGCGCCAACCGCTCGGGGGCTGGACACTGTCTTGGCGATCGAGAGCCGGCGTTTCGGTCCCTCGCTGGCGGGCCGGTCCGAGCCGCTGCCGCCCATCGATCGCGGCCCTCCGGACCTCGTCATAGATCTCACTGCCAGCGCAACGGGGCAAGGCGCGCCAGTCCTGAGGCTCGAATTTTGCGGCCGCAACAGCTTTCCAGCCGGCGTTGCCGCAATGTTGGCGAGCGGACAATTGCCTGAACTTGGCGCTCGCCTCGATGGCGTTGTCGTGGCCCAGGCTAGACCGATGCTGGCAGACAGGCTCTGGCTATCTCGAAGCTGCAACGACCTGCTCGCCGGCGCCATGTCGCTGATCATGCAAACCGTCGCCCGCTTCTTTGCGGGCAAGCTTGTGCCGGTAAGCGACAACCCGGTGCCGATCCTGAAGAACGACAGTTTTGTTCGACACTATGTGCCCCTTTTCGGCAGGGCTTTGATCGATCGCGCCGTGCAAAAAATCAGGCGGGGACGACGCCCCTTCTATTGGCAGGTTGCCTATCGGGTGATCGACGGACCAGGCATCGCCGAAACCGGGCAACTCGACGGCAAACCGTTCACAGTCCTGCCGGACGATGGCCAACGCTTCTATGCCGACCCGTTCGTCTTCGAGACCGACCGCCGCCATCATCTGTTTGTCGAGGAATTCCCCTACGCGACGAGTCGCGGCGTGATTTCCGTCGCCGAGCTCGGTGACGATGGCACTTTCGGTGTTCCAAGGGTTGTATTGGAGGAAGCGCACCACCTGTCGTATCCGCAGGTGTTCGCACACGATGGCGAGATTTTCATGATCCCCGAAAGTGGTTCGGCTCGCGAACTTGTGCTCTATCGCGCCGCGCAGTTTCCCGACCGCTGGGTCCGCGACACGGTGCTGATGACGGACAGGGATTTCAACGACGCGACGCTGCTCGAATCCGACGGTCGCTTCTGGCTGGTTGGAACGGAGCGGTTCGGCTACGGCAGCGCGTCGGACACGATGGCGGTCTATTGCGCGCCCTCGCTGCGCGGGCCATGGGTCGCCCATCCGCTCAATCCCATTGCCGTCGATCATTCGGCCACCCGGCCGGGCGGCGCCTTTATCCGCCAGGACGATGCCCTGGTGCTGCCGGTGCAGAACGGATCGAGGGCCTATGGCGGTGGTCTGGGGCTGATGCAGCTTGAGCGACTCGACGCGTCAGACGTCCGCTTCGCCTCGCCCCGGCCGATCGGCGCGGGTCCAGCATGGGCACGCACGGGCATTCATACGCTTAACCGCGCCGGCAATGTCGAGGTCGTGGACAGCGCGGGCTGACTGAAGCGCTGAAAGCCGTGAGCGTCCCGTTGCGTGACCTGCTTATTTGTTCTCCGTGGCAATATGAGGAAGCGGTGTGTTTCTCGTCTTCCTTCTGCCGTTCAGGGTCTGAAGAATCGGCTTCTCGATCATCTCGTAAATCACCAGACTGACGAGGCAGGCTGCCACGATGCTGACCACCGACACCAACCATACCGTTGTCGGATGCTCGTATCCGACGGTGCGTCTGGCCAGGTACGCCACAGCGCCGATCACGAAGATATGCGACAGATAAAGCGCGTAGGAAGCGTCGCCCAACTGCTCGAGAAGGCTCCAGTGCTTGAGTTTCGGCTCCAGAATGAGGCTGAGATGAAGCAGGCCCGCCGCCCACATTGCTTGTCCCGCGAAGCTGATCTGACCCAAGAGCGGCGTACCGTCATCGACGAATGAAAGCACCACGCCTGCAGCGGTCATTACGCCGAATATCCAGGCACGGCGTATGTCGGAAGTGAAATCACCGTCCAAATAGCGCCGCCCTATCCACATGCCGATTACGAATGCCACCGGAGAAGGGTTGAGATAGAACTGGATAACAGGGTTGGTGGGAGCCAGCCACAGCCCGGATATCCACATCGCAATGAAAAAGACCGTCAGCACAAATACGCGCGAGGTCACGGACAGGAATGCGAACACCGCAAAAGCGATATAGAAAAATACCTCGTAATTGAGCGTCCAGCCGAGTGAGAGGATTGGACTGGCGCTATCCCGTCCAGGCGCTTCGTGAACAATGAAGAGGAGCGACTGAAGATAGTGGGGCCATGTAAAGACGGTCTTCTGGAAGAGACTTGGCGCGAGCGCCGCCAGAACCGCGGCGAGGCTGGTGAAAAGCCAGTAAAGGGGGATGATCCGGATTGCTCGGCGTTTCAGGAAGGTGGCAGCGGAAAACGGACCATCTCCCGTAATATGGACCATTATGAAACCGCTGATGACAAAGAACAGAACGACGCCCAGGCGGCCCGCCGTCACAATAATCAGATTGTCCACGCCAATCTGATAGGAAAAGGCGTGTGCGAACAGAACCAGCAAGGCGGCGCAGGCGCGAAGATACTGAATCGAATAGAATTTCTTCACCTTGATCTCCTGCGCTTTGCCGGCGCCTGATGCCATTGTGCCGTCCACAGGCAGCGCGTCGGGCGCCGTGCAAAGCATCGCCATCAATACGACCGGCCAATTAAGTGTGGGTTACCGAGTTCACGAAATAGCGTAAATCCGGCTGCCGATGCATGTCGCGCAAGTGCATTGCGTGCATTCGTTCCCACGCGGCGCACTTTGGTGAGATTTCAATGAGCGGTGTCCGGCTTTTCGGCAAAGCTGACATGTGGCGGCCCATGCCCGGCATCGCCACTGTTAAGATCGGGTTATCCATATTCCTTTACGTTCGTGCAGGAAAATGTACCCGGGGGCGCGTTCGTCCCCTGCCATCTCAATCGCAAGCCGCAACGCTGGTCGGATAATCGTGAGTGTCACCCCCACAGAGCAACAGTTCGTGACCGCGCAGGCCAGCCGCCAAGACGCCCTCACACTCCTGTTCTTTCTCCTCGCGGCCTTCGCTTTCCTGCTCCGCTCGACCATCTCTCCGCAGTTGATGAATATGGTGATGTCCTATTCGACGGAGGGGGGGTCGTTTCCCGAAAAGCTGCATATCGGGACCTATGCCATCTTTCTGCTGCTTGTCGTCATCGCCACGACCCGGCCAATTCGGCTCGAAGGCGATGAAGTCAGGCTGTTCAAGGCGACATTGTTATATTCGCTGCTGCTGTTGTGGCTGGTGCCTTATCTCTTCGTGATAGGCCGTGCCGGCTCGGCCGGCTTCATAATCGATTCCTATCTGGTCTCTTGTGCCGCGGCGATGATCATGCTTGCCCTGGGTGACCATGTGCGCAGGGCGCTTGGCAATGTCATCGTCGGCATGATCGTCCTCAGCGCCATCATCGGAACGATCGAGGCCGTCACCCAGCATCGATTCCTGCCCTATCCCCTCGTTGAGCTGGACTTTCGGCCGATCGGACTGTCGGCCCATCCGCTGGCGCTGGGCGCGCTTTGCACCACCGCCATAGGTTTCGTTGCATTGACGCGGTGGCGTATCTGGGTGTGCGCGCTTTGCATCTTCATTCTCTTCATCGGCACGGCCGCTTCGGGCGCGCGCACCGCCCTGCTGCTCGCTTGCGGCGAGATCCTGTTCCTGCTCGTGTTCCTGCCTTGGCCGGACTTGTCACCCAGACATCAACGCCAGGCCAAACTCCTGGTGCTGATGCTGACGCTGGCCGGTGGCGCCATACTGATTGCGATACTCTTTTCGGCGGGGCTGCTGAACCGCTTCAGCAACACGCTCTTTGATCAAAATTACGACGCGCGCGTCAAGATCTACGATGTATTCAAGTTCGTTGAATGGAGGGACATCCTGCTTGGCATGAATCCCAACGAGTTGTTGAAGATCGTCAACGAAAAGCTCAACCTCCCCTTCATCGAAAGCACGCCGGTCGTTCTTACGCTTTTGTTCGGCCTGCCGATCGCCCTGCTCTTCGCGTTTGCTTTCTTCCGGTTCCTTTTCAAGCTCCTGCGCAATACGCCTCGGGCCGCCCATATCGCAGCGGCCGCGTCCATTCTCGCGGCATTGTCAAACAATGCCCTTTCTTCGAAGGCGCCGGATATCATGCTGCTCGTCATCTTGTTGCTCGCTTATCGAAAGCCGGATGGGCGCCTCGGCACGCCCCTTCAAGGCCAACCAGCATCAACAGCGACATGACGCCAAGCCCGCTCCTTGCGGGTGCCCTCGCGACGACCTCTTGTATTTCCATTTGAAACGCCTGCACGCTTTGCCAGGCTACGACGGGCGTGGCAGAATACCGACCAAGGGTGGATAGATCGCTGTTCCGGAACGCGCCTGACACGCCTGGAAAATGAAATGTTAACGATGTTTCCGTAAAGCAGGCTGTGCGTATTGAATATTAAAGGGTTAGCATGATGTCCGCCGCTTCCGGTCCTCCTCCAGCCGCGGCCGCCGCCGGCATTAGCCCCTATGAACGGATCGAAAATGCGCGGCGCGCCAGCAGGCCAAAGCCGCAACAAACCGCGCCGATCATGGCACATGCGGCGGCACCCGCTGTAACGTCGGCCCCTGTAACGTCGGCCCCTGTGTCGCCTGCACCCGTGGCGCCGCCTGTAGCCGAGCCCGTCACGACGGTGACGCTCAACAAGATCGGAACCTTTCTCGAACTCGATTTCGGGCGTCTGTTTGTCTGGCTGCGCGCCGGCCTCGCTCTGGTATGCCTGCTGGCAATCGCCGGCGGGATCATCGGCGGTGCCTACGCTCTGCTGAGCAAGCAGCGCTACACCGTGACCACGGACATCCTCATCAATCCCGCCAATCTTCAGGTTGTTCCGAATGATCTTTACCCGCAATCGGCCCAGGTCGATGGACAGCTGCTCAGCGCGCGCAGCAAAGAGCGCATCTTGACCTCGGGCAGCGTGCTTTCACGTGTTGTAGACGATCTTGACCTGGCCAGTGACCCGGAGTTCTTCGACGCGGACCGAAGCCGCACAGGGACGGACGGCGCCAAACCCGACCCAAAGCTTACCGCCCTGAAGAACCTGGCGGAACGGGTTAGCAGCATCGCGGATGAAAAGTCGTTTGTCACGACCTTGATGGTATCGGCGGAAACCCCCGCTAAGGCGATCCTGATTTCGCAGGATATCGTCAAGACTTTCCAGGAAGAGCTGGCCAGCGCCGAGGCTTCCGGCGCCAGCCGTGCCGCGGCCGCGCTGGACGGGCGGCTGGGCCAGCTCAAGAGCGATGTGCAGGCGGCCGAAGAGAAGGTCGAGGCCTATAGGCGCAGCCACAATCTGGCCACCAGCAATGGGCAGCTTGTTTCCTCGCAAACCATGACCCAGCTCAACGGCCAGATCGTGGAGACGCAATCGCGCGTCATCGCCGCGCAGGCAAGTTACGACGCCCTGCTTGCCGCCGGCGCAAACGGCACCAATTCCGGTCCCGCCACGTCGGAGGCGCTTGTGGCGCTGCGCGCAACGGCCAACGGCCTGCGCCAGCAGATCGATTCGCAGTCGATGACCTTTGGCCCCCGTCATCCGTCGATCGTCAGGCTGAAGACGGAGTACAACACGGTCAGCGCGCAACTCAGCGCCGAATACGCGCGCACCCTGCGCCTGGCGAAGGTCAATCTCGATGCCGCCAAAACCTCGTCGGCCTCCCTCAATGCCAAGATGAATGACTTGAAGGGCAACGTGTTCTCGGATAGCGATTCCGAGGTCGCCTTGCGTGAACTTGAACGTGACGCCGCGTCGAAGACGGCTATCTATGAAAGCTTCCTGTCGCGGGCACGCCAGATAACCGAGCGCGAACAGATCGACAGCACCAATGTGCAGGTGATTTCCACCGCAGTGCCGCCAAAGGGCCGTTCATGGCCCCCGCGCACGGTCGTGATGATCGGCCTGGGGGCCATTGGCGGCATGATCCTTGGCATGTTGCTCGCCATTACCCTGGGTATCGTGCGCGACATGCGTCTTCCGCCGAACCGCCCGGACGTCATTGCCAGCCGCGCCTGAAATGGCGAAGCGGATTGTCTTTCACATTGCCAGCCTCAGGGGCGGCGGCGCCGAGCGTGTGTTCGTCCTGATAGCGAACGAGCTGGCATCGCGCGGCCACAACGTCACGCTTTTTACCTGGAACGCGCAGGGGCCCAATGCCGCCCTGCTTTCGCCTGCCGTGCATCTGGTCGATTTCGGCCTCCCCATTCGCGGCGAGGGTTATGGCAAGTGGGCGACATTGAAAGGCATCGTGCGAAGCGCGGGCCTGCTTGGCCGCCTTTCTCCCGACGCGATCTACAGCGCCCCGGAATTCGCCAATCTGGTCGTGGCGCTGGCGCTTTCCCTCGCGCGAAGCAGGGCGCGGTTCTTCCCGAGTTTCCACGCCGCCGCCTCACTGCCTTCCGGCAGCCTTGGCGCGAAAATGGCGGTCTGGCTTTCGGCCCTGGTTGCGGCCCGCGCCACCAGGGCCATCGCGGTTTCTGAGGGTGTCGGCGGCGATCTTGTGGCCCGAGGCTTCCCGAAATCCAAGGTCGTGGTCATCAACAACCCGCTGCCGCCGGCTGCGGCATCCCAGCAACGCTCCTACGCCTGGCAGGCAGAGCTCGCGGCGATGGGCGACGGCCCCATCATCATCACCGCCGGACGCCTGGTGCCCGTTAAGGATCATTGGACGTTGCTGCGGGCCTTCGCTGTGCTGCGCGCCGGCCGCCGGGCCCGGCTTGTCATCTTCGGCGAGGGTCCGCTGGCCGACGAGCTGCGCGCCTATGCCGAAGAATCCGGTATCGGCGCAGACGTTCTGTTTGCGGGCTATGTCAATGATCCGGCGGCCTGCTACGCCGTAGCTGACTTGTTCGTCCTATCATCGACCAGCGAGGGCTTCGGCAATGTTCTGGTCGAGGCCATGGCAGCGGGGATTCCGGTGGTCTCCACGGACGCGCCGCACGGCCCGCGCGAAATACTTGATGACGGCCGCTTCGGCGCCCTGGTGCCGGTCGGCGATGCCGCGGCCCTGGCAGTGGCGATGGCCGGAATGCTCGACCAGCCGACAACCGCCGCGATCCTGAAAAGCAGGGCGGCGGATTTCGAAATTGAAAAGATCGGAGACCGGTACGAGGCGTTGCTCTGAATTAGCGCATGGATCGGCTTGCGGCGGCACAGGAATCCGCCATTGATGGGACAGGACGCCGCCAACATAGGCCGGTTACTCCCAATCCAATCATGATCTTTAACATCAATTTACCCGGAGTTGGTAACAACAGGGAACCCGCGTTTTATCCTCAGGATAGGGATTTTCCTTGCCGCAGCATCACAGCCTTCCTGCCGGCCGTGCAAACGATCGCAATTGGCCGCGATTGCACCGCTTCATGCGGGTTGAGCTGGAACTCGCGCCTGACGTCCTGGTGCCGCGAGCCGAAACGGAACTGCTTGGCCGGACGGCCGCGGCCATTCTTGGCGAACAGGCGCACGAAACGATCCTGATCGACATGTGCTGCGGCAGCGGCAATCTTGCCGTGGGCATCGTCAGCGAATGTCCTCGGGCTCGGGCGTGGGCGGCGGACCTGACCGACAGCACGGTTTCGCTTGCCCGCCGCAATGTTGTGCGCCTCGCCCTGCAGGACAGGATCAAGGTCCGGCAAGGCGACCTATTTGCCGCGATCGAGGGTGACGGCCTCCGCGGCGCTGCCGACATGGTTGTGTGCAACCCGCCCTATATTTCCTCATCCCGTCTCGATAGCGAAAGCGCGCATCTGTTGGAGAACGAACCTCGGGAAGCTTTCGACGGCGGCCCTTACGGTATTTCGATCCTCCAAAGGCTGGTCCGGGATGCCGCAGCTTTCCTCAAGCCAGGCGGATGGCTGCTATTTGAGTTCGGCGAAGGTCAAGATCGGCAGATAGCAACCCTTTTATCGAGAACGAAATCCTACGAAACCCCAACCTTTGCCGTGACGGCCGACGGCCAGCCCCGTGTCGCCATGGCGCGCAAACATGGTGGCCGGGTTCCCGGAACCGGGAGCCCGGCGTGAGCGTCGTCCGCGCCCTCGATCAGGCCGACCTTGCGGCCGTCGCGGGCATGTTTCAACGCATGCTGCGCAAGAAGCGGGGGCCAGCGCCGGCCTCCCTCGTCGATTACATGAGGCGGTTTTATCTGGACGCACCCGACTGGGGCAGCGGGCTCCGTTCGCTTGTCCATGTCAATGACGCCGGCCAGGTTTCCGGGTTCGTCGGCGTTCATGCGCTGCCAATGAAATTCAACGGCCGGCAGCTCTACGCTGCCATCTGCAGCTCGCTGATGGTCGAGGATCACGAGACCGATCCGATGGCCGGTGCCCGCCTGTTGAAGGCCTTCCTCGATGGTCCGCAGGACATCTCCTTCAGCGAAACCGCCAATGATACGTCCGTGAAACTGTGGACGCGGCTTCGCGGCGTTGTGCTGCCGCAATACAGCCTTGACTGGGTTCGCGTGATGCGGCCGGCGACCTTCATGCTCAGCCTTTTTGCCAATCACATGAAGCTTGCCTGGATGTTCAACCCGCTCGCCCGGATCGTCGACCGGCTCTACCTTCGCAAAATGAAGGGCAGTCAACGACGCTGGACCGGCGTCGTCGCCAACGCATCGAGCCGGGGGGCATTTCGGGCCTCCGAGATCGACAGCGGCAGCTTTGCGGGGCTGCTGGAGCCGCTTTGCGCCCAATTTCCGCTACGTCCGCAGTGGGCGGAAGGTCAGCTCAACCATATTCTGGGCGATGCGGCGCAAAAGCCGGATTTCGGAGAGCTTGTCTACGTGTCGGTGGCATCGCCGAACGGCGCCAATGTCGGCGCTTTCGCCTATTACGCGCGACCGGACGGGATCGGCCGCGTGCTGCAGGTCCTCGCTCTTCCCGGCCAGGCCGGGCCGGTGATCGATTGCCTGGTCGAGCATGCCGCCCGGCGCGGTGTCTCCGGCTTGCGCGGCCGCGTCCAGCCCGCGCTTCTGGACGCCATGCTTGTAAGACGCATAGCCTTCATACCGGTCGCCTCGACCGTCGTGCATTCACGCGATCCCGAGCTTCTCGATGCCATGAAGAACGCGCAGGTCTTTCTGAACGGGCTTGCGGGCGAGCAGTGGAGCCAGTTGATCGGCGGCCGCTTCACCTGAAGCGTTCCGCCTACAGCAATTCCAGGAAAGGGTGCGCGGCTTTCCGTCCGGAATTGCGTAAAGACAAGAGCTTAGTATTTCTTTCATGCATGTCGTATCGCAAGACCGGATCACTTTTGCTCGATATGCATAGGTCAGGAGCCGACTTCGTCCACGCCGTCAACGAGCTGCGGGCGCAGGTGCAGATAGCGCGTTGCCTTTCGCTTGGCGGCGATGTCGGCCCAGACACGTTCGATCTGTGAGGCGGCCAATCCCGCCGCTTGCCCTACCACCTCGGCGGACACGCCGTTGTTGAGGCCGTAGAGACACAGATCCATCCGATCGTAAGGCAGGGAGAAGTAGAATTCTTCCTGCGTCTGCGCCAGCGAGTAGGTGTCGGTGGTCGGCGGCCGGTTGCGGACCTCTTCCGGAATGCCGAGATAGGCGGCTAGCGCATAGACCTGCGTCTTGTAGAGATGCGCGATCGGCTTGACGTCGGCGGCGCCGTCGCCGTTCTTGACGAAGAACCCCTGGTCGTATTCCAGCCGGTTCGGTGTGCCGAGCACGGCGAAGTTCAGCCGGTCGGCATG
The DNA here is from genome assembly GCF_040320665.1 of Mesorhizobium sp. M0626. NCBI lineage: Bacteria > Pseudomonadati > Pseudomonadota > Alphaproteobacteria > Hyphomicrobiales > Phyllobacteriaceae > Mesorhizobium > Mesorhizobium sp. M0626. The sequence goes on along the minus strand of NZ_JAMYQD010000003.1, from coordinate 58,557 downwards.
ATAATATTCGAGCTGCTTGCGGGTGCGCTGCTTCATGTTGGTGGCGGCAACGATGCCGAGATAGACTGCCACCGGCATCCGCAGTTTCGTCTGCTTGCCTTGCGGGTCCTGCACCACCAGCGACGAGATGTTGTAGCCCTCGCCTTCGAGCACGTTCGCGATCACGATCTTCGAGGCCCAGCCCTTGCCATAGTCCGGGACCAATTCGCGGATGAAGGCGTCGCGGCGTTCATAGCAGCCCATTGCCCGCAGGGTCGGCCCGATATCCTCCACAACGGCCTCGACGCCGAAAGTGTCGGCGACCAGATGGCCGAGCCGCAGGCTTTCGGGGTCGGAATCGCTTTCCGGCATGAGGACGCACAGCACATTCTGGTGGCCGACGGCCCGCGCGGCCAATGCAGCCGAAACGCTGGAATCTATACCGCCCGAAAGACCGAGCACGAGGCCGCGCTTGCGAATGCCGCGCAACTGCTCGCGCAGGGCCGCCACGATCCTGTCCGTTTCGGCGGGGGGATCGATGGCCAGGGCTTGCGTGAAGGCCGGCGCATCCTGGGTTGAGCCGATGTTCATTGCTCGGCCTCCATCATCTCAGCCGCGAGCCGGCGGCTGACCTTGCCCGACTCAGTCTTCGGTAATTCGCTCCGGAACTCTATGATTTTGGGGACCATGAAATCCTCCAGGTGGCGCGCGCAGTGACGAATGATGTCCTTTCCGCCAAGCGCCGGGTCGGACCGCACGACGAGCGCGCCGATCGCATGCCCCAGCACCGGATCCGGCACGCCGACGACCACCGCTTCCGCGATACCTGGATGAGCGTGGAGCACGGCCTCGACTTCCTTGGGGGCGACCTTCTCGCCACGCGTCTTGATGATGTCGTCCTTACGCCCGACAAAATAGAGAAAGCCGTCCTCGTCGGTCTGGAACAGGTCGCCCGTATAGAGCACCTTTTCCCAAGGGTTAGGCCCCGGCCGGAGCGCTCGTTCCGTCGCGGCCTGGTTGCGCCAATAGCCCTGCATGACGTGCGGACCGCGGATGACGAGCTCACCCGCCACGCCCGCCGGCATGCGTTGTCCAAGGTCGTCGACGACAAAGGCTTCCGTGTTGGGGATGGCTATGCCGACCGACCCTGGCCGGCGGTCAAGTTCCTCGGGTGGCAAATAGGTGCAGCGCTTGCATTCGGTCAGTCCATACATCGAATAGATCCGGACGCCGGGCAGCAGCGAGCGCAGGCGTTCTATGTGGGCTGGCGGCAAGGCGGCCGCGGTGTTGGAAATATAGCGGAGGCTGGGCAAGAAACCCGGCGCCAGATCACGCATCTGCAGGATCATCGCCGCCATGGTAGGCACCAGCGGAAGGCCGGTGACGCCCTCTTTGCGGATGCGTTCGAAGATCTCGTGCGGGAAGGCGAAGGACTTCTCGAGCACCAGCGTGGCCCCGAGCCTGACTGCCATCAGCAACTGGTAGAGGCCATAGTCGAAGGCAAGCGGGAGGACGTTCAGGATGATGTCGTCCGGCGCGTTGCGCAGATAGGTGGCGATCGACCCCGCGGCAGCGTCGCAATTGCGATGCGTCATCATCACACCCTTGGGCCGGCCGGTCGAACCTGACGTGTAGATCAGCATCGCAAGGTCGACGTCGATGCCGCGATGGTTCACCTCCGCGCCATCGAACGTCAGGCAGTCAGTCAGGGACGCGGCCCCTGCCGGGCATTGCCCATCGGCCCCAGGGGTGGAAGCCACGAAGATGCCGGTCTTGCCGTGCGATGCGCAGGCTTCGGTGACCACGGGCATCAGCTTCGCCTGCGTCAGGACCGCCCTGGCGTCGCAATCGGCGATGACGTAACCGAGCTTGTCGGCCTTTGTGGAGGGGTTGATCGGACTGAAGGTCGCACCTGCCTTGAGTGCGGCAAAGATCGATACGGCGGCCTCCCAGCAGTTGTCCATGAAGATCAGGACGCGGTCGTCGCGCCTGATGCCATTCATGAAGAGAGCGGTGGCCAGCCGGCTCGAAAGGTCGTCGAGTTCTTCGTAGCTCAGCTTTTTGCCCCTAGTGACCAATGCCGTCTTGGCCGGGTGGGCAGCAGCCTTCGCCATCAGAAAATGCTCGATCCGCACGGGACGTTCCTCGCCGTTGGCGCTTACGCTGCCAGCGTTTGTGCTCTCGCCTCGATGAAGGACGAGATGCGGTCAAGCGAGTCCAGGTTGGCCGGAACGATGTCGGCATCCACCATCGCGATGCCGAAATTGTCCTCGATGAAGGCCACCAGCTCAAGCACCGCAGTCGAGTCGATAATGTCGTTCTCAATCAGCGAGGCTGAATCCGACAGTTTGTAGGAGGTGTCGCCGAACAGGAAGTTGTCGACGATAAAGCTTCTGACCCTGTCCTTGATTGCCGTCATCGTGTCTTTCCTTTTCCTCGCCGTCTCAGGCCGCTCTTGCCGCGCCGACCGCTTGGCCGGCGAAATTCTTCTGCCACAGCTGCGTCGACAGAATGCCGACGAAGGCGGCGTTGTCGCGAAATCCGGTCGCGGTCTCCATGCGGCATTTCTCGTGGAGCTTGGCCACCGCCTTGGCGTTGAACAGGCCGCCGGCGGTAATGCTCGCCTCGCCCAGGCAGTCACGAACATAGTCTAGTTCCTCCGCCCCGACGAAGGAGCGGGCCTCCGGGGCGCGGTAAGGTTGCTTGGTGCGTTTACCGATCGCCGCCGGAAGGTGGTGCCTGGCCACCTTGCGCAATATGTGCTTCTCCATCAAGCCTTTCAGTTTCATCTCCGGCGGAAGTCTTGCCGCGAACTCTACCACGCGATGATCCAGGAAAGGAAACCGCCCTTCGATGCCGTGCGCCATGGCCATCCGATCGCCTTGGCTGGAGAGGATGTAGCCGGGCAGGAGGAAGCGGGTTTCGAGATATTGCGCCTGATGCAACGGATGCCATAGGGAAAACGCCTCGGGCAGGCGGCTGGTCAGCTCTTCAGCCGCGTCATAACCCTTCAACGTCGCACGCAGATCGCCGGAAAAGAAGATTTTCGCCGCCGCCGTGGTCTTGAAGCGTGGCCGATGCGAGAACAGCGGATCGTCGAGGGCAGCGTTGCTGGTGCCGAAGAAGGCAGCCAGATACTCCACCGATTGCTGTTGCAGGCCCGGCAGATACGGGTAAAGCCGGCGGAACAGCTGCGGCCTTATGCGCGATGTGGGCTGCCGCCCGCAGAACCGGCGGACACGCGCCTCCTTGAAGACGTCGTAGCCGGCGAAGACCTCGTCGGCGCCTTCACCCGTCAGCACCACCTTCAGGCCGGCCTGGCGAACCAGGGCGGATAATTTGTAGAGTGGCGCTGGCGCCGTGCGGATGATCGGCCGCTCGGCAAAGCGGACGACCTCAGGAAAGACCCCGGCGATATCGCGGGCGCCGCATTCTATGGCGTGGTGGCGCGTGCCGAGCGCCGAGGCCATTTCGATCTGAAAGGCGCTTTCGTCATGCTCGGCGCTGTCGAAGGTTACGGAAAATGTCTCCAGTCTCCGAGGAGTCATGCCGGCGGCAAGCGCCGAAACAAGCGAGGAATCGAGCCCTCCGGAAAGATAGGAGCCGACCGGCACGTCGGCCCGCATGCGAAGCCTCACCGCATCGGTCAGAAGGGCTTGCAATTCCTCTGCCGCGTGGTCCTCGTTCGTGATCTTCGACGGCTCATCACGATGCGGATAGTCCAGGTGCCAGTACCGTTTGACCGTGACCTGCCCCTGCGTCGCGATCATCACACTTGCCGGTTCCAACTCGTGGATATTGCGGAACGCCGTGCGCGGAGCGATCGGCACCCACAGCGTAAAGATCTGATCCAGCGCAATCGGATCAATTTCAGCGGAGACGCCCGGGACCTTCAGCAGGGCTTTGATCTCCGAGGCAAAGTAAAGCACCCCGTCCTTACTTGTGTAGAACAGCGGCCGGACACCCATCCGGTCTCGTGCAAGCACCATTCGTCGCTGCCGATTGTCCCATATCGCCAAGGCGAAATCACCGTTCAGGAGAGACAAGCAGTCTTCGCCCATCTCCTCATAGAGCTGAAGGATGACCTCTGTGTCGCTCGACGTCCGAAAGTGCCGGCCCTTGGCGATCAGCCCTTCGCGCAGTTCTATGTAGTTGAAAATCTCGCCGTTGAACGCAATCGTCAAATTGCCGGCCTCGTCGGACATCGGTTGCTGGCCATCGCCGATGCCGATCACCGACAGCCGCGCATGCCCGAGCCCGGCATCGGGTGCTACGAATTTCCCTTGCTCATCCGGCCCACGATGGGCAATTGCGGCTACCATGTGCGTGAGCAAAGCTTCCGCATCCCGGATTGACCCGAAATAACCCCCGAATCCACACATCCCTTGAACTCATATTGAACGCTAAGGTACGGAACATAACCTCGATAGTGGCATCTGAGGTTAATCCGATATTTTCACCGAGCATGTGGTTAACAAGAAGTTTGCCACGATGTGGTGTTCGTGGCTAGGACGCGATGGCTCTCCATCACCTCGCGGTTGCGGCCGTAATAGCCGGAACGATAGCCCAGGCTCGCTCTAGGCCTTTTGTCCGGGTTGGCATGGCTGGACACGGGCGGCTAAGGCTGGAAATGTGATTGCACGTCTTCGCTGCCGGGGGGCTGGCCGGAGGACGAGGAGGATGGCGCTGAATTTCGAATATATTGCCGGCCATCCGGCGCTGCACCGTCATGTCGAGGCGCAGTCGAAGGCGCTGCTGCATATCTATGAAACGAGCCCACGCCTGGCCGCCGTGTTCGCCACGCAACAGCGCTGGTTGCTGGCTCACACCGGCCTAGCCCTGCATTTCGCCCGCGACCCGCGCGATCCCCGCACGGAACTGACACTGGCCCGCTTCATCGATGCCGTGCTTCACTATTCCGTCGCTAGCCGCAACACGGCCGAAGCCTTCATCAAGGAGATGCTGCACTATCACATCATCGAATACCTGCCGCACACCGGTGACGGACGAGCCCACCCGTTTCAGGTGACGGCAGCGACGCTGAAGGAATTCGACGGCTGGGTGGTTGCGCATCTGCGCACGCTCGACGGTCTCGACAGCGGCAGCCGCCTCGCCGCCTTTCTCGAGCAGCACGGCATGATTTCCAGGCTGCAGCCGCTGGTGGCGGAAGGCCTGCTCTCCTCCAACCCTGTGCGTGAGCCCAAGCAGACGTTTTCGCTGTTCATCTGGCTCAACAATGGCGGCATCGTCATGGATTGGCTGATGTCCGGCATCGATCCCGACAATGCCGCCCTCGACCGGATCCCGACCAGCGTGGTTTCGATCGGCGAATTCGCCAGTTGGCTAAAACTCTCGCGCACCCATCTTGCGCGCAAATTGCGCGACGCCGAAAAGCTCGGCAGCGTCGGCTGGCTGGGCCGGCGCGGGCATTCCGTAATGTGGGTCTCGAACAGCTTCTACCAGGAATACATGACCGTCCAGGCCGCCAAGCTTGCCGTTATCGATGCCGCGTTCGAGGCCTGCCGACCGGCGTCGCCGCACGCTGGCTGAACGTTCGGCGCAGACGCTGTTGCGCAGCCGGTCGTGCCGACCGCGAGGACCCGTCCGGGCGCATGGCCGAGGTGGCCTTTCCGCCGTCGGGATACGGACATCTGGACAGCGGGGGCGAAGCCTGAAAGCGGAACGATCCGCGCGAGCGGCAGCGATCCGCCCGACGGGTTCGGGTGGATCAACTGGTCAAAAGCCGGGCGCAGCATCTCAATCGATGTCGAATGACACGCCCTGCGCCAGCGGCAGCGCCTTGGAATAGTTCACCGTGTTGGTGGCGCGGCGCATATAGGCCTTCCAGGCATCGGAGCCGCTCTCGCGGCCGCCGCCGGTTTCCTTCTCGCCGCCGAACGCGCCGCCGATCTCGGCGCCCGACGTGCCGATGTTGACGTTGGCGATGCCGCAATCCGAACCATCGACGCCGAGGAAGCGCTCGGATTCCTGCAGGTCGCGGGTGAAGATCGACGACGACAGTCCGGCGCCGACCGCATTGTGCTCGTCGAGCACTGCATCGAAATCGGAATATTTCATCACGTAGAGGATCGGCGCGAAGGTTTCTTCGGTGACAGGAGCCACCTGCTTCGGCATTTCGACCAGCGCCGGATGCACGTAATAGGCATCGGGATGGCCATTCTCGACCCGCGAACCGCCGGTCAGCTTGCCGCCGTGAGCGGTGGCTTCCTTGAGCGCCTTCTGCATGGCGTCGAACGCCCCCTTGTCGATCAGCGGCCCGACGAGCGAAGACGTCTCCAGCGGGTTGCCGACCGAGACGCTCTCATAGGCCTTCTTCAGCCGCGGCAGCAGCGTGTCATAGACGCTGTCATGCACGAACAGGCGCCGCAGCGTCGTGCAGCGCTGGCCCGCGGTGCCCATGGCGCCAAAGGCGATGGCGCGCAGCGCCATGTCGAGATCGGCGGTCGGGCAGACGATGCCGGCATTGTTGCCGCCGAGCTCGAGCACGGCGCGGGCAAAGCGCTTGGCCAGCCGCGGGCCGACATCCCGGCCCATGCGGGTCGAGCCGGTGGCAGAAACCAGCGCCACCTTCGGGTGGTCGACCAGGATCTCGCCGACGGAGCGGTCGCCAATCAGCACCGGTGCCAGGCCCTGCGGCGCATCCGCGCCGAAGCGCTTGACCGCGCCGGCAAAAATCGCCTCGCAGGCGAGCGCCGTCAGCGGCGTCTTTTCCGAGGGCTTCCACACCACGGCGTCGCCGCAGACCAGCGCGAGCGCCGCGTTCCACGACCACACCGCGACCGGGAAGTTGAAGGCCGAAATGACGCCGACGACGCCGAGCGGATGCCAGGTCTCCATCATGCGATGTCCCGGACGCTCGGTGGCGATGGTCAGACCGTAGAGTTGGCGGGAAAGGCCGACGGCGAAATCGCAGATGTCGATCATTTCCTGAACTTCGCCGAGGCCTTCCGACGGGATCTTGCCGACCTCGATCGACACCAGCCGGCCAAGCTCGGTTTTGTGCGCGCGCAACTCCTCGCCGAGCAGCCGCACCAGTTCGCCGCGCCGGGGACCCGGCACCATCCGCCAGGCCTGGAACGCCGTGTGCGCGGCATCGATGGTCTTGGCCGCATCGGCCGGCGAAATCGTCTTCAGCGCCGCGATCTGTTCACCCGTCACCGGGCTGCGCACGACGAGGTCGCCGCCGGTCAGCGCGTCCTTGGCCACACCCAGTTTCGCCAGAAGTTCGGCCGTTTCCTTCGCTATCGTCATTTTCATCCCTTTCAGATCCGCTCGCCATCATAGGGCGGCGGTCGAGCCTTGGCGCCATTATCGCCCGCATGCCGCAGGCGCTGTCATGGCGTGCCATTACTCGTTTCAGGGGAAAATCGCCACCCCGGCATGGTCCAAGCCGGGATTGCACGATTGAGCCACAGGAGGAACAGGTTTAGTGCGCTGTCTTCGCCGGCGCCTTCACGGCTCCGTCTCGCATCAGCCGGTCGATATGCATGCGGATATGGGCGGCTTCCGCTGCCGTGTTGGCCAACGCAATGGCGCGATCGAAGGCGACACGCGCCTCTTCGCCACGGCCGAGCTGCATCAACAGACCGCCCTTGAGGCCGAAGAAGTGGAAATAGCCGGACAGCCTCTCGCCAAGCGGCTCGATCATGGCAAGGGCAGCTTCCGGCCCGCGCACCTTGGCGACCGCAACCGCACGGTTCAGCGTCACCACCGGCGAAGGTTGCATCGCCTCCAGCAGGCTGTAGAGCAGGTCGATCTCTGTCCAGTCGGTCTCCTCGGGGGTTGCCGCCCGCGCATGAAGGGCGGCGATCGCCGCCTGCACCTGGTAGGGTCCGGGCTTCTGGTGGCGCAGGGCCTTGTCGACCAGCGCCAGGCCTTCGTCGATCATCTTGCGGCTCCACAGCGAGCGGTCCTGGTCGTCGAGCAGCACGATCTCGCCATTCTCGTCGAAGCGGGCCGGCGCGCGCGCATGCTGCAGCAAAAGCAATGCCGTCAGGCCCATGATCTCCGGCTCGGTCTGGAACAGCCGCAGCAACAGGCGCGCCAGCCGGATCGCCTCCTCGCAAAGCGGCGCACGCGCCGGCGCCTCGCCGCTGTTGGTGGAATAACCTTCGTTGAAGATCAGATAGACCATGGCGGCAACGGCGCCGAGCCGCTCCGAGCGCTCGACCGCGCCGGGCGTCTCGAACGGCACGCCGGCATCGGCAATGCGCGCCTTGGCGCGCGTGATACGCTGTTCCATGGCGCTTTCGCCGACCAGGAACGCACGCGCGATCTGCTTGACGGTGAGACCGGAGACGATGCGCAGCGCCACCGCGATCTGCTGCGTAGGCGGCAGATCCGGATGGCAGCAGATGAACAAGAGCCGCAATATGTCGTCGCGGTAGTGCGCGCCGTCCAGCCGTTCGGCGATATCGCTCTCGGCATCTTCCAAGTCCGAGATCTGGTCCTCTTCCGGCATCGGCGCCTGCTTGGCGCGCTTGCGCACCGCGTCGATGCCGGTGTTGCGGCCGACAAAGATCAGCCAGGCCGCAGGATCGCGCGGCGGCCCGTTCTGCGGCCAGTTCTTGAGTGCCCTCAGGCACGCGTCCTGGAAAGCTTCCTCCGCCGTATCGAGATTGCGGAAATAGCGCAGCAGCGCACCCATAGCCTGCGGGCGGGCAGCGCTGATCGCCGAGCTTATCCAGGCGAGGTCTGTCATGTGGCTACTCTGGTTGGGTTGAAGACGGAAACCGGTCGGATCTCATAGGATCCGCCGCTGGGATTGACCTCGGAAAGCTCGCGCGCGAAGTCGACGGCTTCGTCGAGATCGGCGCATTCCAGCGTGTAGAAGCCGAGGAACTGTTCCTTGGTCTCGGCAAACGGGCCGTCGATGACGACCGATTCGCCCTTGACCTTGCGCAGCGTCGTCGCGGCGGTGGTGGGCAAAAGCCGCGCCACCGGCCCAAGCCGGCCGGCTTGAGCGTATTTTTCCTGCACATGCATGAGCTTTGCCATGACCTCGTCATCCTGTGCCTTGCTCCAGGAGGAGACGACATCTTCGGAGGCATAGCAGAGGATAGCGTAGAGCATGGGACGTCCTTTTCTGTCTCAAAGGACGAAACAGTAGGGCCTATGCCGACATGGCGTCGACAAAAAAGTTACGCCATTTTTGTCAGCCTTCGCTTGCCTTCAACCATCTCAGCACAAGAGCCTCTTCATCATCGAGACCGTCTATCGATCGCTTGCGCTTGTTGGCCTCGGTCATTTCGCTAAGCAGCCGCCCTTCCACCCAGGCTTCGAAAACCTGTGGATGGATGTAGCATTTGCGGCAGACGGCGCGTGTGTTGCCGAGCCGCTCGGCCACCTTGTCGATGACGGCGTTCATTACACGCTTGGTCTGCGCCTGGCTTTCGGGAAGATCCGTCCGCGCAAACAGCGACGCGGCATGGATGGTACCGCCCCAGGTGCGGAAATGCTTGGAGCTGAAATTGGCGCCGATCGCGTCGCGGATATAGCGGTTGACATCGTCGGAACGCACCCCATGCCTCTCGCCGTCCTCGTCGAGATATTGGAACAGTTGCTGCCCCGGAATATCCTGCGCGCCGCGCACGACCCGGGCGATGCGGCGGTCGACCAGCTTCAATTTCCATTCCTTGCCGGACTTGCCCTTGAAGGCAAAGCGCAGGCTCGATCCCTTGATGTCGACGTGGCGGTCGCGTAGCGTCGTCAGCCCAAAGCTCTTGTTGTCGCGGGCATAGGCGGCATTGCCGACCCGGATCATCGTGTTGTCGAGCAGCCAGACAATTGCCGCCACGACGCGCTCGGCCGGCAGGCCACGGCGGCGCAGATCGGCATCGATCCGGCGGCGCAGCTCCGGCAGGCTTTCGGCAAAGGCGACAAGGCTGGAGTATTTGGCGCCGTCGCGCTCGGCGGCCCACAGCGGATGGTAGCGGTACTGTTTGCGCCCGCGCTGGTCGCGGCCGGTCGCCTGGATGTGGCCGGCGGGATCGGGCGAGATCCACACATCCGTCCATGCCGGCGGAATGGCCAGCGCCTTGATGCGGGCAATGGCTGCCGCGCCGACGGCCTGTCCTTTCGCGCCCTTGTAGGAAAAGCCTTCGCCCGCCTTCAGGCGCCGGATCCCCGGCTCGCTGTCGCTGATATAGGTGAGCGAGACCTGTTCGGCAGCGGTCTGCGCGCCGTTCTTCGGCGCTCCATCGTCCCCCCGTCCGGCAGCCGACCGGCCGGATGGCGTCCCAGATTTGTCAAGCATGCCCGCTCCACGAAATTTTTCTCGTAGATAAGCGCTAAGCCGACTGCTGGTTCCACCCCGTTGCTATGGAATGTGGTCGGGTCCACCAATGGTGGCACCAGCCGGCACGGCCATCCAGAGGCCGCCATCGTCGACGTGAGGCGGATGGTAGTCGCGCCCGGGCGGAATCTGTTCGAACACGGCCCCTGCCTCATCGGCAAGGTAGTCATAGCCCAAATCCTGCAGGAGCCCCTTTGGATCAAGGTGGTGGTAGAGATTGCGGCGGGCGATCCGCCGCTTCGGCTCCATCATCTTTAAATGATAGAGGTTGAGCCCGCTGTTGCGGGCCTTGAAACCAAGATCGGGAGGATACCAGAGCCCGTGCAGGTCCTCTGGTCGGTACTTCGCCGGATCGTAGGCTCTGAACAGACGATACTGGAACTTTTCGGCCCACAGCCCGTCGACCCGGTACTCGGTCGGCGAATACAATTCGCGGAGCCGGAACCCCCAGGCCATGCGCCTGTAATCCCCCGTCAGCTGTCCGATCCGCTCCGCGGTACCGCGTTCCAGCCGCTCATCGGGATCAATAGCCAGGATCCAGTCGGCGGCAGCTTCATGCGCTGCGTCGAGCAAGATCCGCCGCCGCTGCGGCTCGCTGCTGAACACGCCGGTCGCCCCGCGATCGTCATAGGCAATCCAGCCGTCAACGACCGGATCGATATTGGTGATCAGATCGGCAACCAGATGCGCGTCATAACGATAGCTGAAAACTGCGACCGTTCTCTGGCGCGTCCAGAACAGTCGGCTCCGTCGCCAGCGTCGAGGCTTGATTTGGCTCGTTATCATTTTCTTGTTGCCGCTTTCACGCGATTTCGCACGCCAATATAGACACCCACGGATTTGACCAGCAGGGCAAGCCAGACAATTGGCATCGACATCATCGCGAAAGTTCGATCCCGATCGGAAAGCCCGATCTTCGCCAGCTTGCGGGCATTCCGCCGATCGCGAAACGTGTCGCGAAAACACCGAAACGGAGTGTTCAGGGCGGACGCTGCGAGGTAATCGCCGCGGCGACAGCCGCGCCTGTACTGATCGGCAAGCAATCTGGACAGCCGGGTTTCGTTGCGATGAACGGTTTGCACCTTAGGCTCCCAGACCGGCTGCAGTTCCTGCGGCAGCCGCCCCAGGAATTCGGTGTCTTCGGCAGCAGGCATGGTTTCATCGAACAAGCCATATTCATCGAACAGCCGCCGATCGAACGACACGCCGTAACGCAGCGCACGATCCGACGGCAGACCGGGAAGCCGTCGCATGAACATGATCAGATGAGCCGCACAGGCGATCAGATTGCGCGGATGGCTATTCACCATCGCGCTCGCCACGGCGCGGTCGCCAGCCAGATGCCGCTGCATCCGTGCCTCGGCCCAGCCCGAACAGGCGAGGCAATCATCGGCAAGAAAGGCAACGAAAGGCGCTTTGGTGGCCGCAATGCCGAGATTGCGGGCTGCGCCTACAAACAGCCTTCGACCGACCTCGATCACTGGCACCTTGACCCCGGCGCCGGTCAGCAGCGCCAGGACCTCGCCTCCGCCCGAGTTGACCACCATGATCTCGAGCGGCTCATCCTGATCCAGCAGGGATGTCACCGCCTCGACGATTTGAGCCGGCGCGCGATAGCCGATGACAATGACGGCAAGCTGCGGCGGGGCTGATTCAGGCACGTTGCAACTGGACGCGCGGAGAGGAAAACCAGCGCCGCAGCGCCAGCTTCAGCTGGTAGCGCCTGCAACGCCAGGTGTTCGACCGCACCTTCGGCGCCGCCGCCGCGATCCTCAGGAACCGCGCCGCCGTCTCCAGATCGCCGCGCGCATAGTGAACCCGGGCGATCTTGAGGGCGACCAGCCCCTCCCTGGTCTTTAGCGACGACAGTGGGATGCTACAGTCAGTCAGCTCGCGCAGCGCCAGCCGCCAGTCGAGAAAGCGGCGCACCGGCCTGGTGATGAAGCGATCATCGGAACGCACTGCCGAAACGTGGTAGATCATGACGGGATGCACGATCAGGGCAAGCGACGCCCTGCCCATCAGCCTGGACCAGAACAGCGTGTCCTCGTCATAGGCAAGCCCGGTCGGGAAGCGCGTGTCGCCGACGACGCGCCGGGAAACCAGCGCACTGCCCACGGCGATCGAGCGAATGTGACCCTCCAGATAGGCCGAGGCATTGGCTATACCGTCTTCTATGTAGCCGGCTGGAAGCTTGAGGTTCCGGTTCTCGCCATCGGTGCGCCGACGGTAGGCGCCGATCACCATGTCGGCGGCCGGTTGCTCCCCCGCCCGGACCAGCATCGACCGCAGCCCGCCCTCCAGATGCAAGTCGTCGGCGTCGATCAGGTAGATCCAGGAGCATTGCGCCTGCGCCAGCGCCACATTGCGGGAGCCGCCCGCGTCCCGGCAGCTGCTCTTGAGCACGCGCAACGGCAACGAGAATTGCGTGGCGGCATTCAGCGCGGCTTCTGCCGTCCCGTCCGAGGAGGAATCGTCGACCAGCAGCACCTCGCCGATAACCTCGGCTTCGGAACGAAGCGAGGCCAGCGTGGCCGCAATGGTTGCCGCCGCATTGTGCGCCGGGATGATGACACTGATTGCCGTCAATACCGAACTCCGCATCAGCATGCCTGCCGACCGATCCTCCCCGAAGTTTCGACCGAGCATAACGGGCATGGCCGTTGTTGAGAAGCTGTGCTTCGAGGCTGTCAGGCCTTCTCGAGCGCGACCGGGATGACGTCGACGGCCTGGTCGCCGACCTGGCCGCCGGTGGTTTTCAGCACGCCGACGATCGGAGCCACGTCGGAATAGTCGCGGCCATAGCCAACGGTGATGTGGTCGTTGCTGGCCCGCATGCCATTGGTCGGGTCGAACTCCTGCCAGCCGGCATCGCGCCCACACCACACCTTGACCCAGGCATGCATGGCATCGGCGCCTTCGAGCCGCGGCTTCCCTTTCGGGGGAATGGTGCGCAGGAAGCCGCTGACATAACCCGCAGGAATACCTAGCCCGCGCAGGCCGGCGATCATGATGTGGGAGAAGTCCTGGCACACGCCCCGCTTCAAACGGAAGGCATCGCTGGCCCCGGTACGCACCGTGGTCGCTTCCCCGTCATAGGTGAAGTCGCGGTGGATGCGGTTGCACAGATCGATGGCCATGCCGACCGTCGAGCCGCCGGCGCTGTCGCGGGCATAGGCGGTGATCGCCGCATCGATGCCGGCATGATCGCTGGCGGCGAGAAAGTGATGCGGTGCATCCGGCGCCAGTGACCGTACGGCGCCGAGTTCTTCCCGCAGGCGCTGCAGATCGGGCGACACGTCGAGCCCAGGCTCCGGCCGTGACACCGACACGCGCGCGCTCATTCTGATGTCGAGCCCGTCATGGACGTCGCGAAAGGCGATCGCGGTGACATTGTTGCCGAAGAAATCGGCAAAATCCGTGCGCTCCGATGGGGTCGGCACAAACGAAAGCGAGGCCGCGATCACGCGCTGCACGCCGGCAATGGTCGGCGGCAATACACGCACCTGATGCCGGCTGCCACCGGCCGCGGCGTCATAATCGTAGCTGAGATGAAGCCTGATATCGTACAGCATGTTAACCGAAATACGCTTTAGCCAGGCTGCTATAGAGGTTGCCGATCTCAGTTGCGAGATCGTCCAGCACCTCCGCCGACATCTCCGATGGCTCCATGACGGCAATTGCCGTGTTGAGCTGCAGGATTTCCTTGGCCGCGACCGACATATGCCCCTCCGGCCCAACCGATGGCAACAGGCCGATCTCCGCCTTCAGCCGTTCGAGCTGGAACAGGATCGAGCGCGGGTTGAGTGGGTCGAGCGCCAAGAGGTCGATCACCGTGCGCCGTCCGGCCCGCACCGGATATTGCCGGCGGTGGGTCATGACGCTGTCGCCGATCTCCAGCATCATGTCGAGCGAGCCGTCCGGCGCACCGGACCTTGTCAGTCGGGCTAGCGTACGGGCGATCTGGATGCCGCGCTCGATCCGCCGGCCGATCTCGAGGAAACGCCAGCCGGTGAAACGGTACATATTCTCGTGCAACAGGCCAGAGAAACCGGCGAGCTTGCGCAGCATGACCGTCATCGCCCGTGTCGCGTCGTCACCCGGCGCCACCGTGGTGGCGAACTGATGAATGGTCTTCGACAGGTCCTTCAGCGCCAGCCAGCCATCGGGCGAAAAGCGGTCGCGGATCTGTCCGGCGCTGTAGACGGCGCTGTCCAGCGTGCCGATCAATCCGGGCGGAATGGCCGCTTCGAGATCGATGCCGAAGGGTTCGAGATAGTCCCTGATATCGGCGAGCAGCAGCATGTCAGGATCGGACGTCTCGGCCAGCCGCACATGATAGGCGCGCAGGATACGCACCGTATCTTCCGAACGCTCGATATAGCGGCCGAGCCAGGTCAGGTTTTCCGCCGCGCGGCTGGGCAGGCTGCCCGGCATGGTGCGGACGAAGCTGTCATGCTCCTGCGGCAGCAGCGTCTCGCGCTCGACCGACCGGTCGCTGACCACCCAGACGTCGGCCGCCTGGCCGCCGCGCTGCATGGCGATGGCCGTCGGGTCGAGCGACAGGCCGACACGGGCGAAACCGCCGGGCATTACCGTCCAGCCATCGGGCGTGCGCGCGAGATAAACGCGCAGGCTTGCCGGCCGTGGCTCCAGCCAGCCGCCGACATAGACCGGCGTCGTCGACAGCGTCACCGCTTCCTGGCCGACGAAACCGCTGCCATCGCTCTCGATGCGCGCGATCAGCGCGATGCGTTCCTCCGGCGTCAGTGCCGAACCGAGCCTGGTCTGGCCGTCATCCTCAAAGGCCAGCCGCGTCGACAGCGCCGGACCGATCACCATGCGATCGATATTGGCAAGCACATGGGCCCGTTCGGTTGCTTGCCCGCACCACCAGGTGGCCACGCTTGGCAACAGAAGCTCTTCGCCGCGCAATGCGCGCGAAATCTTCGGCAGGAAGGCGAGCAGCGCCCGGGTTTCCATCAAGCCCGACCCCAGCGCATTGACCGTAGACACGGTGCCGCGGCGGATCGCCTCGACCAGCCCCGGCGTGCCGATATGCGAGTCCGACCTCAGTTCCAGCGGATCGGCAAAGGCGGCATCGAGCCGCCGCCACAGCACGCTGATCGGCATCAGCCCGGAAACCGTGCGCACCATCAGCTTGCCGCCGGAGACGGTCAGATCCTCGCCCTCGAGCAGCATGATGCCGAGATAGCGGGCGATATAGGCGTGCTCATAATAGGTCTCGTTGAGCGGCCCCGGCGTCAGAATGGCGACGCGGCCGTCATTCTCCTTCGCCATGCCGATCAGAGCATCGCGAAAGCGACGGAAGAAACCGGCCAGGCGATGCACATGCATCTCGCCATAGATGTCGGACAAAGCCCGCGTCGTGGCGACGCGGTTTTCCAGCGCAAAGCCGGCGCCCGACGGCGCCTGCGTGCGGTCGCCTAGCACCCACCAGCTTCCATCCGGTCCACGGCCGAGCTCGAAGGCGCAAAAATGCAGGAAATGACCGCTGGCCGGCATGGTGCCGACGACGGGGCGCAAATATTCGGGGCTCGCCGCAATCAGGCCTGCCGGCAGGATTCCCTTCTCGATCAGCCGGTTCGGCCCGTAAATATCAGCGACTATCTCCTCGAAAAGCTCGGCGCGCTGGACGAGACCGGCGCTGATCCCGGCCCATTCCTTGTCTTCGATCAGCAGCGGGATATGCGCCAGTGGCCATTCGCGCTCGTTGGCGCCGGCCTTGTCGTAGACGCGATAATAAACGCCGGCGTCGCGCAGATACTGGTCGGCGCGGGCAAAGCGCTGGCCCAGCTTTTCGGGACCCAGCTCCTCCAGCGCCTCGATGAAGGGCGCCCAGGCCGGACGCGGATGGCCCGAAGCATCGACCATCTCGTCGACGACGCCGTCAATCGGCTGGTAGTGCTCCAGCAGACTGTGCCTCAGCGGCTTGCCGCGGACCTTTTTCTGATTCCCCTTTGCCATTGCTGATCAGAGTCTTGCTGGCCGCCTGAGGTCAAGGGTCATGGGGAAGTCTTCAGAGGCTTCTTCATTGCGCAGCACATAGGCCGACGGCGTATGGCCGCGCGGCTCGAAGCGGGCGAGACGCCTCGCCTCGGCCTCATTGCCGTTGACCGGGAACGTGTCGTAGCTGCGCCCACCTGGATGCGCGACATGGTAGACGCAGCCGCCCACCGCCCGCCCCGACCAACGGTCGTAAATGTCGAAGACCAAAGGCGTGTTGACCGGCAGCGCCGGATGCAGGCCCGACGAAGGCTGCCAGGCCTTGAAGCGCACACCGGCCACCGAGACCTCGCGATTGTCGGTGACCTTCATCGGCACGATTCGGCCATTGCAGACAATGGCATGACGTTCCGGGTTGAGGCCTTCGGTCCTGACCTGCAGCCGTTCGACCGAGGAATCGACGAAGCGCACGGTGCCGCCGATGGCCCCTTGCTCACCCATCACATGCCACGGCTCCAGCGCCTGCCGCAGTTCCAGCTTGATGCCGGCATGCTGGACTTCGCCGCAGAACGGAAAGCGGAACTCCAGCTGGGCATCGAACCATTCCGGCCGGAATTCGAAACCGTTGAGCTTGAGGTCGTCGAGCACGTCGAGGAAATCCGCCCAGACATAATGCGGCAGCATGAAACGGTCATGGAGCGAGGTGCCCCAGCGCACGAAGCGGCCATCAAGCGGGTTCTTCCACGCACGGGCGATGATGGCGCGCACCAGCAATTGCTGCGCCAGCGACATGCGCGCATTGGGCGGCATCTCGAAACCGCGGAACTCGACAAGCCCAAGCCGGCCGGTCGGGCCATCGGGCGAAAACAGCTTGTCGATGCAGATTTCCGAGCGGTGCGTATTGCCGGTGACGTCAGTCAACAGATTTCGGAACAGTCGGTCCACCAGCCAAGGCAGCGGTGCGTTGCCCTGGTCGGGATGCGGCACCTGCGCCATCGCGATCTCGAGTTCGTAAAGCGAGTCATGCCGCGCCTCGTCGAAGCGCGGCGCCTGGCTGGTCGGGCCGATGAACAGGCCGGAGAATAGATAAGACAGCGACGGGCGCCGCTGCCATTGTAGCACCAGGCTCTTCAACAAATCGGGCCGGCGCAGGAACGGGCTGTCATTGGGCGTTGCGCCGCCGACCACAACATGGTTGCCGCCGCCGGTACCGGTGTGGCGGCCATCGATCATGAACTTGTCGGCGCCAAGCCGTGTCTGCCGTGCTTCCTCGTAAATCGCCGTCGTCGTCGCCACGCAGTCCTGCCAGTTGGCAGCCGGATGGATGTTGACCTCGATGACGCCGGGATCGGGTGCCACCCTGATGACGTTGAGGCGCGGATCGTGCGGCGGTCCATAGCCTTCGATATGCACGGGAAGGCGGATCGCCTTGGCCGCGTTTTCTGCGGCTGCGACCAGTTCGAGATAATCTTCCAGCGCCTCGACCGGCGGCATGAACACGCAAAGCCGCCCGTCGCGCGGCTCGACCGAAAGTGCTGTACGCACCGCGCCGCCGATCTCGGTGATCTCCTGCTCCACCCGGTCTTGCTGGCCGGTCGTCGCAGTGAACGATACCGCCTGCTGGCGCCGCGCCATCTCGTCGGCGCCTTCCAGTTCGGCCGGAGCCGGTTCTGGCAGTATGGCTTCCCGCGCCGGCAGCGGTCCACGCGGCAGCGACGGATCGACCGGCACGACATAGGGGAACTGTGCCGGCGGCACATAGGGCAGCGTGCCCAGCGGCAGGCGGTAGCCGACCGGGGAATCGCCCGGTACCAGGAACAGCCGCCCGCGCCGGGTCTTCCATTTTTCCGAGCGCCAGCGCGGGTCCGAAGCCTGGCTGTTCCAGCGCTGCACCGGCAGCACGTAGCCGGACGGCCTGGTCAGCCCGCGCTCGAACACTTTCGCCATGCGGCTGCGCTCTTCGGGGTCTTCCAGTTTGGAGTTGGACGGATCGACATTGTCGGGCAGCTTACCTTCCTTCAGCAGCCATTCGGCCGGGTCCTCATAGGCCTCGCTGACCATCGCCTTGTCGATGCCGAGTTCGCCGGCGATTGCCGTCAGCAGGCTTTTCGCCTGCTGCGGCCCGACCTTCGCATCGCTCTTTTCGCGTGCGATCAGCGACGGATCGCTCCACACCGGCTGGCCGTCGGTGCGCCAATACAGCGAGAAGGTCCAACGCGGCAGGCTCTCGCCCGGATACCATTTGCCCTGGCCGTAATGGAGGAAACCGCCCGGCGCGAAGCGCTCGCGCAGTTTCCGGATCAACGCATCGGCCTTTTCGCGCTTGGTCGGGCCGACGGCGGCGGTGTTCCACTCGGCGGACTCGAAATCGTCGATCGACACAAAGGTCGGCTCGCCGCCCATTGTCAGCCTGACATCACCCGCTTGAAGTGCGGCGTCGACCTTGTTGCCCAGCGCATCCAGCGCCTGCCAACTCTCATCCGAAAACGGCTTGGTGATGCGCGGATGTTCGGCAATGCGGTCGACACGCATGTCGAAGCCGAACTCGACATTGGCAAAGCTCGCCATGCCGGAAATGGGCGCGGCGTTGCGGAAATGCGGCGTGGCCGCCAGCGGCACATGGCTTTCGCCGGTGAGCAGGCCGGACGTCGGATCGAAGCCGATCCAGCCGGCGCCCGGCAGATAGACCTCGCACCAGGCGTGCAGGTCGGTGAAGTCGACGGCGGTTCCGGCTGGGCCATCGAGCGCGACCAGATCGGGCTTCAGCTGGATCAGATAGCCTGAGACGAAACGCGCGGCGAGGCCGAGATTCCTGAGAATTTGCACCAGCAGCCAGCTCGAATCCCGGCACGATCCCTTTTTCGCGGCCAGCGTTTCCTCCGGCGAGAACACGCCGGTTTCCATCCGCACGATATAGGCGATCTCCCGCTGCAGCCGCGCATTGAGGTCGACGACGAAATTGACGGTGTTGGTGGCGCTACGGTCGATGGTTGCGAGGAAAGCCGACAGCAGCGGCCCCGCCGGCTCCGGCGTGCGGTAGATGGCGAGATCGTCCCTGATGTCTTCGGGGTACTCGAACGGGAAGGTCTCGGCCGATGGCTCGACGAAGAAATCGAACGGATTGTAGACCGTCATGTCGGCGACGAGATCGACCTCGATCTTCAATTCCGTCACTGGTTCCGGGAAGACGAAGCGGGCCAGGAAATTGCCGTAGGGGTCCTGCTGAAGATTGACGAAGTGGTTCGCCGGCCCGACCTTCAGCGAATGGCTGAGCACCTTGGTGCGGGAATGCGGTGCCGGCTGCAGCCTGATGACCTGGGGCCCGAGAACCACCGGCCGGTCATATTTGTAATGGGTCAGGTGGTAGACGGCTGCCAGTATTGCCATGGGGCCCCGGAGATCGGCGTTTCTTCAGCCGAACCCTGACACATCTATTGGCCATTCTCCAAGCAGAGATGTTGCGCTGCACCTAAATTAAGCAGCCGAAGCCGGCTACGCTGTGTCGAGATTCAGGTCAGGCCGAGTCGAAAATGGCTGATACCGAGAACCGGAGCAGAGCGTACTTTTGGCACGCGAGCACCGGAAGCGCAGGTATCGGCCATTTGCAGGCCGGCCTCACTTGAATTCGGCACAGCTTAGAAAAACGCCTGTATCCCCGTCTGCGCCCGTCCCAAAATCAGCGCATGCACGTCATGCGTGCCTTCATAGGTGTTGACCGTCTCCAAATTCTGCGCATGGCGCATGACGTGGTAGCCGATCTGGATGCCGTTGCCGCCATGCATGTCGCGGGCCTGGCGCGCGATGTCGAGCGCCTTGCCGCAATTGTTGCGCTTGACGATCGAGATCATTTCCGGGGCCATCTTGCCTTCATCCATCAGCCGCCCGACGCGCAGCGAGCCCTGCAGGCCCAGCGCGATCTCGGTCTGCATGTCGGCGAGCTTTTTCTGGAACAGCTGCGTGCCGGCGAGCGGCTTGCCGAACTGCTTGCGGTCGAGTCCATACTGCCGGGCCCGGTGCCAGCAATCCTCGGCGGCGCCCATCGCGCCCCAGGAAATGCCGTAGCGGGCCCGGTTGAGGCAGCCGAATGGGCCGCCGAGGCCCCTGGCGTTGGGCAGCAGCGCGTCTTCGCCAACCTCGACGCCTTCCATCACCACCTCGCCGGTGATCGAGGCCCTAAGGCTGAGCTTGCCGCCGATCTTCGGCGCCGACAGCCCCTTCATGCCCTTCTCCAGCACGAAACCGCGGATTTCGTCCTTGCCGTTGTCGCCCTTCAGCTTCGCCCAGACCACGAACACGTCCGCGATCGGCGCGTTGGATATCCACATTTTCGAGCCGGAAATCTTGTAGCCGTTCGCCGTCTTCTCGGCCCGCGTCTTCATGCCGCCCGGATCGGAACCGGCATCCGGCTCGGTCAGGCCAAAACAGCCGATCCATTCGCCCGAAGCCAGCTTCGGCAGGTATCTCTTGCGCTGCTCTTCCGTGCCATAGGCATGGATGGGGTACATCACCAGCGACGATTGCACCGACATCATCGAGCGGTAGCCGGAATCGACCCGCTCGACCTCGCGCGCCACCAACCCGTAGGTGACGTAATTGGCGCCGAGCCCGCCATATTCCTCAGGGATGGTGATGCCGAGCAGGCCGGCCTCGCCCATCTCGCGAAAGATGCCGGCATCGGTCTTTTCCTCGAGATAGGCCTCCTCGATGCGCGGCGCGAGCTTGTCGGCGGCAAAGGCGGCCGCGCCATCGCGCACCATGCGCTCATCCTCGGAAAGCTGGTTCTCGATCAGGAAGGGGTCTTCCCAAACGAACGCGTTCTTGTCGGCGGCCATGGCTTCGCTCTCTCCCAAAATCTTGAAGTGCTCGGGCTTATCCGCCTTCGCTTCGGAAAAATCAAACAAAATTGCATCACCGATCAATGAGGTTTAGTAATGGATCATGAACGTCCAACGCCGGCTTTTGCCCAGCACCAGCGCCCTTGCCGCCTTCGAGGCCGTGGCCCGCCTTGGCTCCTTCACCGCTGCCGCCCAGGAACTCGATTTGACCCAAGGGGCCGTCAGCCGCCAGATAGCCCTTCTGGAGGAACAGTTCGGCCGCCGGCTGTTCGAGCGCGACAGCCGCAATGTTCGGCTGTCCACGGCGGGCGAAATCTATGCCGAAGCCGTGCGGGCGGCACTCGGGCAATTGCGCGACGCCGCGCTCGGATTGATGAGCAATCGGCATAGCGGCATGCTGAACCTCGCCATACTGCCGACCTTCGGCACGCGCTGGCTGATGCCGCTGATCCCGGATTTCGTCGCAGAAAACCCTGACATCACCATCAACTTCGTCACCCGCATCAGCCGCTTCGACTTCGCCCGCGAACGCCTCGACGCCGCTATCCATCATGGCCAGCCGGACTGGCCGGACGCCGATTCCACATTGTTGATGCGCGAAACCGTGATGCCGGTGGTTTCGCCCGACTTCCTTGCCAGCCGCGATATCACCACGGCGGCCGACATCAGCCGCCTGCCGCTGCTGCACATGGCGACGCGTCCCGGGGCCTGGGGCGAATGGTTCGAGGAACAGGGCTTGAGCGCACCGATCGGACCCGGCATGCAGTTCGAGCAATTCGGCACAGTTGCCCAAGCCTGCATGGCGGGGCTTGGCGTCGCGCTCCTGCCGCAAGTTCTTATCGCCGGCGAATTGCAGCGCGGTCAGCTCGTGCCGGCGCCGGGACAGCCGATGCAAAGCCGCAGCGCCTACTACCTCGTCGTCCCGAACGACAAGCGCGGCCACCCGCCCGTCGTCAGCTTTCGCGACTGGCTGCTGGGCCAGGTTGAGAAGGAACCGGCCGTTCTGGCCTGGTAGCTACTTCCGCTTCATCGGCTCGGTTTCCGGCTGGAAGCGCAGCGTTTTTGCGACTTGCGTTCGGCAACTTTCGCATCGAGCTTGCTTTTGATCCGGGCGAAAGCCTGGTCTCCATCGACCGAACTGCCACTCGCCATGCCCCCGTCCCAAAGACGCCCCAACTCTTGGACACTCACTTTCTCGAAACTTGCCATATCGCGCGTATCTCCACACAAGGATGGTAGATAACGCTCTAGCGATTGCAAGGAACCATTCGAGGCTACTTCCGCTTCAAGGCATCGGCCAGTGCTGCGCCAAACGCGCCTTGCTGTGCCGGTCGACGCTGCGGCATCGGCGAAGGTTGCGCCGGCTTGCCGCCGCCATTGTCGCGCGGCCCTTTCGGTGCACCGCCCTCGCCGCCATCCTTGCGCATGGAGAGCGCGATGCGCTTGCGCTTGATGTCGACATCGACGACCCGCACCTTCACCACGTCGCCGGCCTTCACCACCTCATGCGCGTCCTTGATGAAGCGGTCGGCGAGTTGCGAGACGTGCACCAGCCCGTCCTGATGCACGCCTATATCGACGAAGGCGCCGAAGGCCGCGACATTGGTGACGGTGCCTTCGAGAAGCATGCCGGGCTTCAGATCCTTGATATCGTCGATGCCATCGGCAAAGGTCGCGGTCTTGAAGCCGGGGCGCGGATCGCGGCCGGGCTTTTCCAGTTCGGCAATGATGTCGCGCACCGTCGGCAGGCCGAAGCGTTCGTCGACGAAGACTCGCGGATCGAGCGCCTTGAGCGCTGCGCTGTCGCCCATCAGCGAGCGCACATCGCGGCCGCAGGCAGCGACGATCTTCTTGGCCACGCCATAGGCTTCCGGATGGACCGACGAGGCGTCGAGCGGCTCGCTGCCATTGGCAATGCGGAGGAAGCCTGCGGACTGTTCGAACGCGCGCGGGCCGAGCCGCGCTACCTTGAGCAGTTCCTTGCGGCTGGCGAACGGCCCGGTCGCATCGCGATGCGCGACAATGGCATCGGCAAGCGACGCGCCTAGGCCTGACACGCGGGCCAAAAGCGGCGCCGAGGCGGTGTTGAGATCGACGCCGACAGCATTCACCGCGTCCTCCACCACCGCCTCCAGCGAGCGGCCAAGCCGGTACTGGTCGACATCATGCTGGTACTGGCCAACGCCGATCGATTTCGGCTCGATCTTGACCAGTTCGGCGAGCGGGTCCTGCAGGCGCCTGGCGATCGACACCGCACCGCGCAGCGACACGTCGAGCCCGGGAAACTCAGCCGCCGCTGTCGCGGAGGCCGAATAGACCGAGGCGCCGGCTTCGCTGACGATCACCTTGAGCGGCTTTGGCCCACCATCCGAAGGCATGTCGGACAGCATGTCGGCGACCAGCTTTTCAGTCTCGCGGCTGCCGGTGCCGTTGCCAATCGAGATCAGCTCGACCTTGTGCAGGCGGATGAGCTTGGCGAGTTCCGCCTGTGTGCCGCGCACATCGTTCCGCGGCGGAAATGGAAAGACCGTCGTCGTCGCCAGCACCTTGCCGGTGCCATCTACCACCGCGACCTTGACGCCGGTGCGGATGCCGGGATCGAGCCCCATGGTCGGACGCGATCCGGCGGGCGCTGCCAGCAGCAAATCCTTGAGGTTGCGTGCAAAGACATGGATCGCCTCTTCCTCCGCCCGCTCGCGCAGGTCGCGCATCAAATCGAGCGTCAGGTGCAGCGAAAGCTTGATCCGCCAGGTCCAGCCGGCCACTTCCATCAGCCAGCGGTCGCCCGGCAGGCTGCCGCCGATGGCGTAGGCATTGGCGATCATCCGCTCGACCGGCTTCACCGGCGAGGCATCGTCGGCATCGACCTCGATGTCGAGCGACAACACCTCTTCGTTGCGGCCGCGCAGCATGGCCAGCGCACGGTGGCTCGGAACATTGGCCCAGCGCTCGACATGCTCGAAATAGTCGGAGAATTTCGCCCCGGCCTCCTGCTTACCGTCGACGACACGGGCACGCATGAAAGCGCGCTCCTTCATGTAGGTGCGAAGCTTGCCGACCAGATCGGCATTTTCCGCGAACTGTTCCGACAGGATGTCGCGTGCGCCTTCCAGTGCGGCCTTGGCGTCGGTCACATCCTCGGTCACATAAGCCAGCGCCGCCTCGGCGGGCACCAACGACCGGTTGGCCAAAATAGCCTCCGCCAATGGCCCCAGCCCGCGCTCCCGGGCGATCTCGGCCTTGGTGCGCCGCTTGGGCTTGTAGGGCAGGTAGATGTCTTCCAGTTCAGCCTTGGTGGCGGCAGCCACAATTTTGGCCTCAAGTTCTTCGGTCAGCTTGCCCTGCTCGCGGATCGAACCGAGAATGGTATCGCGGCGCGCATCGAGTTCGCGCAGATAGGCCAATCGCTCGGCAAGGTCGCGCAATTGGGTGTCGTCGAGCCCGCCGGTGACCTCCTTGCGGTAGCGCGCCACGAACGGCACCGTCGCGCCCTCATCGAGCAGCCCTATAGCTGCTGATGCCTGCT
This sequence comes from Mesorhizobium sp. M0626, assembly GCF_040320665.1. Classification (NCBI taxonomy): domain Bacteria; kingdom Pseudomonadati; phylum Pseudomonadota; class Alphaproteobacteria; order Hyphomicrobiales; family Phyllobacteriaceae; genus Mesorhizobium; species Mesorhizobium sp. M0626. The sequence continues at coordinate 33,935 of NZ_JAMYQD010000003.1, read as the reverse complement.
CCGGCCGCGCCCCGATCTCTGCCGCGATGATGGATGCGATGCGTTTGCTGTCTGCTGCCATGCTGGTCCCTGTCGCAAAGAGCGGCGACCATAGGCGCTGATGTCCGTCACGCCAACCGCAGTGTTCTCAAGCGTCAAAGAGGTCCACAGGAAAGCGCCTTGCTTTGGCTCGTCCTCAGACCATCCCGCTCAGCGCCTCGAAAAAGGCAACGATCTCGCGTTCGAGCGGATAATCTTCAGGCACCGGCTGCGACCCCATTTTTGCAATCACCACTTCCATCTTCGGATCGACGTAGAGCCATTGGCCGTGGATGCCGATGCCGCAGAAAGCACCGTTTGCCGCACCCGTCTGGTACCATTTGTTGCGATAGCGGCCCTTCGGGAACAGATGCACCATCGTGCCGCGCTGCCAGGCCTCCGCGCTGCCGCCGGCAACGGTCGTATCGCGCACCCAGCCTTCCGGCACGATGCGCCGGCCATTGGCCGTGCCGCCCTGCCGCATCATCTCGCCGATACGCGCCAGGTCGCGCGGCGTCACCGAAATGCCGCCGGCGGTGCGCGCCGTACCTTCCATGTCGACGCCGATCGAAGCCTCGCTGACAGCACCCAGGGGTAGCCACAGTTTCTCGCGCATCAAGTCCGGGAAGCGCAGGCCGGAAGCTCGTTCGAGCAGCAGGCCGAGCAGATCGGAATTGGGCGAACGGTAGCGGAAGGTTTTGCCGTGCGGTTCTTCGAGCCGCTGCAAGGTCAGAATGAATTCGCGCAAGCTTTCAGTGCCGCCGCCCGGATTCCACAGCGTAGCGCGACGGTAACGGGCAAAGGCGCTTTCGGGATCGAGATAGGCCTCCTCGAAGTCGAGGCTGACGCTCATATCGAGCACATGCCGGCAGCTTGCATCGGCATAGGCCGAACCGGCGGCTTCCGGAATGTACTGGGTCACCGGCGCTTCCGGGTCGAACACGCCCTCGCCTTCCAGTATTCCGGCGATGATCGCGGTGACCGATTTGCTGATCGAAAAGATGATGTGACGGGCGCCGAAATCCATATTGGGCGCGAACCAGTCGCCGATGACCTTGCCAGCCTTCATCACCGTCAGCGCGTCGCTGCTCGAACGTGTGAGGAATTCGGCCACCGTTTCCGGGGCGCTGGCGATCGAAACCTTTTCGCCGAGCAGGCCGCTCAGGTCCCGCACCGGCGCTTCGACGCTTCCCGGCGTCGCCGCCACGGGAGCGGTCGGCACCAGTTCGCCAAGGTTCTGGAATGACCAGCGGTTGAACGGGTTTTCGCGCCAGTTGGAGAGCAGCACCTCATTGCGGGCAAAGCCGTAGCGGATCTCGAACGCAGTCTTGCCAGTCATGAACGTTTCCTCGGAGGGATGATTTGTTGTGGGTCAACCAAGCGCCTTGGCGATGGCGTGCACCGCCTTCAGCGTTGCCACCGAATAGGCGACATTGCTGAAATCCGGATAGCTTGAAAGCTTGACCACGACCATGCCGGTGTCCCAGTCGATATGGATCATCTGCCCGAACACGCCCCGGCACATCAGTGCGCGTGAGCGCGGGTTTTCGATCCAGAACTGGTTGCGGTAGCTGCCCTCCGGCAGGCTCGGATTGAAATCCGGCGCATGCCTGCCGTTGCGCGTCGCCTCGATCCAGTCGGCCGGCACGATGCCGCGGCCATTGTCGAGGATCAACTGGCCGAAGCGGGCGTAGTCTCGCAGCGTCGCGTTGAAGCCGCCATCGGCCAGCGCATAGCCGGCGCTGTCAACCGTGAAGCAGGCGCTCTCGTCGGCGCCGAGCTTTTGCCACAGCTCCTCGGACACCAGCTGCGCCAGCCGTTTACCGGTGACCCGCTCCATGATGAAGGCAAGCACGTCGGTCTCGATCGAGCGGTACTCGAACGCGGCGCCATGCGGCCGCACCTTGTCCTTCAGCTGCAGGATCAACTCGAACAGATGCGGCGGCCATTGGAAATCCGGATCGCTGTCCGGCGGCACCGGCTTCCAGCCGGTGGCGACATCGACCTGGCCGATATCGGAATAGCGATCGGTGTATTCCTCGGAAAAGCGAACACCCGTCGTCATGTCAAGCACATGCTGCACGCTGGCGCCGTCCCAGCCGGTCGCGCCGAGCTCCTGCAGATAGGCGGTCACCGGTTTGGCCGGGTCGATCAAGCCGCGCCCAACCAGAATACCGAACACGGTGCCTGTTACCGACTTCGCCATCGACTGCGACAGATGCAGCGTGCGCTCGGCCATGCCGTTGAAATAGCGCTCATAGGCGACCTTGCCGTCTTTGAGCACCAGGAAGCCGTCCGTGTAGGTCTCGTCGAGCAGGCCAACGAGCGTCGTCGGACGGCCCTTGCTGTCTTCCACCGGCAGCGCGTCGAGATCGGTCTCTGCGCGCTCAAGACGATGGCGATGGCCATTACCGCGCCAGACCTCGATGGTCGGCAGGAATTCGCGGATGTGTTGGAAGGCCCAGCGATTCCATGGCGGCCGGTCCCAGTCGAGCTTCGGCAGCACCATTTGAGGCGGCGAGCCCCGCATGATCGACGGCCGCGGATCGCTGTTGCGATAGGAGTCCATGAAAGCCATTCCGGAAAAGAAAAGACCCGGCGGCGGATGCCGCCGGGTCTGTCAGACTGCGGTTATTTCTGCAGTTCGGTCCAAATCTTGGTGTAGATGTCCTGGATCTCAGGCGCGCACATCTTCTGGAATTCGCCTTGTGCCTTCGCAGTCTCCGGAATGACGACTTCCGGCGCATCCTTCATGTCGGCCGGCATGTACTTGTCCGAGCCGGTAATGGCGTTTGCGTAGCGATGGAAGGCCGAGAGGCCGGCCGCGTTTTCCGGATCCATGATGAAGTTCTGGAACAGCTTGGCGTTCTCGACGTTCTTGGCTTCCTTGAGAACGACGACGTTATCGCTCCACAGGCCGTAGCCTTCCTTCGGATAATTGTAATGGATGGCCGGATTGGCCAACCGCTGGCGTAGCGCCGAGCCGTTCCAGTCGCTGGTCGCCTTGAAGTCGCCGGCGCCCATCTTTTCGATGGTATTGTATTCCATGGCGATCCAGTTCGGCTTGGCCGCGACAAGCGTGTCGCGCACCTTCTTCAGCACCGTCTTGTCGTCGGTGCACTGCTGGCCGCCGACATATTTGATCGCCGCGAAGATAACGTCATTCATCTCCGGAACGACATTGGTCTTGCCCTTCAGCTCGTCCGGCGTGTTGAAGATGATGCCCCAGCTGTCGGCTGGTCCCTTGTAGGCATCGGTGTTGACGACGACGCCGACGGTGCCCAGCGCCCACGGCACGGAATATTTGCGGCCGGGGTCGAAGTCTGGATTGGCCCATTCCGGCGCCACGTTCTTGAAGTTCTCCATCTTGCCCGGATCGGTCTCCTGCACGAGGCCCTCCTTGATCCAGATCGGCACGTAGGTTTGCGACGGAACGGCTATGTCGAAGCCGGTGCCGCCCTGGCGTACCTTGGCGAGCGCCGTATCGTTGGAATCGTAATCGGTAATGGTCACCTTGACGTTGTATTTGGCTTCGAACTTTTTGATCACGTCGGGGCTGGTATAGTTGCCCCAATTGTAGATGTTCAGCTCGCCATCGGCGCTGGCCAGGCTCGTCGTTGCGAGCAGCGCCAACCCCATGGCGGCTGTCGTTGTTTTCCAGTTCATGGTTTTAGCTCCCATTTGTCGGTTCAGTCTCTTTTCCTGCTGACGAAGAAAAACAACGTGACGATCGCGACCGAAAGCAGCAGGAAGGCGGTCGATATCGCGTTGATCTCAGGCGTGATGCCGCGGCGGATCTGGCCGAGCATGTAGGTGGGCAGCGTATCCTGGCCGCCCGATTTGACAAACTCGGTGATGACGACGTCATCGAGCGAGATGACGAAGGCCAGCATCAGTCCGGCCAGTATGCCGGGCCACAAAAGCGGCAGCGTGATGCGGCGGAAGGTCTTCCAAGGCGTCGCGTACAGATCGGCGGCCGCGCGCTCCAGCGTCAGGTCCATGTTTTCCAGCCGCGCCCGGATCGGCAGATAGGCGAACGGGATGCAGAAAGCCGTGTGCGCGGCGATCAGATAGCCAATGCCGGAATAGCCGGTGAAGATCTTGATGCGCGAGAAGAAGATCAGCAGCGCCACGCCGGTGACGATCTCGGGCACCATCAGCGGCTGGTTGATCGCCGCATATTTGAAGGTGAGGCCCGGATAGGATGCGGTGCGCGTGGTGGCGAGCGCGGCCATGGTGGCAAAGATTGTCGACAGCACCGCAGCGACGGCGCCGATCCGGAACGAGCGTAGCGTCGCGTCGATAACTTGCACGTTCTGCCAAGCCGACTGAAACCAGCGCATCGAAAAGCCGCCCCATTCCGACGTCGAGTTCGCCGCGTTGAAGGCATAGGCGACCAGCACGATGATCGGCAGATAGAGCACGATAAAACAGGTCGCAGCGATCACCGTGAAGCCGGTCTGGTGCTTGATGGAAAAGTTCTTAGCCATGCCGCGCCCCCGACTTGCCGGCATTGCGCACATAGGCAAGCAAGGCAACCATGACGATGATCATCACCGTGATCGACAGCGCCGAGCCGAGCGGCCAGTTGCGGCCTTGGCCGAACTGCAATTCGATCAGGTTGGACAGCATCATATTCTTGCCGCCGCCAAGCACGCTCGGCGTCACATAGGCGCCAAGGGCTGGAATGAAGACCAGGATGGAGCCGGCAATGACGCCGGGTTTGACCAGCGGGAAAATGATCTTCCGCAATACATTGAAACGGGTCGCGTAGAGGTCGTAGCCCGCCTCGACGAGGCGAAAATCAAGCTTCTCCATGCTGGCATAGATCGGCAGCACCATCAGCGGCAGATAGACATAGGCCATGCCGATCAGAATCGCCGTGTCGGTGAAGAGAATCTGCACCGGCGCTGAGACGATACCAAGCTTCATAAGGATGGTGTTGATGATGCCTTCGTTGCGGATGATCTGCAGCACGGCGAAGGTGCGGATCAGCAGGTTGGTCCAGAACGGAATGGTGATCAGGAACAGCCAGAGATCCCTGGTCTTCTCGCTGCGCGTCGCCATGAAATAGGCGGTTGGAAACCCTAATGCCAAAGTTGCGATCGTCGTTATCACCGCCAACTTGATCGAGCGCCAGAATATGGTGACGTGCGCTGCCGCAAGCGAAAGCGTATCGTCGAAAATGTCGCGTTCCATGAACACCGACAGCCAGGCATCGGGCGAGAACTGCCACTTCACATCGCCATAGGGGCCAGGCGTCAGGAACGAGTAGATCAGCACGATCAGCAAGGGGCCGGTCGCGGCGAGGAAGATCACCAGCAAGGCTGGCGCTGACAGCAGCCACCGGTCGCGCACATCGCGTCGCTGCGCTGCCTTGGCGACTTGTTCCGCGGTCGCCATGATCAGTCCTTCAGCACTTGCGCGGCGTCGTTGCCGATCATGATGCCGATCTGGCCGCCCTGCACGAAGCCGTCACCGGCGCCGCGGCTGTTCTGACGCCGCACGATGAACGGCTCGCCACCGGCAAGGCGCAGATGGAAGTGCGTGTCGGTGCCGAGATAGACGATGTTTTCGACGGTGCCGGACAGCGAAGCGCTCGGGCTGGCCGTGCCCAACTGCGCATGCTCTGGACGCACGACGATGGTGACCTTGCCGCTGGGGCTGAAGCCTTCCGGCAGCGAGGCTGGGATTTCCACACCAGACGGCAGCTTCACCGTCGCCCGGCCACCAGTCGCGCTAACCACATCCGCCTTGAGGAAGTTCGACTCGCCGATGAAGTCGGCGACGAAACGCTCGGCCGGCCGGTCGTAGATGTCGCGCGGCGAGCCGACCTGCAGGATCTTGCCCGACGACATCACCGCGATGCGATCCGACATGGTCAGCGCTTCCTCCTGGTCGTGGGTGACGAAGATGAAGGTGATGCCCGTCTCGTGCTGCAGCCGCTTCAATTCGATCTGCATTTCCTTGCGCAGCTTGTAGTCCAGGGCCGAGAGCGGTTCGTCGAGCAGGAGCACCTTGGGCTGCGGCGCCAGCGCCCGGGCGAGCGCCACGCGCTGCTGCTGGCCGCCGGAGATCTGGCTGGTGCGGCGGCCCGCCAGCGCCTCCATCTTCACCAGTTTCAGCATCTCGGCGACGCGCGCCTTGATCTCGGCCTTCGGCTTGCCCAGCATTTCCAGGCCAAAGCCGATATTGTCGGCGACCGTCATATGCGGGAACAGCGCGTAGGATTGGAAGACGGTGTTGACCGGCCGCTTGAAGGGCGGCAACGGCGCGATGTCCTGACCGTAGAGGAGGATTTCGCCGGCGGTTGGGAAGTCGAAGCCGGCAATCAGCCGCAGCAACGTGGTCTTGCCGCAGCCGGATGGTCCCAGCAGGGTGAAGAACTCATTCTCGCGGATGGATACCGAGACCGTATCGAGGGCAGCAACCTGCCCCTCACCCGATCCGAAAATTTTACTGACGTTTACGACTTCAATTGCATTCCGATCCGGTTTTTCCGGCACGATACGCCTCACTGTTGACCCCGCTCTTGCTGGCGGAGTTTTTCCCCTGTTCGATGTGACCACACGGCCGGTAGGTTGGCAAGTCCGGCATTGAATCACAGTTCAGTCGGTCATTTCGTCTGCAAGCGGCAAGCTGTGCAAGCCGCATGCCATTGTCAGGCCTGGTAGGTGACCTTGCCACCGCAGACCGTCGTCACCGGCCGCAGCTTGTGTAGATCGGCCGGCGCCGTCTTCTCGATATCGGCCGACAAAACCACCAGATCCGCCATATAGCGGGGTTTCAGAACGCCTTTGCGATGCTCGGCGAACTCGGCATAGGCGCCCTCGACCGTGTAGGCGGCAATCGCTTCCTGCAGCGAGAAACTCTGGTCAGGATCGCCTTCTGCCCATGGTTTGCGCTGCACTGCCGCCTGAATGCTCAGGATCGGGTCGATCGCTGCCACCGGCCAGTCCGAGGCGAACACGACATGGGCGCCGGCGCTTTTCAGGGTGCGCCAGGCATAGCTCAGCGGCCAGCGGGCCGGCCCGATGCGTGACACCGTCGGCTCCAGCGGAAAATCCATGGCGCCGGGCGGATGCGACGGCTGCATCGAGGCGATGACGCCGAGTTCGGCAAAACGCGGCACGTCGGCTGCTGTGGTGACCTCGATGTGCTCAACCCTGTGCCGGCTGTCGCGCTTGCCATTGACCTTCTGCGCCGCCTCGTAACCGTCGAGCACTGCGCGCACGGCGCCGTCACCGATCGAGTGCACGGCGATCTGCAGCCCGCGTTTGTCGATAGCCACGGCGAGATCGATAAATTGCTGCGGCGTGAACAGCGGCTCGCCGACCCAGTCGGGACGATCCGCATAGGGTTCGACCATAACCGCGGTCCAGGAATCGAGCACGCCGTCATAGAACACCTTGACCATGCCCGATGACAGCCACTCGCTGTCGTAGCGCTCGGCCATGACGGACGCCTTCTCGAGCATGTCGAGCGTCATGAAATTCTTGTAGTGGAACGGGATCTTGACGCGGCAGGGCAGGCCTTCCTCGGCCTCGATCTCGGAAAGCAATTCGAGTTGGTAGAGATTGCCGTCCATGTTCTGGATCGAGGTGATGCCGTGGCGCGCGCACCAGGCAAGTCCGCGCCGCATGATGTCACGGTCAGCGGCCCGCTCGGCGGCCGACGGCATTGGGTCCGGCTCGCCGCCGGTCGACAGCCCCAACCGCACCCGGCTTTCGCCGGCAAGGTCGAGCACCGGACCGAAGGCCTCGCCCTCGCGCAATTCGCCCGCGGCCAGGCCGTCGTCACCCATCACGATCTCGTTGCCCGGACCGAGCGTGCGTCCCTTCAGGATGCCGGCCATCTCCAACGCCTTGGTGTTGGCCCACATCGTATGGTGGTCGGGTGCCGCCATGCAGAAGGGGCGGTCGGGCAGGATGGCGTCGAGATGATGGCGTGTCACCCGCTCGTCGCCGAGCACGGTGTAGTCGACGCCCTGTCCCACAAGCATCTTCGCCTCGGGCCACGTCGTGGCGTAGTCGCGGATGGCGCTTTGAAGCGCCTCGAAGCCATGGATACCGCCGAGTTGAAGATGCGCGAGCTCAGCCCCTCCCGAGAACAGATGCATGTGGGCTTCGATGAAACCGGGCAGGACCGAACCGCCCTTGGCGTCGATCACGTCTGTGGTCGTTCCCTTGAGTTTTTCGATGGCGGCGTGGTTGCCGATGGCGATGATGGCGCCGTCCTTGACGGCAATCGCCTCGGCGGCGGGATTGTCATCGTCCATGGTCCGCACGCGACCATTGATGACGATCAGATCAGCAGTTTGACCCGCACCCGTGACAGACATCGCGACTCCGCGCTTTTGACGACTGGCTGAGACCGACAACCCTCTTGTCCGACAAGCTGCCACTCCGCAGGAGCGGCGTTATCGGACGAAAACTGATGCCAGTGCGCTGTTTCGAAATTCCCCTTGTGATCTCTCAAAACAGCGTGGATAAAAGAATGCGACTAATTATTCGCGTTTGTCAACGTGCCGAATTTCGAATGTATTGTGGACAACACACCACGCCAATGTTGAGACCGGGACCTGTGTTGAAACCGGCAGGGAACGAAGGCATCAATCCGTGAAGCGCAGTCTCAGCCGCGAAACCAGGATGGCGCTCGAACCGCGCAAGCAGCCGCGGCAGGAACGGTCGAGCAAGGTGGTCGACCGGATACTCGACGCGGCTTTGATCCTGACGCGGGAGCAGGGAACCAAGACGCCGACGACGCTCGCCATTGCCCGGCGCGCGGGCCTGTCGGTCGGTTCGGTCTACCAGTACTTTCCCAACAAGGAAGCCATTCTCCTCGACCTCGCCCGGCGCTGGCTGTCGTCCTTTCCCGAGGTGATCGCCAGGCGCATCGAGGTCACCCCACCCACCAACCGCGACGAGTTTCGGCAGGAGGTGCGTAAGCTCTTCATCGATACCTCCAGAATATATCTCGAAAACGCCACCCTAATGCCGGTGATCGAGGCGATATCCGGCAATGCCGACCTCAGGCCGATCCAAGACGAATATGACGAGCAGATCATCGCGCTTTACGCCGCGTGGCTGCAGCATGTGAACCCGGCCCTTGAGGACAAGATCGCCAGCCGGCTCGGCGTGCTGATGATGGATGTCGGGCACGCCTGCCGGCTTGTGGGGCTGAAAAGAGACCGCAAGACATACGACCTCATCGAGGACGATGTGGAAAGAATGTGGCTCGCTCTGGTCACCCCCTATCTCAACCTTGAGTGATTTCGCTATTTCGAGAGGAAATTCATGAAGACTGTCTATTCGCCGCTTCATGCCGGCCATGCCGGCCAGATGGAACTGGTGACATCAGCCATCGTGCCGGGTTTCGAGAAGCCATCGCGGGCCGAGTTCATCAAGGCGCGGGTCGAGAGCGAGAAGCTGGGGCCGATCATCGGACCGGTCGAGCACGATCTCACAGCCGCCAAGCGCATTCACAAGGCCGACTATATCGACTTCCTGCCGACCGTCTGGCCGGCGTGGAAGGCCGCCGGCTTCGAGGGCACGGCGATGCCCTTCACCTGGCCGACGCGCGGCCTGCGCGGCGACGTGCCACCCAAGCGCGTGGACGCCTTGCTCGGCTACTATTCCTTCGACGCCGGCGCCACCTTCGTCGAAGGCACATGGACCGCGATCAAATCGTCCTATGACGTGGCGCTGACGGCGGCCGCCTTGGTCAAGGGTGGCGAGCGGTCGGCCTTCGCGCTTTGCCGCCCGCCCGGCCATCACGCCGGTGCCGGGTTCATGGGCGGCTACTGCTACATCAACAATGCCGCGGTCGCCGCGCAATGGTTCCTCGATCAGGGCGCAAAACGCGTCTCGATCCTCGACGTCGACTATCACCACGGCAATGGCACGCAGGAGATCTTCTATGAACGCGCCGACGTGCAGGTTCTCAACCTGCATGGCGATCCCATGGTGGAGTATCCGTTCTTCCTCGGCCATGCCGATGAACGCGGCGCCAGCGCCGGCGAAGGTTTCAACGTCAATTATCCCATGCCCTTCGGCACCAATTGGGACGCCTGGAACGCCTCGCTCGAGGACGCTTGCGCCAAGCTCGCCGCCTACGCCCCCGATATCGTCATCGTGTCGCTCGGCGTCGACACCTTCGAGAAGGACCCGATCAGCCGGTTCAAGCTGAAAAGCCCGGACTATCCGAAGATCGGCCATCGCATCGCCAAGCTCGGCCTGCCGACGCTGTTCGTGATGGAAGGCGGCTACGCCGTCGAGGAGATCGGCATCAACGCCGTCGGCGTGCTCACCGGCTTCGAGGACAAATAGGAAAGCAATTCCAGGACAAGTGTGAAGCGGTTTTCCGGCCGGAATTGCGCCAAAGAGATATGGGGCGGCTCCGGCCGCCCCGACCTCTATCTAGGCGGCCGCCGCCGGGTTGGGCGCAACCACCGGAACGGCTGGCCTTCGCGACCGACCGATACGGTAGACAATCACCGCCGCAATCACGCCTGCCGCCAGGATGGCGAGCGCCAGCAACGGTCGGTACCAGAACCAGGCAATCGCAATCGTCACCGTGCCGACCAGGATCGCCAGGACGAAGGCGATGATGCCGGTGCCCATCCGCGCCATGCTGCCGAGGAAGGGTATGACGTCGAGGATCACCCCGATCGGGCTGAGGAACAGCGTAAAGCCTATGGTCAGCAACAGCAAGCCGGCGCCGCGCAGCAGCCAGGTGATCAGCGTGTTGGCGCTGACCGCGTCGGCGAACATCTTTTCGGCCGGGACGTTGCCGGTATCGACCATCAGCAGCGCATCGCCGGCTTGCGTCTGGTAGGGCTCGAAGCGGCTGCCGGCCTGGCGCGCGATGATACTGATCACGCCCAGCGGCGCCAGCTCGTAGCCGATTCGATAGTCACCCAAAGCGGGCGTCGTGTTGTCATTGCCGAGAAAAATCTTGCCATCGACGATGCTGAGCGGTTTCGTTCCGGTATAGGCAGCCTTTATCGCCGCCGACTGGTCGGCTGAGAGCGAATAGTCCTTGTCACCCTCGATACGGTCCAGCACTGGCGTATCGAGATCGAAGGCGACAAGCTTGCCCTCAGGAATCTGGAAGGTCCGGCCGTGGATTTCCATCGGCGGATTCTGGTGGCCGTCCGGCTTCTTGAAGTCCGACGAGTCGATCTGGCTGTCGTCCCACACCTTGGAATAGCTATAGGTGGTCACCGTCTCTTCGCCACCGCCGAGCTTCTTCGTCGTCTCTGACTTGGACTCTTCCTTCCACTGATACATCTCGACGCTCCGCGACAGCCGCAGCCCTTGCGCCGCAATGCCGAAATCCGGATCCGCCAGGCCGCTGTCCGCCGTCACCAGTCCGCTGACATGAACCAGCTTGCCGTCATTGGCGGTATCGACGCTGTCGGCGCCGACCGAAACCACCGCTCCAGAACCTTCGGCCAGCGAGCGCGCCGTCTGCACGGCGCGGCCTTCGTTCCAGAACAGCCCGATCACCATCAGCACGATCAGGATAAGGCCGAAGATGACCCCGCCGACCGCGCGCTTGATCCGCCCGAACCACGAGACGGATGTGACTTCCCGAAATGAATCGCTCATCGTTTCCCCCGAAACAAAGTTACCCCAAAATTACAACGCGGCCGGCGGCCGCGCGTTTAACCCATCAATCGGCGTGGATCTGCGCGCCGCAATCCCTGTCGCCGGCGCAGGAGTGCACCGCCCGTGTCGTGCCGCCATCGCCAACCCGCCACGGTGAAGCGGACAGTGGCGCTTGCCTCTTATTGCCCAGAAGATCAAGCGCCCGCATAGCGGTCTGCTCCTCCGCCTCGTCACGCTTGACGATCTCGACGTCCTTGAGGCCGATCGCGGCAAGCTGCGGCATCACCACATCAGGGTCGCCCGCCACCACGATCAGCGACGGATCGAGCGACGCCAGGGCCAGCGCCTGTTTCTGAACCGCATCGAGCGTCAGCTTTGTGCGCGCCGCCATGCGGGTTTGCTGGTCCTCCAGCGTCGATCCGCTGCCGACCGCGCCAATCAGCGAGGAGAACAGACCAGCTGACGTCTCGGCCGATCCAGCCAGCGCCCGGCAATAGACAGTCACCGTGCGGTCGACCTCGTCCTGCGCCACTGGCAAGGTGGTCAGGCCGGCAAATCCTTTCAGGATTTCGGTAATCGCCGGCCCGGTGTTGGCGCGCTCGACGGTGGTTGCCACGACCAATCCCGAGCCGGCCTTCATCGGGCTCATCAGATAGCTCGACACGCCATAGGAGTAGCCCTTCTCCTCGCGGATCACCGAATTCAGCCGGCTGGAGAAATCGGCGCCAAGCAGGTTGGAGACCGCGGTCGATTCAGCGCGCTCGCTCTCGTCGGTGCCGGGCGCCGGCCGCGCCACGAACAGCGCCGACTGGCTGGCGCCGGGTTCGGGCACCAGCAGCACTTTCTGTCCCCCGTTGAAATGCGCCGCCGGCGACGGCTCGACGGCATAGCCGGCGGTGTCGCTTGTCCACGCGCCGAATGCTTTTTCAAGGCTGGCGGCGACGGTCGCGACCGGCATCGGGCCGACGCTGTAGAAGGTCACCGCCTTCGGCGTGAACTCCGCCTTGAATGCCTCCCTCGCCTCGTCGAGCGAGATCGAGGCCAGCGCCTTTGCCGACCAGTCCACCGCTGCCTTGCCCGGCACCTGCGGGATCAGCGTCGCCTTTGCCATGCGGCCGGCAACGCCGGGCAGATCCGCCTCGCGGCCGTTTAGCCAGTCGACCGTCTGCGCCATCAGCACCGTCCATTCGGTCTTGTCGAAACGAGGCTTCAGCACCGCGTCGGCGAGCAGGCCAATACCCTGGTCGAGCTTTTCCGGCGGCACGCCAAGCGTCATCATCGTGGTCAGCGTTCCGGCCTGGTGGCCGACGCCGGCGCCGATGTCGCTGGCCGCCTTGGCGAAATCAGCCGAGCCGCGATCGGCGGCCCCGCGTGTCGCCATGCTTGCTGCAAGCTCCAGCAATCCCTCCTTGCCTTCCGGCACGCTGTTCCAGCCGCCGGCGGCACTGGCCGCGACATACACCATCGGCGCTTCCGGCATTGTGTAGTGGACGAGTTTGATGCCATTCGAGAGCGTCGCCGTTTCCATGGCGGGCAGTGTTGCCGAAGGCGCTTGCCCGGCCGCATGCTTCGGAATGTCGATCGCCGCTCGCTCCGGCGCGGTGAACGGCTGCGGTGTGCCGGACGACCCGATCAGTGCATCGGGATAGCCGCCGCGCGGGCCGGGCTTCAGCACCAGTATGCTGGCGTCTTCCGGTTTCAACAGCCGCTTCATCGTTGCCTCGACGCCCGCCACGCTGGCGTCCTTCACCCGCGGGTCGTCGACCAGCGCGCTCTGCGCATCACCGAGCACGTCGGCATTGTAGGAGACGACGCCGGCGCGATCCTTCAGTGCTTCGCTGCCGAGCCGCGCTGCCTGCAAGATGCCGGTGCGCGCACGCTCGACATCGACCGGATCGAGCGGGGTCTTCAGGAAATCCGCAAACGCCGTTTTCATCGCGCTTTCCAGCGCTTCCGGCGCCACACCTTCGGCGGCACCCGCCTCGAAGGTAAAGCGGCCACCGAGCAGACCGCCGGTCCAGCTCGCGCTGGCATAGGTGGCAATGCCCAACTGCGAAACCAGCCGGTTGCGCAAAAACCCATATTCGCCGTTGCCGAGCAGTTCGGCGGCAATGCTGAGCGCACCATTGTCGGGCGACTGCGCCACCGGGCCACTGAAGCCGACCACGACGATGGGGCTTGGCACACGATCCTCGAGCACCAGCTTGAGCCGGGCCTGCGTCGGTGCCGGCACGGCGGGCCGCGCCACATCGGCGCCGCGCGCCACGCGGCCGAACGTGTCGGCAATCAGCGCCTTGGTGTCGTCGATCTCCAAGTCGCCGACCAGCACCAGCACCGCATTGTTGGGCAGATAGTAGCTGTTGAAGAAACCCCTGACATCGTCGAGCGTCGCCGCATCGAGATCGGCGACCGAGCCGATGACCATGCGGCTATAGGGATGCGGCTTCGGGAACAGGCCGGACCAGAAAGCTTCCCAGCCGGATGCGCCGGCCTTGTCGAGCACGTTCTGGCGCATCTCGTTCTTGACCACCGAGCGCTGCAGATCGAGCTTGGCCTGAGTCACCGAGCGGCCGAGATTGGCCATGCGGTCTGCCTCAAGCGACAAGATCATCGGCAGTGACGACGACAGCCCGTCGACGTAATAGACCGTGCCGTCTTCGGTGGTCCAGGCATTGATCTCGTTGCCGAGCGCGGCATGCGCACCGAACACGTTCGGCCAGGCCGGCGTGCCGGAAAACATCAGATGTTCGAACAGATGCGCAAAGCCCGAGCGTCCCGCGGGTTCATTCATCGACCCGACGCGGTAGCGCAGGTTCATCACCACCTTCGGCACGCGATGGTCGGGCACCAGCACCACCTGCAGCCCGTTTTCGAGCGCATAGGTAACGGTCGGCTCAGCCTTGGCGGGCGCTGCCATGCCGGCAAGAACCGCAAGCACCACCGTGAACGCCAGGAAAACCTGCTTCATCATGACCCCCGATGCTGATGGCCGCGAGCAAGCGCCGCCAAATCCGCCGTATGACCGAAGGGATGCCCACCCCTCCCGGCTGCCGAGACCCTATCGGAATCGATCGGCCCTCGATACGGCAGTATCGCAACACCCTCTGGCTTTTTCGTGTCGGCGTTTCAGGCCTTTTGCGGCGGAAAAGGCCGCGAAAGCCGCCCCTGAGTCGCTTGAGTCCAATAATATTGATTTTGTCAAATCGCGTTTGATGTCGGATTCATCTGCGGGTAGATTAGACCCGAATCAGCCGGTCCTTGGGGGGCGCGGCGACCACCCAAAGTCTCAAGTTCCGGCCAATGACCGGCACCAGACGCGGACGGCTTCGCGTTCCCTGAATGGATTCGGCGATCAGCGCGACCGCCGCGCCGTGTGAGTGCTTCGTAAACGTGATGCGTCTTCAAGTTCGGCCGCTGCCAACCCCAGCGTCCGGGCTCAAGAAAAGACTCCGGCCATGACATACAACCAAAGCATCCAATGAGCAGTTCCGCCGCGCTTCTCCAATCCGATACGTTAGGCTCGCGCCTTGAATCGCGCGGCGATCTCACCTCCTTTTTCATGCAGCTTGCCGCCGAGATCGGCGCCGACAGCTACATGCTCGTCGCCATCGTCCACGACCAAGATCGCAACGACGCCCGCATCGTCTCATCCAACTGGATCTTCGACGCCATTGAACTGATCGGCAAGCGGCTGATCGCCGGCCTTGCCCAGGGACCGCTGACCGTTGCACCTGGCATCCGCCCGAGGCCACTGGTCGCCGCCGCGGCGCCCGACGCCGGCGGACTGCTCACCGGCGAAGAGGCGCGCCTGCTCGACGTGCTTGGCCATGCCGAAGTCTATTCACTGCGGCTCAATGTCGGTCGCCAGCGGCTGTTTGCGCTTTTCTCGGCGGCCGAGGCCGGCAGTATCGACCAGCCGGCGCTGATGAAGGCTCAGTTGAAGTGCTGCTACGCGCTGTCCGCTATCCCGCAATTGATCGCCGCCGCCGCCATGCAGGACCCGCTGTCCGACCGTGAGCGCGAATGCCTGTTCTGGGTGTCTGAAGGCAAGACCACCGATGAGGTCGCGGTGATCCTCGGGGTCTCGTCCAACACCGTCAACAGCTACATCACCCACGCCATCCAGAAATTCGCGGCCTCGAACCGCGCGATGGCCATCGCCACGGCGATCAGGAGCGGCATCATTTGAAACACGCTGACATCAAGGCGGCGGCCGAAGCCCTTTTCAACGAGCAGCGCAATCCGTTCGGCGCCTTCTCCATCGGTTCCGAGACGCACCATGCCGTTACCATCCCGGACGCGGTGCGCCGCTGCCGCTGGATCGCCGTCGACATCAACGCGTCGGCGTTTGGCCTCTATTTCGTCAGCCCCTCGCCGGAACGGGCGCGCCTGGTGCCGAGCTTCGATTCCGACTATCCAGCCACTGCGGTGACAACCAAGTTCATCGCCGGCGCCAATGGCGAGGAGATGGTGCGCCACAGCGGCGCCTCGACAGCGCCGCGCTGGTGGGCCGATGACGGCATCGCCGGCTCGGACGCCGTCTTCAAGAACCTCGCCTGGGCGGAGCGGACGGCGCCGCTGGCGCCGGGCACCAACGGCATTGCCTTTCCCGTCCATGCCGATCGCGGCCATTGCGGGCTGGTGGTGTTCCTCGGCTCGACGATCGCTTTGCCGGAGGACACGCTCTACGAAATCCACGCCCGCTGTTTTTCGCTGTTCGCCGCCGTCGCCCGAATTCGTCCGAACGATGCCGGCCGGATGCGGTCGATCTCCAAGCGTGAACTGGAGTGCCTGAAGCTGACCGCCAACGGCAACACCAGCGAAGAGATCGCCAGGCTGCTGAAGCTGTCGGTCCACACCGCCAACCAGTATCTCACCCAGTCGACGCAGAAGCTCAACGCGGTCAACCGCAACCAGGCGGTGGCCAAGGCGCTGCGGCTGGGGCTGATCGAGTAGTCAGCGTCCAGCGATTCGGCTTGCGAAAGAAAATCAGCGATAGGCGAGCGGCTCGGTCCTGCGGATTCGCGCCTCTTCGATCACCGTCTCCAGCAAAGCGGTGTTGTGCTCGGGGTCCTCCCCGGGCTTTTCGAACGACACATAGTTGACCGCGACCGAAGACCTCTCCTGGCTCAGCGTCAGCTGGAAATAGACGGTGACGCCCGGCGGCCGAAGCTCGAGATCGAGCACGATGCGCGGGCTGCCGCTCCAGTCGACATGTGCCTCTCCGCCATGGCCGAGCCTGAGCGTGCCTGGCAGGAAAAAAAGCTCCACAGCCGAATCCACCAGATCCGACAGGCAAGCGAAATGCTCGAGCCGGATGAAGGCGATGTAGTCGGCGACGTCGATCAGCCGCAACTCGTCGACCACCTGCTCGATGGCCTTGGCAACGATGAGTTCGCGGGATTTTGCGTGCGGTTGGCGGTTCATGAAATTTGTCTCCGCTCAGCCTTTTTGGAGTAGACGATCCGCACCAGTTCGGCGACGGCCTGGTAGAATTGCGACGGGATCACGCTATCAACCGAAACTTGCTTGTACATGGAGCGGGCGAGCGCCACGTCCTCGAAGATCGGGATGTTGTGCTCCTTGGCAATCTCGCGAATCTTGAGCGCCACAAGGTCCTGGCCCTTGGCCAGCACCAGGGGCGCTGAATCCTCGTCGCGGACATATCTGAGCGCGATGGAAAAGTGCGTCGGATTGGCGATGATCAGCGTCGCGCGCGGCACCGCCGTCATCATCCGCTTGCGCGCCCTGTCACGCGCCAGCGAGCGCAGCCGCGACTTGATGATCGGGTCGCCCTCGGACTGTTTGAACTCGTCCTTGACCTCCTGCTTGGTCATCCGCAGATCCTGCTTCCAATGGAAGCGCGACCAGACGACGTCGACCGCCGCGATCAGCCCCATGACGAAGACGATCGCCACCAATATGTCGACGGTGATGCTTTTGATGACGAGGCCGAAAGCGACGGGGTTGGTGATCATGCCGGCCAGGAGCTGGCGGTAGTCCTGCGACAGCGTGAAGTAGAGCACGATACTGGCGAAGCCGAGCTTGCCCAGCGATTTCAGGAATTCCACCCAGCCCTGAATACCGAACATCCTGGTCCAGCCCTTAGCTATCGAGATGCGCGACAGTTGCGGCCGGATCCGCTCGCCGACGACTTGCGGCATGTTCTGCAGCACCGAGGCGCCGATGCCGGCCACCACCAACAGCACCAGCAGGCTGACGACGGCGTTGCCTATTTCCATCATCACGGTCTTGTAGAGCGCGATGACGTCGGTCTCGGTGTCCATCGGCCACGCCTCGGGCTTTTCCAGGAACATCGACAGGAACATGCCGAGATCAACGACCGCGTCCTTGGCGTAGAAGACGGTGAACAGCAGTATGGCGATGAAGGACGCCAGAAGTGCGGCCTCTCGCGAATGGGGCAGCTTGCCCTGTTCGACGGTGTCGCGGATCTTCTTTTCGGTCGCGTCTTCGGTTTTGGAGTCTTTGTCCGCCGCTTCAGCCATTCAGCGCTCGGCGTTAAGCCGCTTCGCTCTGCTGCGATGAGGGCAGTTCGAAAGCCCCCTCGCGCGAAAGCCGGATTGTCGCCACCGCGATGTTCTTGCGCGCCGTCATGATGTCGGCAAGCTGAATGCCTTCCGAGCCCTGTCCGAGCTCGGACTCGATCATGCGCCGCGACCGTGCGCCGATCGCCGACAGCACCGACTCCGTCAATGCGGGTGGTGCACCGCGCAGCGCCAGCGTAATCAGTTCGGTCGACAGCCCGTCGAACAGAAGCACCCGCGCCTTCTGCGTCAAAAGCGGCAGATCGTCGAAGGCAAACAACCTGGAGCGGACACCGCCGAGGTCCGGCGTGCCGGCCTCTTCCAGATCCTGCATGACCTCTTCCAGCTGCGGCTTGTCCATTTCGTTGAGCACACTGGCGACGCGCGCCTGTCCGGCCGAGATATCCTTGGTCGCTGTCTGCGCCAGCACGCTGGCGCGCAGCTGGTTCTCGATGATCCTGGTCGCCGCGTCCGGAATGGTCGCCATCGTCACCATGCGCTTGATGATCTCGCTGCGCATCGGCTTTTCCATGGTCAGCAAAATGTTGGCGGCGGCCTGCGGCGCAAGCTTCGACAGCACCATGGCCGCGGTCTGTGGATGCTCGGTGGCAAGGAACGCGCCCAGACGCGTCGGTTCGAGCTTTTCCAGCTCCGGCCAGATCGGCGGTGGCCCTTCCGGCGCAACCTCGAAGCGCTTGTCGCCCATGATGGCGCTCATCTCTTCGGGCGACAGCGATTCATTGAGGATCGTGTCCATCCGGTCGGCGGAATCGAGCAGGCCCGCACCTTCGGTGAACTCGGCCTCGAATTCGGCGACGATGCGTTCAAGATCGCTTTGCGGAATGGTCCGCAGCAGCCGCGCCCCTTCGATCAGTGCCTTCAGTTCTTCCTGCTTGAAGAATTTCAGCAGCCGGCTGGCCGAAGGTTTGCCCATCGCCACCAGGATGGCGGCGGCCTTTTGCGGGCGCGTGAGCGTCACCGGCGTCGTCATGGCATCCGCTCCTGCTGAGACCGCATGTCATTCATTGCTCAAGCGCCCTTGGTCGCAGCGATGATTTCGGTCAACCTGATGCCAAAGCGCGACGGATCGCTTTCCAGCACGGTGATTTCGCCGCGCGCGATCTTGCGGCCGTTGACCACGACATCGACCGGTTCGCCGATGCGCCGGTTGAGCGCCACCGTCGAGCCCTTCTGCAGCGCCATCAGGTCCGACACCGACATTTCCGTGCTGCCGAGGATGATCTGCACATCGACGGGGATGCTCATGATGATGTTCGAATTGGCGCCGGACGTGGCAGCCCGCAAGGCGGCGTCGGGGCGCTTTTCCTCCTCCTGGAGGACACCGCGCAATTCCTCGATGGCGCGGTCGAGCTGTTCGTCCGGCTGGTCGATATTGGCTTCCACCTTGGTCTTGGCCATCACTCGTCTCCAGATGCTTGGGCTTGCCCGGCGTCAGCCCGGCATGAGCCCATCGATAAAATCCTGACCGGCATCGTAAGGATGCCTGATCCGGACGGTGTAGTTCTGCCCGAGTTTACCGAACTCGCAGACAAACAGCGTCTTGTCGCGCGCGCTCAGCTTGGCTTGGGACTGCGCCGTCTCCTCGAGCTCGATGATCTGGCCCGGCTCGAAGCCGGCGAGGTCGCCGAGCGTCAGGCGGGCCAGCGGCATGGTCGCTTCGAGCGTCACCGTCGAGCGCATCACTTCTTCGGAAAAACGTGCCCGCCAGTCGGAGGTCGTGCCTTCGCTGTCGTGGACATCGGCGATACCGCGTGTGGCCAGCAGGATGCGCTGCGGGATCATCACCGTGACCGTTCCGCTGTCGGTCGGCGTCGAGATGCCGAAGACGATGCGCACCGCCGCGCCATCGCGCAGCACGCGGCGCTTGGCTTCGCTGCCCGAAAGCGCCCGCGGCACCGGCAGCCGCAGCTCGAGCGAGCGCCGGCCCGATCCGTTCAACGCCTGCGCAACTTCCTGGAAGACCGTGGTCGCGACATCGGTCTCGATCTGCGACAGAGCGCGCTCGATCGGCGAAACCGGCTGATCCGGATCGCCGCCGAACAGCGCGCACACCATCACGGCGATGGCCGGCGCATCAGCCACCAGCGTCATCGCATCCGAAGACGTCGGCGATGCTATGATGGCCATGGCAAAGGCATCGCCGGCATTCGTGCGGGCATCGGGAACACGGCTGATCTCGACCGTGCGCAGCTCGACGGTGACCGGTGCACCGAGCTCGCCGGCCAGGCTCTTCTGCAGCAGCGGCAGTGCGCGCTCCCCCATCGAGCGCCCGGTGCCGATGACGTGAGCGGCCTCACCGCTGTCACCGACCAGACGCTCGATGATCAGCGAGCGGGCTTGCGAGGGGCTGCCAGGACTTGTCATGACGGCGTGCGGTCCTGTCTGTCGTCATGCATGGCTCAAGCCGCTTTCTTCTCGGCGGAAGCTGTGTTCATCGTGCTTTGCTCGACGGCATCGATCGTCGGCCGCTCATAGGACGAGATGGTCTTGCGACCGAACTCGATGGCCACCTGCGGCAGGGCGCCGTTCATGTAGGCAAGCAGCGTCTGCTTGACGATGATATAGAGGCGGTTCTTCTTCTCGCGCACCGTCTTGATCTTGGTGGCGACCGGCCCGACCACCGCATAGGACAGGAAGATGCCGAGGAAGGTTCCGACAAGGGCGGCGCCGATCAGGCCGCCGAGGATTTCGGGCGACTGGTCGAGCGCGCCCATCGCCTTGACCACGCCGAGCACGGCGGCGACGATGCCGAGCGCCGGCAGACCATCGCCCACGGCCACCAGCGCATGGTAAGCCTTCATCTTGTCGGACTTGATGGTCTGGATTTCCTCGTCCATCAGCGCCTCGATCTCATGCGAGCGGGCATTGCCGATGATGATGATGCGGCAGTAGTCGCAGATGAAATTCGTCAGGTCGTGATTCTTGAGCACGGTCGGGAATGCCTGGAAGATCGCCGATTCCTCCGGATTGTCGATATGTGCCTCGACCTCGCTGCGCGACTTCGAGCGCAGTTCACGCATCAGGCTGTGCAGCACGCCCAGCGTCTCCAGATAGTCGCGCTCCTTCGGCACCGCCTGCTTGAACGCTTCGAGGATACCCCTGCCGGTGTCCTTGACCGTCTTCATCGGGTTGGCGACGAGAAAGGTTCCAAGTGCGGCGCCACAGATGACCACCGCTTCCCAAGGCTGCATCAGCACATGCAGATGGCCGCCCATCGCCATGAAGCCGCCGAGAACACAGCCGAGCGTCACCACAAGTCCGATCAGAATGCCCACGCCAGATCCTTCCGCATCACGTCAGGCCTAACCGATAGCCCCCGTGCCTTGTGTGAGGCTTGAATCATGCAAGGTGAGGCGATTCAGCCTCGCGCAAGCAAGTCCGCATACTCTTGCTTTTGAAGTTGCGACCGGAGGCATGTCGTGTTGAGCACTTTTACCAGCTACCAGCTCATCGCCAGGGACATCCCCAAGGCGATCGACCGCATCGAGGCGGAGCCGATCACCAAGCGCGACACCGACTACTATCTCGCCAACATCGGCAGCGTGAAATCGATAGACGATTTCGTAAAGAACGACCGGCTGTTCAAATATGCCATGAAGGCCTTCGGTCTCGGCGACATGGCTTACGCCAAGGCCTTCATGGTCAAAGCCCTGAAGGAAGGGGTGTCGGATTCCGACAGCTTCGCCAACAAACTGAGCGACAAGCGTTATGCCGAGTTCGTGTCGGCCTTCAATTTCGCCGCCCTGGGCCCTAATGCCACGAGCTACAATTCGGCGCAGCAGGGCGTGACCAACAATTACGGCCTCCAGGTCTCGGTCGGCCCTTCGCAGAACGGCTTCACCTACTACAAGGGCGAAACCTCGTACTACCTGAGCAACATTTCCAACGTAAAATCGATCGACGACCTGATGGGCAACGATCGCCTGCTCACCTATGCGATGGCCGCGTTCGGCCTGGACGCCGACGCCGAGCCGGCTGCGACCGTGCGGGCCATGCTGGAAGGCGGCGTCACCGACCCGAACAGCCCCGCAAACACGTCGACAAACAAGGGCTATGCGGCTTTCGTCGCGGCTTTCGATTTTGCCCAATATGGCGACCAGGCTACGGCGGGCGACGCCGTCCAGCAGGCGGTCCCAAAAGCTGTGATCGGCGGAACCGGGCTGCTGCTCGTCAAGCCGACCGCGCAATACATCAAGGGCGAGGCCGACTACTACGCAGCCAACATCTCCAAGGTGAAGTCCATCGAAGACCTGCTGAAGGACAAGCGCCTGCTGACCTTCGCCATGGCTGCCTATGGGCTTGATGCATCGACCCAGACGACGAAGCAGATCCGCACCATGCTTACCGGCGGCGTTGCCGATCCGTTGAGCCCCGCCAATTTGTTGACCGACAAAAGCTACGCCAACTTCGTCACGGCCTTCAATTTCGCCCAGTATGGTGATCAGACGACCACCCGCGACGCCGTGCTGAAGACCACGCCGAAGCTCTACACGACCGAGTCCAGTCTTGGCCTCATCAAGCCGAATGCGGACGCCGTCCAGGCCGAGACCAGCTACTACCTCGCCAACATCACCAAGGTGAAATCGGTCGACGACCTGATGGCCGACAGCCGCCTTTATAACTATGCTCTGTCCGCAAGCGGGCTCGATCCGGCGACCACCAACAAGGATCTCGTCCGTGATGTCCTTGAGGGCGGTGTCCGCGATCCCGCCAGTGTCGCCAACAAGCTCTCCAACAAGGCCTATGCCAGGCTCGCCACCTCGTTGAATTTCGAGGCCTACGGCGAAGCGGCAACGACCCGCAGCCCGTCGCAGCAGCCGGTGGTCGACAAATACATGCGCCAGACCCTGGAAGAAGACGCCGGCAAGACCAATGAGGGCGTGCGGTTGGCGCTCTATTTCGAGCGCAAGGCCTCGACCATCACCAACTGGTACGACGTGCTGGCCGACACGGCCCTGGCCAGCGTGGTACGCACCGCCATCGGCCTGCCCGATTCCTTCGCTGCCGCAGATATCGACAAGCAGGCGCAGGCCTTCGAGGCAAAGCTCGACCTCACCGATTTCACCGACCCGGCCAAGCTCGAGAAATTCCTCACCCGCTTCACCAGCCTTTGGGAAATCAATCATCCGACCTCGACCGCCCAGACATCGATCGGTGTGCTGTTTGCGCAGCCGACCACCGTCGGGATCTCGACCGATCTGATGATGGCCATGCAGAAACTGAGATTCTGAGAACACCATGCAGGACAGCCTTTACGTCGCCCTTTCCTCGCAGATCGCGCTTGAGCGCCGTCTCGACACCATCGCCGATAATGTCGCCAACGCCTCGACCATCGGCTTTCGCGCCACCGGCGTGAAGTTCGAGGATGTCGTCTCCGGCAGCGGCCCCAAATCGGTGTCCTTCGCCTCCTCCGGCAAGACCTATTTGTCCGGCGCGCATGGCGCGATGACGCAGACCGGCAACCCGTTCGACTTCGCCGTCCAGGGCGATGCCTGGTTCGGCATCGACACCCCGGCCGGCACCGTGATGACGCGCGACGGACGTTTTTCGATGAACGAGAACGGCGAGTTGATGTCGCTCGAAGGCCATCCGGTGCTCGACGCCGGCGGTGCGCCGATCCAGCTCGACCCGCGCGACGGCCCACCCAAGGCGGGCGCCGACGGCTCGCTGCGCCAGGGCGACAAGCTCGTCGGCGCCATCGGCCTGTTCAATTTCGATCCCGGCCCGAATTTCGTCCGCTACGGCAATTCTGGCATCGTGCCCGCGCGTGCGCCGGAGCCGGTCACCGACCGTTCCGATCTCGGCGTCGCGCAGGGCTATGTCGAGGAATCCAACGTCAATCCGGTGCTGGAGATGACGCGCCTGATCATGGTCCAGCGCGCCTTCGAGAACACGGCGGCGCTGATGCGCCAGACAGATGCCTCGACCGACGACGCCATCAAGACGCTCGGCTCCAAGTCGTAGCAGCATGTCGAGCAGCAAATCATCGATACGCGCGCTTGAACGGCAACCGGAGACAGCACCGGAAAACCGGCTGGCTGCGCTGGAGCGGATCTGGCGCCGCTTCGATGACACCGAGACGTTGCTGCGGCGCGGCGGCCGTGTTTCGGAGGTTTCGCCAACGCATTACAAGGTGCGCGGCCTGTCTGAAGTCGCCAGGCTTGGCGACCTCGTCGAACAGCGCGGCAATGCCGGCACGCGCCGCGGCGAGATCGTCAGGATCGGCCGCGACGAAGTCGTCATCGCCCCCTTCGAACGCAGCGCCGACGCCGGCATCGGCGACGCCGTGTTTCGCCGCGGCCCGCTGACGGTAACGCCGCTTGCCTCGTGGCGCGGGCGCGCCATCGACGCGCTGACCCGCGTCATCGATGGCGGCCCGCCGCTGATCAGGATCGGCGAGGCTGCGAGCGGCGACGGCACCACGCCCGGCGCCATGGCGCGGCAGCGCGTCGGCACCGCCTTCACGACCGGGGTCAAGGTCATCGACATCTTCACGCCGCTCTGCCTCGGCCAGCGCCTCGGCATTTTTGCCGGTTCCGGCGTCGGCAAGTCGACGCTGCTCGCCATGCTGGCCGGCGCCGACGCCTTCGACACCGTGGTCGTGGCGCTGATCGGCGAGCGCGGCCGCGAGGTACGCGAATTCCTCGAAGACACGATCGGCGCAGAGAGCATGGCCAAGACGGTCGCCGTCGTCGCCACCAGCGACGAGAGCGCCATGATGCGCCGGCGCGCGCCGGATACCGCCATGCGCGTTGCCGAACATTTTCGCGACCAGGGCCATCGCGTGCTGCTGGTGCTGGATTCGATTACCCGCTTTGCCCATGCGCTGCGCGAGGTGGCGACCGGCACCGGCGAGCCGCCGGTCGCCCGGGGCTATCCCGCTTCGGTTTTCACCGACCTGCCGAAGCTGCTCGAACGCGCCGGACCTGGCGCTGAAGGCCCCGGTATCAAAGGACAGGGATCGATCACTGCCATCATCTCGGTGCTGGTCGACGGCGATGACCACAACGACCCGGTCGCCGATTCGGTACGCGGCATCCTCGACGGCCATGTCGTGCTCGACCGCGCCATTGCCGAACAGGGCCGCTACCCCCCGGTCAATCCGCTGTCGTCGATCTCGCGCCTCGCCGACAAGGCATGGAGCCCCGAGCAACGCATGCTGGTGACCAGGCTGAAATCGATGATCTCGCGCTTCGAGGACACCCGCGACATCCGCCTGCTCGGTGCCTATCAGGGCGGCGCCGATGCCGAGCTCGATATTGCCGTGCGCCAGGTGCCGCTGATCTACGAGGCGCTGACGCAGTCGCCCAGGGATCGCGCCTCGAGCGACGCATTCTCCGACCTCGCCCGTCATCTGAAAGGCAAGCAAAGTGTCGATGCAGGAGACTGAGCTTCAGTACACCGAGCGGCTTTTGCGCGAGATGATCGCAGAGGCCAGTGCCGCCGAGGAAGCCCGGGCCAACGAAGCGAGAGCTGTCAGGGCAAAGGCCGATCTCGACAAGGCCGCCAAGGCTGAGGCCATTCTGGCCAGGGCCGCCAGGCCATTCTTGCCCAGGGTAGCCAGCGTAGTCGAGTCCACTGTGCCTCGCTTGGCCGAGCCTGCCTTGCCCAGCGTCGTCAAGCCTGAATTGCCAAGGACCCCTCGCGCCGGCCCCAAAGAAGCGATCGAGACCAGTCGTGACTCGCTTCTCGACGGGCTGTTCCCGGTCACCGAATGGCCGCAGCCGCCAAGGCCGCAATATCCCAGGCTCGACAAGAAATCCGACCGCCGCAGCGATATCGTCTTTGCCGCGCTCGGCATCACGCTTGGCCTGATCTGCGCGCTGTTTCCCTGGTATATCTTCTTCAATCAGGACCAGTTCGGCGTGCAGGCGATCAAGTTCGGCGGCAGCGGCACCAATGCAGGGCGGGTCAGCGGCGGCTCGCAGATGGAGAACAGCGGTCAGCCGCTGACGGCAAACGATGTTCCCGATGTCGACCTGTTCGCCACCGGCACGCTGCAGGACCCCGAGGACAAGACCCAGCCTCCCGGCGTCGACGAGCAGCCCTTCCCGGCGGGCGCCAAATTTCGCATGGTTCATGTCGCCAATGGCCGCGCCATGATCGAGGACGATGCCGGCCTGTGGATCGTCCAGCGCGGCTCGAAGCTGCCCGATACCAGCGTCGTCTCGTCGATCGAGCAACGGGGCGGCAAGTGGGTCATGGTCACCAGCACCGACCAGGTGATCGAACTCTCCAAATAGCGGCACACCGGATTTACCCCCGAGCCGCGCAAGGTCCGCGCAAGACTGGCAGCCTAGTCTTGTACGTACCAGCCCGGAGATCCCCATGGAGCCCGTCAATCTTTTCGATCTCGCCGCCAAGCAGTCGCAATGGCTGTCGGTGCGCCAGTCGGCCATTGCCGGCAACATCGCCAACGTCAACACGCCGGGCTACACCGCCGGCGATGTCGAGCCGTTTGAGAAGGTGCTCGACCGCACGGCAGTGTCGCTGACCGCCACCCAGGCAGGCCACCTCGGCACTGCCGCCACCAATGCCGGCTTCACGGTCAAGCCAGAAGAGACGACCGGCGCCATCATGCCCTCGAAGAACACGGTCGTGGTCGAGAACGAACTGATGAAGGCCGGCGAGGTCCGCCGCTCGTTTGAACTCAACACCGCGATCGTCAAGGCCTTCCATTCGATGATGATGATGGCGGTGAAGAGCTGACCATGGACGCTTTGACCTCAGCCCTCAAGATCGCCGCGTCCGGCCTCAGCGCCCAGTCTGACCGTTTGCGCGTCGTTTCGGAAAACCTTGCCAACGCGCAGTCGACCGGCAACACCCCGGGCGCCGACCCCTATCGCCGCAAGACCATCAGTTTCGTCTCGGAACTCGATCGTGCCTCGGGTGGCACGACGGTTGAGGTCAACTCCATCGACCGCGACCCCAGCGACTTTCCCGTCGAATTCCAGCCCGGCAACGAGGCCGCCGACGACAAGGGCTACGTCAAGATGCCCAATGTCAACGTGCTGGTCGAGATGGCCGACATGAGCGAAGCCAACCGCTCCTACGAAGCCAACCTTCAGGTCATCAAGCAGGCGCGTGATCTGATCTCCATGACCATCGACCTGATGAGGAACCAGTAATGATCAGCGGCATTGGCGGTATCGGATCGCTTCCCCTCAAGCCGGAGATCGGCGGCGCCGATACCACGACCGACCTGTTCCAGGGCACCAGGGCGCCGATGGCCGGCAGCGAAATCGGCACCACCTTCGCCGAAGCGCTGAGCCAGGCTGCTTCAAAGACCGTCAACACCTTGCAGAATGCCGAGCAGGTGTCGATCCAGGCGCTGAGGGGCGACGCCGACACCCGCCAGGTCGTCGACGCCGTCATGAGCGCCCAGCAGGCCCTGCAGACCACGATCGCCATTCGCGACAAGGTCGTCTCCGCCTATCTCGAAATCAGCCGTATGGGCATCTGAGGAGAACTTGCCGTGAAAGCACTCGCCATCGCAGCGACCGGCATGAATGCCCAGCAGACAAATCTGGAAGTCATCGCCAACAACATCGCCAACATCAACACCACCGGCTACAAGCGCGCGCGCGCCGAATTCTCCGACCTGCTCTACCAGGTCGACCGCACGCAGGGCGTGCCCAACCGCTCCAATTCATCGCTTGTGCCGGAAGGCGTGTCGATCGGCCTCGGCGTCAAGACGACGGCGGTGCGCAACGTCCATACGCAGGGCGAACTGACCTCGACCGGCAACAGTTTCGACATGGCGCTGACGGGCCGCGGCTGGTTCCAGATCGAGGGCGGCGACGGCGGCACGCTCTACAGCCGCGCCGGCGCCTTCAACACCAACGCCACCGGCCAGCTGGTGACCGTCGACGGCGCCAATGTCATCCCGGCCATCACCGTGCCGACCGATGCCATCGAAGTTGTCGTCAACAAGACCGGCCAGGTCTTTGCCCGCATCGACGGCCAGACCGACCTCCAGCTGCTGGGCCAGCTGCAGCTCGCCAACTTCGCCAATGAAGCAGGCCTCGCGCCGCTCGGCGACAATCTGTTCCAGGAGACGCCGGCCTCCGGCCCGGCCAATGTCGGCGTGCCCGGCGATCCCGGCTTCGCCTCGGTCGAGCAGGGTTATCTCGAGGCCTCCAACGTCGATCCGGTCAAGGAAATCACCGAGCTGATCTCGGCGCAGCGCGCCTATGAGATGAACTCCAAGGTCATCCAGGCCGCCGACGACATGGCCTCCGTCGTGTCCAAGAACATCAGGTAAGATTTGATGGTCTCTCCGGCCTTCCGCTCCGCGCTTTGCCGCACCGCGCTGATCCTGGCGCTGGTGGCCGGCGGTGTGCCGGCGTTTGCCCAGGAGAGCGCAGACCAGCAGACCACCACTCAGGTCGCGAGCAGTCAGGCAACCGGCGAGATCGTTCTGATCCCCAACCGGGTCATTTATCCCGGCGAGATGATCGACACCGGCGTGCTGAAACCGGTGACGCTGCTCCCCGGCAAGCACAGGCCAGATGCGGTCGCCACGCGGGCCATGGAACTCCAGGGCAAGGTCGCCAAGCGCACGCTGCTGCCCGGCCGCTATATCCCGGTCGCCGCCATCCGCGACGCCTGGCTGGTCGAACAGGGCGCCGACGTGCAGGTCTATTTCATCGCCGGCGACCTCACCATTTCGGCCACGGCGGTGTCGCTGCAGCCGGGTGCCGCCGGCGATTTGATAAAGGTCCGCAACACAGACAGCGGCAAGATCTTTTCCGGCACGGTGATGGCTGACGGCACCATCCGGGTCAGCGCGTCATGAGACGCGGAGCTGCCCTTCTGCTCGCGGCCGTTGTCGGCCTGCAGCCGGCGCTGGCCGACGGTCTTACGCCGAAGCAAAAGCGCGATCTTGCCGGCCAGAATGGCGGCGCCTTTGTCGATCCCGAATACGATCCGGCCACCACCAACCGCATGTTCAGGGTCTCCAACGGCCCAAGCTCTCTGCCACCCGGCCAGGTCGCATCGCGCATCAAGGACATTGCGCAGCTGCAGGCTTCGCGCGACAACCAGCTCGTCGGCTACGGCCTCGTCATCGGCCTCGCCGGATCGGGCGACAGCCTGCGCAATTCGCCCTTCACCGAACAGTCGATCCGCGCCATGCTCGAAAATCTCGGCATCGCCACCGAAGGTGGCAGCGCGCGGGCCAAGAACGTCGCCGCCGTCATCGTCACCGCCAACATGCCGCCTTACGTGCAGTCGGGCGCCCGCATCGACATCGACGTCTCCTCCATGGGCGACGCCACATCGCTTGCCGGCGGCACGCTGATAATGACGCCACTGAAGGCGGCCGATGGCGAGATCTATGCTGTCGGGCAAGGCTCGGTCATCGTTTCCGGCTTCACTGCCCAAGGCGATGCCGAAAAGCTGACGCAGGGCGTGCCGACGGCCGGCCGCGTGCCCAACGGCGCCATCGTCGAGCGCACGGTGCGCGCCGAATTCGAGGACCAGGCGCTGCTCACCTTGCAATTGCGCAACCCCGATTTCTCCACTGCCGTTCGCATCGCCGACGCCATCAACGGCTACACCTCGCAACGCTTCGGCATGCGCGTGGCGGCGGAGCGCGATGCACGTACCGTGCAGATCAGGCGGCCGAAGAATATTTCGGCGGCGCGCTTCTACGCCGAGATCGAGAATTTGGTGGTCGAGACCGACACGCCGGCACGCGTCGTCATCGACGAACGCACCGGCACCATCGTCATCGGCAACGAGGTCAAGATCTCGCGGGTGGCGATCAGCCACGGCACGCTCACCGTGCGCATCACCGAACAGCCGAAGATCGTCCAGCCGGAACCGTTCTCCAAGGGCGTGACAGCGGAGGAACCCTTCACCACCATCGATGCCACGCGGCCTGACGCCCGCGTCAATGTGCTCGACGGACCGAACCTCGAAACGCTGGTGTCGGGCCTCAACCGTCTCGGCGTCAAGCCGGACGGCATCATTGCCATTTTGCAAGGCATCAAGTCGGCCGGCGCTTTGCAGGCCGATCTGGTTCTCCAATAGGCCATACCGATGATCGATTTCTTTTCCCAAAAGCAGCACCGCCGAAGCGCAGCCTTGGCGGCTTGCGTCATCGCCGCCACCGTCCTTGCCGGCGGCACTGTTCGCGCGGAAGAAGCGGTGCGGCAGGTTCTTCCTGGCGGGCAACAGCCGGCGGCAGTGCAGCAGCTGGTCCGCGAGAAGGTGCCCGATGAAAGCGAGATCCAGCGCTTCTGCTCCAACATCGCCGACGCCGCCCGCGACCGCCGTTACGCGCTGCAGGCCGACGAGTTGAAGCAGTTGCAGGCTGGCATCGACCAGCGCATGAAGGCGCTGGACGACAAGCGCGCCGAATACGAGCAATGGCTGAAGCGGCGTGAAGTTTTCCTGGCCCGCGCCGAGGATGGCGTCGTCAAGATCTATGCCGGCATGAAACCGGATGCCGCGGCCGAGCGCCTGGCCATGGTCAACACCGATCTCGCCGCCGCCATCCTGATGAAACTCGATTCGCGCAAGGCCGGCGTCATTCTCAACGAAATGGACCAGAAGGCGGCAGCCACGCTCACCGGCATTATGGCCAGCGCGGCGCGAAGGGTAGACCCGTCATGAAGTCGCATATACTCGCCCTGGTCGCCACCGCTTCACTTGCCGGCTGCGCCTCCGACCCCAGGGAGATCGGCAGGGAGCCGGCGCTGTCGCCGGTTGGCACCGGCATTACCGGCAGCGTCAATGCGCCCTACTCCTATCCCGAAACGCCACCCGCGCCAGTGAAGAAATTCTCGCTGTGGGATGATCGCCAGAGCCGGTTGTTCACCGACCCACGCGCGCTGCGCGACGGCGACATCCTCACCGTCAGGATCAAGCTCAACGACAAGGCCAACTTCAAGAACCAGAACGACCGCAGCCGCACCGCCGGGCGCAAGCTCGGCTATGACGTCAACCTCGGATGGGAAGGTGCCACCACCAGCGGCAAGGGCGACGCGGGGCTGAGCTCCACCACCGAAACCAATGCGGACGGCGAAATCAAGCGCTCGGAGAACCTCGAGCTCAACGTCGCCGCCGTCGTCACCGAAGTCCTGCCCAACGGCAATCTGATGATCCGGGGCTCACAGGAGGTGCGCGTCAATTACGAGCTCAGAGTGCTGACCATCGCCGGCATGGTGCGTCCATCCGATATCGGCGCTGAAAACACCATCTCTTATGAACGCATCGCCGAGGCGCGCATCTCCTATGGCGGCCGCGGCCGCGTCAGCGAAATCCAGCAGCCCGCTTACGGTCAGCAGATCCTCGACCAAGTCCTCCCCTTTTAGGACTGGAGAACGGCGCCGTGGCAAATGTCGAACAGGTTCAGCAAAAAAAGGGCCCGTCGCTTGTCATCCAGCTTGCGATGCTGCTGGCGGTGACGGGCGCCGCGATCGGCATGGGCTGGATGTCCGGCGGCTATCTGAAGGGCGTCGGGGGACCGGTGCCTGTGCCCGCCGCACCGGAGAACCAGTCCAATGCCGAGCAACCGAGCAAGGCGGCCGAACATGCTCCCGGCACCGGGCCGACGCTTGTCCAGCTGGCGCCGATCACCACCAATCTGGCTTCGCCTGCTGACACCTGGATAAGGCTGGAAGCGTCGGTGGTCTACGATGCGCCGCAGCCGCCGGAACTTACCGAAAGCATTCACCAGGACCTGCTTGCCATGGTCCGCACCCTGAAGATGCATCAGATCGAAGGCGCCAGCGGCTACCAGCATTTGAAAGCCGACCTCGAGGAGCGCGCCGCAATCCGCAGCGGTGGCCATGCCAAACAGGTTCTGATCAGGACATTGCTGCTCGAATGAGAAAACTCGTCCTCGCCGCCGCGATCGTCGTCGCCGCCACCTCTGTCGCCGCCGCCCAGCAGCTCGATCTCGGCGGCATCGGCAAGGCCGACGGCGCCACCGTCGGCTATATCATCCAGATGTTCGGTCTGATCACCGTGCTGTCGGTGGCGCCGGGCCTGTTGATCATGGTGACGAGCTTCACCCGCTTCGTCATCGCCTTCTCGATCCTGCGCGCCGGCATCGGCCTGCAGTCGACGCCGGCCAATCTGATCCTGATCTCGCTGTCGCTGTTCATGACCTTCTACGTCATGGCGCCGACCTTCGACCAGGCCTGGAACACCGGCGTCAAGCCGCTGATGGACAACCAGATCAGCCAGACCGAGGCGTTCGAAAAGATTTCGGACCCGTTCCGCACCTTCATGCTGCACAATGTCCGCGACAAGGACTTCGACCTGTTCGCCGATCTCGCCCGCGAACGCGGCCAGGTCGTTGCCAGGGACACCGTCGACCTGCGCATCCTGGTGCCGGCCTTCATGATCTCCGAAATCCGCCGCGGCTTCGAGATCGGCTTCCTGATCGTGCTGCCGTTCCTCGTCATCGACCTGATCGTCGCCACCATCACCATGGCCATGGGCATGATGATGCTGCCGCCGACCGTCGTTTCGCTGCCCTTCAAGATCCTGTTCTTCGTCCTCATCGACGGCTGGAACCTGCTTGTCGGCAGCCTGGTGCGCTCCTTCACCTGACCGTCCGCGCGCCGTTGGCGCCTTGCTAAAGTTTTATGCAATATATTTCCGGTTAACCGTCCCGTTTAGCCCTTTGGTAGGGACTTGCCCGCATATTGCTCGCAGATGGCGGGTGATCGGGTCTCACGATCATTGGCATGATGCCGCTCCGTCATACCGGAAAAGCCGGTATGTCAAAAACACCCTGTAAAAATCAAGGTACGAGTAGCCATGTCCAGTATCATGACGAACGCCTCGGCGCTGACCGCGCTGCAGAGCCTGAACAACACCAACAAATCCCTCGAGCAGACGCAGGCCCGCATCTCGACCGGCTACCGCGTTGCCACCGCTTCCGACAACGCCGCTTACTGGTCGATCGCGACCTCGATGAAGTCCGACAACAAGGCCAACTCGGCCGTGCAGGACGCCCTCGGCCTCGGCGCCGGCAAGGTTGACACCGCCTACACCGCCATCAACGACGTCAAGGACCAGGTCGACCTGATCAAGACCAAGCTGGTCACTGCCCGTAGCGCCTCGAAGGAAGACCAGCAGAAGATCGCGACCGAAATCAACGCCATCCAGGCGCAGATCAAGTCCTCGGTCGCCAACGCCAACTTCGCCGGCTCGAACCTGCTGCAGAACGACGCTGCCGCCGCGTCCGACCTGAAGATCGTTGCGGCTTACAACCGTACCGGCGCGACCGTCACCATCGACACCATCGACGTCAAGGCTGCCGATACGCAGGTTCTCGATGTCGCCGGCACGGGCGGCATCGTCGGTGGCCTGCTCGCCGCGGCCTTCTTCGACCCCAGCACCACGGCGGTTACCCCCGCCGCCATCGACACCGCGCTCGGCACTGTTGAAACGGCGCTTGCCAAGCTGTCCACCGGCGCTGCCTCGCTCGGCGCTGCCAAGTCGCGCATCGACACCCAGAAGAGCTTCCTGTCGAACCTGTCGGACTCGATCGACAAGGGCGTCGGCGCTCTGGTCGACGCAGACATGAACAAGGAATCGACCCGTCTGCAGGCCCTCCAGGTCCAGCAGCAGCTCGGCATCCAGGCGCTGTCGATCGCCAACGGCAACTCGCAGTCGATCCTGTCGCTCTTCCGCGGCTGATCTCTCGACTTTACGACTGACACCATCCGTGGGGGGGGGGGGGCGGCCCCGGCCCCGCGGGAGGGGCTGGTGGTGG